>NZ_JAZKRW010000092.1:0-12957 GCF_036626415.1 Salinibacter sp.
ATGTTGTGCAACTGCTACCCTTCAGTCCAGATCGAGGCATCATAGGCTTTTGTTGATTCCATTTCCCTCTCCAGAACGGCCCTCGCAATCCGCTGTCGGGGGCAAGGGGCACTCGCTCATTCGCATGGCGGCAGCGGACGTGCCGGTGCCGCCGGGCGCCATCCTCCCCCACCGCGTTCTTCGCGCCCTGGTTCGAAACGATCACGGGGATGGACGCCGGGGCCGCGCTGGCGGACACTCTGCCCGAGGACTGGCCGCCGCTCTGCAAGCACCTGAAGGCGCGGTGCCGGGCGCTCCCATGGACGACGGCCCAGCAGCGCGCCCTGGAGCGCCTGCGCGAGGACCTTGCCGCGCGGTGCGGCGAAGACACCCGCCTTGCGGTGCGCTCCTCCTCGCCCGAAGAAGACTTAGAAACGGCCTCCTTTGCCGGCGGCTATGAGACGAGGCTGGGCGTTCCGCTGGACGGCCTTGAAGACGCCCTCCGGGACTGCGCTGCGTCGAGCCTGGACGTGCGCGTCCTTCTCTGTAAGATGGAGCACGGCTTCGACGACCTTGCGCCGCGCCTTGCCGTCGTCGTGCAGGAGCAGATCGGCAGCACCGTGGCCGGGGTGGCCTTCTCGCTCAACCCGGTTACGAACGACTACGACGAGGCTGTTATCGACGCCAACTGGGGGCTCGGCACGTCGGTGGTCGACGGTCGCGTCTCGCCCGACCACTTCGTCGTGAACACGGTCGAGCGGAGCGTCGTGGGGGGCGACGACCGGAGAGAAAGCAGTCTCCGTGCGGCTGGACGCCGAAAGCGGGATTCGGGAGCAAGAGGAACCGCGTGCCGCGGACCGGACGCTCAGCGACGCCCAGCTTTTCGAGCTCACAGACGAGCTCTGCCGCATCGAGGCCCTGTACAAGCGTCCGGTGGACGTCGAGTGGGCCTATGTGGGCGATCAGCTTCATGTACTTCAGGCCCGTCCGATCACCACATACGTCCCCCTCCCGACCCGACCGCCGTGGGCCCGCCTGCGGATGAGGACGGTGCTTCCCCGTTTTCTGCGGCGCGTGGCGCGCACGATTGCGTCGACGCTGTGGATCCTCCTGGCCCCGGACCGGGCCTGGACCGCGTACCGGGAGAAGGTCGATGCGTTCGAGACCTGGGTGAGCGAGGAGATCGACTTCAGCCGTCCGCTTGACGCGTTCCGGCGGCGGTACCTCGCCCCGAGTGCCCGGCACTTCTTCCAGGTTACCGGCCCGGCCTTCGGCGCCGCGCTTTTCGCCCGCCGCAAGGAACGGACCCGCTTTCTGAAACGCCTGGAGAGTCAGGTGTCCTCCTTTCCGCCGGTGATCGACTCGCGCGGTCGCATCCTCCGCCCGCCGTCGCAGGAGACCGACGATGGCTTTCGAGGGATGCCGGTCTCGCCCGGCGTGGCAACCGGGCCGGCGAAGGTTCTGCACGCGGTCGACGAGAAGCCCATTAAGACGGGCGACGTGCTGGTCGCCACGACGACCGATCCGGGCTGGACACCCCTCTTCGTGAACGCGGCGGCCATTGTTCTCGAAGTTGGCGGGGCCCTGCAACACGGCGCCGTCGTTGCACGGGAGTTCGGCAAGCCGTGCGTCGTCGGCTTGGACCGGGCGACGACCCTACTCAAAGACGGACAGCAGGCTGAGGTCGATGGAACGAAGGGCACGGTTCGGCTTGAGGGAGGCTGAATTCGAGCGTACCGCGGGGGGCGGCCGAGCTCGCGGATGGCTAGTGTGCCGCTGCGGAGCGCCGTAGAGGCCCTGTCCCGGTGGATCACGTAGTGGGAAGGCGGAGTTGGGGTTGCCCTCCCGGTGCGACCGGCACAAGCCGTCGCCACACCGATGCCGACACAGAGTGCCCCATGATCCCCGACGAGCTCTTCGAAAAAATCCGCCGCCTGGAGGTTCGCACGCGCGGAGTGGTGGACAGCGTCTTTCAGGGCGAGTACCAGTCGGCCTTCCAGGGGCGCGGGATCGAGTTCGCCGAGGTGCGGCCCTACCAGGTGGGCGACGACATCCGCACCATCGACTGGAACGTGTCGGCGCGGATGGACGACACCTACGTGAAGGTGTACGAGGAGGAACGGGAGCAGACCGTCATGCTGTGCGTCGACGTGTCCGGGTCGGAGAATTTTGGGTCTCAGGGCAAGCTGAAGCGGGAGGTGGCCGCCGAGATCTGTGCGGTCATCGCCTTCAGTGCCATCCGGAACAACGACACCGTGGGGCTGCTCCTGTTCTCCGACGAGACGGAGCGATTTGTGCGGCCGGGGTCGGGGCGGCGGCACGTGCTGCGGTGCATCCGTGAGCTGTTTACGGCGGAGGCCAGCTCGGTGGGGACAGACATCGGGGAGGCGCTCCGGCGCGTGCTTCGGATGCTGCAGCGCCGGTCGATCCTCGTGCTGGTGAGCGACTTCTTTGACGCCGATTACGACTCGATGCTGCGGGCCGCTGGGCAGCGCCACGACACGATTGGGATCGAGCTCCAGGACCCCCGCGAGGAGGAACTGCCGCCGGTGGGCCTGGTTGATCTGACCGACGCCGAGACGGGGGAGACGGTGACGGTAGACACCCGGGACCCGGCGGTGCGGGAGGCCATGGCGGCCTCGGCCCGGGCCCGTCGCGAGCGCACCCGCGAGATTCTTCGGCGGGCCGGGGTCGGGCACGTCATCGTTCGCACCGACGCGGACCCCCTGGAGCCCCTCATTGCATTCTTCCGGGGACGGGCCCGGCGGGGCTAGCACGGGACGCGCTCGTCCGTTGATCGACTCGGGACATATGCAGCGACGAATGCGAGGGTGGACGTGGCTCGGGCTTCTTGGACTCTTGGGCCTGTCGGTTGCGTGCGTGCGGCCTGCGGACGCACAGCCTGCGCCCCGCGTTGAGGCGCACGTGTCGGCCGACAGCGTGAAGATCGGCGAGCGGTTCACGCTAACCCTGGTGGCCGCACACGACGCGGATCGTGAGGCGATTTTTCCGGCGGCGGACGCCGGGTCGGCCCTGTTCGGCGACCTGCACGCGGTGCGGCGAGAGGCGGTTCAGACGCGACGTTCCCCCGGCGCCCGTCGGGTCGACAGCGTGGCCTACGAGGTTACGACCTTCGCGCTCGACTCGGCCCGCGTTCCGGTTGTGCCCGTTCGCCTCGCCTCGGCGGGCGACACGGCGGTGGTGGGCACGTCGCCCCGCACGCTGCCGGTCGTGTCGGTCGTGGGGCCCGATGCGGACGCGCTCCGGACCCCGGCCGCGGTCGCCCCCTTTCCCCACCCGGCCTGGATGTGGGGACTGCTTGGCCTTGTCGTCGCGGCCCTGCTCGGCGGGGGCACCTACGGATGGTGGCGCTGGCGCGCCCGCGGCGACGAGGAGCCCCCCGACGCCCCTAGCCCGGAACCTCCGTACGAGGCCGCGGCGGCGCGGCTCCGGCGCCTGGAGCGACGCCACCCCTCCGGGCGCGAGGCCGCCACCGCCTTCTACGTGGACCTCACCGAGGCGCTGCGCGTCTACTTGGCCCGTCGCGTCGGCATTCGGGCCCTGGAGCAGACGACCGCCGAGGTGGTGGCCGCGCTCCGGCGGCGGCCCGAGGTGCGAGAGGAGACCCTTCAGCGCCTTCAGGCGGTACTGGAGCGGGCCGACCTCGTCAAGTTTGCCGACGCCCAGCCCCCACCCGCGGAGAGCCGGTCCGTTCTCGACGACGCACAGGCCGTGCTCGACGCCCTCGAAGGTGCACAGCGCCGGGCAGAGGCGCCGCCCGAAGAGGACCTCCCGCCTTCTACGTGAGGGCACGACGAGAGGAGAGGCGATTCCACTCCGCTCACGGGAGGAGGCATCCTCGCGACTCTGTCTTTCAGCATTCGATCCCCGCGTTTCCGTCCCAATGCCCGACTTCAGCGACACGCTCGTCGACCGTTTGGCCCAAGCCGAGCACGTGGCCGTGCTGACCGGGGCGGGCATCAGCGCCGAGAGCGGCATCCCCACCTTCCGCGACCCCGATGGCCTCTGGGACGAGTTCGACCCGCAGGAGCTCGCGAACGTGGAGGCGTTCCTCGACAACCCCGAACTGGTGCAGGGCTGGTATCGGCACCGGCGCCAGGTCGTGGAGGACGCCGAACCGAACGCGGGCCACCGGGCCCTGAGGGCCCTGGAGGCGCACGTGCCGTCGCTGGCCGTTGTGACCCAGAATGTGGACGACCTCCACAACCGTGCCGAGAACAGCACCGTCATCGAACTGCACGGCAACATTACGGACAACTACTGCCGCGACTGTGAGCGGACGGTGGGGGCGGAGATCGTCGACGCGGCCATTCAAGACGGCGAGCCGGCCCGCTGCCCGGACTGTGACGGGCTCGTCCGCCCGGACGTGGTCTGGTTCGGCGAGATGCTCCCGCCCGCCGCGATGGAGCAGGCGGATGCGGCCACCGAGCGGGCGGACGTGTTTCTAAGTGTGGGCACGAGTGCCGTCGTGTACCCGGCCGCACGCCTTCCCGTGGCGGCACGAGAGCAGGGGGCGTACGTGGCCGAAGTCAACCCGGACGCGACCGGCGTCACCGACACGGTGCACGAGTCGATTCAGGGGCCCGCCGGGGACGTGCTGCCGGCCCTCGTCGACGCTGTCACTGCCCGGCAGGACGCATAGTGCCTGTTCGCGGCGTGCTCTTTGCACCCCGTTGTCCTGAATCCGATAGACCTGCGCGACCGCCCGCCCGTGAGTTTTGTCAATCCTCAATTGTTGTGGTGGCTCCTCGCCGTGCCGGCAGTGGGCGCCTGGACGTGGTGGCGACGACGGCGGACGACCGGGCTCCGCTACAGTGACGTGGGGCCGGTGCAGGACGCGCCGGTTGCGTGGACCGTGCGTCTGCAATGGCTCCCGGCGGCCCTCCGGATGGGGGCGCTCGCGCTCGGCATCCTGGCCCTGGCCCGGCCCCAGGCCGAAGAGACCACGCGAACCCGCACGGCTGAGGGCATCGACGTCATGCTGGTCCTCGACGCCTCCACGTCGATGCAGGCAGATGACTTTCAGCCGACCCGCTTTGAGGCGGCGCGCGAGGCGGCGGGCACGTTCGTGGAAGGGCGTGTGTCCGACCGGGTGGGCCTCATCGTCTTTGCCGCCGAGGCGTACACGCAGGTGCCCCTGACGCTCGACTACTCGTTCCTCCAGCGCATGCTCGACGACGTGGAGATTGGCGCCGTGGAGGATGGCACGGCCGTGGGCACGGCCCTCGCGACCGCCGTCAATCGGCTCAAGGAGAGCGAGGCGGAAAGCAAGGTGGCCATCCTGCTCACCGACGGCCGCAACAATCGTGGCCAGATCGACCCCCGGACGGCGGCTGAGGTGGCCCAGACGATGGGGGTGCGGGTCTATGCCATCGGGGTCGGGTCCTCGGAAGGCGAGGAGACCTGGGAAGAATCCCTGCCGCAGGGCCAGCGGGACGAGTCGGCAGGGGTGGATACGGACATGCTCCAGGCCGTCTCTACCGCCACTGGCGGGCAGTACTTCTCGGCCACGAACCGGGACGCCCTAGAGCGCATCTACGCCGAGATCGATACCATGGAGGCTGCGCCGGTCGACGAGCGCATTTACACGGACCGGACGGAGCGGTACCCATGGTTCCTCCTGCCGGCCCTGGGGATCGTGCTCCTGGAGGTCGGCCTCTCCACGACCCTTTTTCGGCGCTTTCCCTAGCACGCGTCCACGGGAACGGCCGAGAGTCCGGTGGCCTTAGCGTTCGCCCCTTGGCCTCACACTCCACACATGAATTGGCTCTATCCAACATACATGTGGACGCTCCTCCTCGCCCCGGCGGCCGTGGGGGCCTACGCATGGGCCGCGCGGCAGCGCCGGGCCGACCGGGAGCGGTTCGGGCACCCGGCCACCGTGCGACAGCTCGCGACGGCCCTTCGTCCGCGCCGCCGAACGTGGAAGGCGGGCCTCGTGGTGGGGGCGCTCCTCCTCGGGGCCGTGGCCCTGATGGGGCCGCGGTGGGGCACGGAGGTGCGCACCGTAGAGCGCCGTGGGGTCGACCTGGTGGTGGCGCTGGACGTGTCGGCGTCGATGCGGGCGCAGGACGTGCCCCCGAGCCGCCTCCGTCGCGCGAAAAACGAGGTCCGCACACTGGTGGGCGATCTGTCGGGCGACCGGGTGGGGCTCGTGCTCTTCGCCGGGCAGGGCGTCGTCCAGTCGCCCCTCACGACCGACTACGGCGCCTTCCGCCTGTTCTTGGACGCGGCGGCCCCCGATCAGGTCTCGGCGCCGGGGACCGACATGAGCGCGGCCGTCGACGCAGGCCTGCAGGCCCTCGGCGCAACGGGACCGGCGGAGGATACCACGACGGCCCCGGGCGAGCCGCGCCCCCGGGCACTGCTGATTATCTCGGATGGGGAGAGCCACGCCGGCGACCTCGACGCCGCTCGGCAGCGGGCCGAAGAGGCTGAGGTTACGCTCCTGACTGCGGGGGTCGGGTCCGAGGAGGGGGCCCGGATTCCGGTCTACGAGAATGGTCGGCGGGTCGACGTCAAGCGCGATCGGCAGGGAGAGGTCGTGCAGAGCCGCCTGCAGGAGGCCCCCCTGACGCGCCTCGCCCAGTCGGGGGCGTACTTTCGGATCGGCGCCGCCGCCAGTGCCCTGTCGGACGTGCCGGCGGCGCTGCGTCAAGTCGGGGCCTCGACGTACGACGCCGAGCGATTTGCCGATTACGAGGAGATGTACCAGTGGCCCCTGGCGGCAGCCCTCGTGCTGCTGCTCGCCGGCAGCCTCCTTCCGGTGCGTCGCCGCGCCGCCCCAGGCATGAGGGTCGGGGCGTGGCTCGGTCGGGCCCAGACCACCGAGTAGTCGCAACGGAATCGACGGGCAGCGCTGTCGGTAGAATGCCTTCGCGACGTTGTATTGTGACCAACCCCTTGGCGGATGCTTGCCCGTACGGCACTCATTTTGCTCCTGTTCGGCCTCCTCGGCGACACCGGGGCAGAGCAGGGTCGGGACGGCAATGCCCTTTTCGAACAAGGACAGTACGTCGCCGCGGCGGAGACCTACCAGGCGGGCCTGGAGGCGCTCGGCGACACGACCGGTGCCGTGTACACAGGGCTGCAGAACAATCTGGGACTGGCCCTGCACCGCCAGGGCCGCCTCGGGGCCGCCCGGACGGCGTTCCGGAAGGCCCGTCGTGCCGCCACGACGGAGGCCGGGCGGGTGCGAGCCCTCTTCAATGCCGCCAACGTCGCGGCTGAACGGAACGATCGAACTACGGCCCTGGACCGCTACCGAGAGGTGCTGCTTCTCGACCCCACGCACGAGGCCGCCCGGTTCAACTACGAGTACCTGAAGCGGCAGGCGGACGGGCGCTCCGGGGACGACTCGCCAACCATCGAGCCCTCCCCCTTCGCCGAGCAGCTGAAGAACAAGGCCGACGCCCTGGTGGCGCGGACCCAGTACACCACCGCCGCGGCCCTGCTGCGGGATGGACTGCGGCGGGACTCGACGGTCCGCGCGTACCGCGACTTTATGGCCCGCCTCGACGAAATTGCACAAATTGCCCGTTCAGATTCGTGATGCGCCTGCACTGGATCGGAGTCGTGGGGGGACTGCTGATCGCGTTGGTCGGCACGCCGGCCCTGGGCCAGTCCTCCGCCGACACCTTCTTTCACGACGCCGCGCAGCAGTACGTCGAGGGGGACACGGAGGCGGCCCGACGGGCGGTGGAGCGGGGGCTGGAGGTGGCCCCGTCGGACCCGCGCCTACAGGCCCTCCGGAAGAAGTTGGAGCAGCAAGAGAAGCGACGCGGAGGCGGGCGGAACGCCCCGCAGGGCCAGCAGTCCCAATCGCAGCGCGACCCGCCCCAGGGAGAGGACGGCCCGCAGGAGTCGTCGGACGCCCCGGGCGAGGCGTCGCAGTCTCAGGCGGAGGACGCCTCCGGCTCGGAGTCGCCCCCGTCTGAGGGGGCGGATCCATCGTCCGCAGGATCGCCCGAGGGAGCAACACAGGGGGGGCCGGGCAGTGAACGGGCCGGCGATCGCCAACCGGCCCGCCGCCTGAGCCGGGCACAGGCGGCCCGCCTCCTCGGGGCCCTCGAACGTCAGGAGCAAACGCTGCTCCGTGAAGTACAGAGACCGTCGCGGGAGCCGGAGCGAGTGGAGAAAGACTGGTAGTCCCGCGGACAATATGTGCGGACAATATATCATATCCCGCGCCCGGGCGAGAAGCGGCGACGGGGGGCGAACGGGTCTTCCTCATCAGCGGCACGCCGCCCATGCGGACCCTACAAGCTACGCTCATGCGCATTGCGGTTCTCGCCCTTGCGATGGCGGCCGTGTGGGTCGGCGTGGGCCGGGCCCAGTCCGAGGGGGCGGTGCGGATCACCGCCGAGGCCGATCCTACGGACGTGGCAGTGGGAGAGGAAATCCAGCTGACGGTGCGGGTCGACGGGGCGCCGGCCACCGTTGTGCAGACGCCGGATCCGCCCTCCACGACCCACCTGGAGCTCCAGCAGCGCACGCCCCGGACGCGGCAAATTCGGGCGTCGAGGGGCGGGCGGCTTCGGCAGGGGGTCGTCTTCTCGTGGCGGCTTCGCCCGCGACGGCAGGGACCCGCTCGCATTCAGCCCCTCACCGTCGTGGTTCGAGGAAAGAAGTACACGACCGCCCCCATTCGCGTCCAGGTGTCTCCGCGGGGCGAGCAGCCCGATGCCCCGACGCTGACGCGTCCCGATGGGGCGTCTCCGGACCAATCCCTAGATGCCCGCGATCTTTTCATCCGTGCCCGTGCGACTGACGATCAGGTGTACCAGAACGAGCAGGTGGTCGTCGAATACAGACTGCTCTACCGCCCCGGCATTCGGCTCCGCCACAGCCGCCTGGCCGGCTCGTGGGATGCGCCAGGCTTCTGGCGCGAGGAGCTTAACGTGGCGTCTCGCCCCACGCCCCAGCGGCGGCAGGCCCACGGACAGGCCTACGAGACCGTCGTCCTGAAGCGGGTGGCCCTGTTTCCCACGCGGCCCGGCAGCCTCCAGGTCGATCCCCTCCGCATCGAGACGGAGGCCCAGGGAACGATGCGCATACGGGACGACGGGCCGTCGCTACGAGGGCGCTTCTCGCCCGTACAGCTCGTCTCCGAGGGCCTTTCCCTGAACGCGCGTCCGCTTCCGGAGGGGGCCCCCCCTGCCTTTGACGGGGCCGTGGGGCAGTTTGCGATGGCGGTCGACGCTGCTCCCGACAGTGTGTCGGTGGGCGAGCCGGTTTCCTTGACGGTGGAGGTGGAGGGGAAAGGCAACTTGGCGACGCTCTCCTCCCCATCCGTCGACTCGCCGTCCGGGGTGGAGGTCTACGAGCCGACCGTCGAAACGGACATCGAGCGCAACGAGTCGCGACTACGGGGCACCAAAACCTTCACCTACACGCTCGTGCCTCAGTCCAGCGGCCTCCACGACCTCCCGCCCGTTGTGTTTGCCTACCTGGAGCCGGGGGCCGGACGGTACGAGGTGCTTCGGGCCGAGCCCCCAGCGCTGCGTGTGACGGGGGAGGCAGCGCCGCGGCCGATGGGGCGAACGGGCAACGGCCTGCCGGTGGACGACGTGGCGGAGCCGATGGAGGCGGATGGGGCACAGTGGGGCCGAACGAACCGACGGCCCCTCTACCGAAATCCCTGGACCTACCTGGCCCTTCTCATCCCTGTGCTGGGGGGTGGGGCGGGGGCTGCCTACCGGCGCTGGGGCCACCAACTGGGACCCTCCTCGAACCAGGTCGCCCCTGCTGACGATGCGGACACGACCCGGCTTCGAGAAGCCCAGCGTCGCCTCCGCGAAGGTGCCGACGCCGCCTTCTATGACGCCGTGGCACGTGGCCTCCGGGCCTTCCTCGCAGAGCGGCTGGGGCGGAGCGGCCCCACCGATGTTCCCCGAGCGGTGCTCGATCGCCACCTTCCCCGTCACGACGTCCCGGCGGACCTTCAGGACGCCCTCTACGACGTGCTCGACCGCTGTGACGAAGCGCAATACGCGCCCAGCACCGCCTCCGTGGCCCCCGAGGACGTACTGGCCAACGCCCACGCTGTACTCCGACGGCTCGATTCCCACCTGCCCCGGCCGGAAGGCCCGGCGCTTCGTCCGTAGCACTATCGCCCCCCTACGCTCAACGCCCGTTCCATGCGCCTATTCGCGGTTCTTCTCGGTGGACTGGGACTGATCGTCTCCCCGGCCGGGGCGCAGCCGGCCTCTGTGGCGCAGGGGTTCGCGGAGGCCAACGAGGCGTATGCGCATGCCCGGTACGAAGAGGCTGCGGACACGTACCGGGCCCTCCTTGACTCGGGGCACGCGAGCGCGGCGCTCTATCACAACCTGGGCAACGCCTACGTGCGCCTCGGCCGTACGGGGCTGGCCGTCTGGGCCTACGAGCGGGGGCGTCGCCTCCGGCCCGAGGATCGGCGTCTGCAGCACAACCTGGAGTACGTTCGCCGGCGGGCCGAGCTTCCCCGGCGCGGGCCGCCGCCCACGGGCCTCGGGGCCCTCGTGGCGGGATGGTCGCCCCTAGCGCTGTTTGGACTCGGGGTGCTGGCGATGTGTGCCGGAGGCTTCGGGGCTGTAGTTCGGGCCGGCCCGAACCATGGGGCAGCGTGGCCCACCCCGGCGGTATGGGGGGCGATGGGCGCCGGACTGCTGCTTGTCGCCGTCGCGCTGGGCACCTCGTACGTGCAGGCCCAGGAGCGCCGAGCCGTCGTGATGGACGCATCGGTGCCACTCCGGGCCGCTCCCGCCGACACGGCCGCCGTCGACACAACGCTCCGCTCGGGGATGCTCGTAGCCCCCGCTGCGGAGCGGAATGGGTGGGTGCGCGTGCGGCTCGGGGACCGAACCGAGGGCTGGGTTGGGGCCCGCGCGCTGAAGGAAATATAACAGAGAGCGGGATCTGAATCCGGAACGCCTCGTTTGCTACGCGGACATAATTTGCACATGATTCGGGCCTGCGCCTCACGGTTCGTGAGAGGCCCGCTGCACACTCCCTCGATCAGCGCTTTCACGCCATGCCGACGGGCCACTTCAGCATTGGTGACCTTTCGTTTTCGTTTGACGGTTCCCTCAAAGAGCTGGCGCACTGTCAGGAAATCATCCGCGAGATCGAGCGGGCGGAGCATCGGCTTCGCCGCGCGTCGGGGGCCGACGAGGTGGTCGTGATTTACGACCAGGACCTCGAGGGCGAGCGCGGCACGTTCGACAAGATGCGGCTCCGTGCCTACGACGACGACCACAACTACACGCTCGACCTCGGGGTGACGGACACCAACCCGCTCGGCGTTTACGTCGGGTACGATCAGAACATCGAAGTCTACGATCGGGACACGGGAGAGACGGGGCAGATCACCCCTGAAGGAGACCGGATCGAAGCGGAGGGGAACGCGTCCGGCGCGCCCTCCCGAGATGAACCGACCGCTCGCGGGGCGGACCCGTCGCGGCAACGTTCCGCCTCTACCGCGTCCGCAGACCCGGCGTCGTCCGAAGGGCCCTCTCAGGCCGAGATCGACCGGGCTGCGGAGGTGCTTCTGAATCGCACCCGCCAGCATCCGCCCGAGCAGCGCGTCGGGGAGACGGCCATTCCGGACGGGCCGCTCGGGGAGAAAATCATCGGATTTGCCGCCTACTGCGGGCGCGACGAGGGGTATCTGAGCCGTGTGCTCGACGTAGAGGGCGTCTCCGCGGTCGACGCGTTGACCGTTGAGCAGGTGTCCGATGTGCTCGCCATGATTAGAGACGAGGAGACGCTTCGGCAGAACGAGAGCTTCGAGCCGGACGATGATCTCCCGTTCTAGAGAGCCTTCGTTGCCGTCTACGCCGCCCCGCGCATTGGCTCCGCATGTCTCTTTGGGTGTCTCACTTCGCTCGGTCGGACAGTCCCAAGTCGAAGGGGTAGGGGCGTATGGCTGAGCACCGGCCCTCGGAGGCCCCGATCAGATCGGGTTTTGGGTAAATGCCTCCTGCTCGTCCATCACGGTTTCCAAAAACCGATCGAGCAACGGCGAGTCATCGTCGTGACGGTGTGCGAGGCCGAGGGGGAGGGGCACCGTCGGCTCCACAATTTTTGCGTACCGCACGCCGGGGCGCTGGATTTGCACGTTCGAGGCATGGGCGATGGACACGCCCAGGCCGGCCTCCACGAGGCCGAGAAAGCTTTCTCCCCGTTCAATCTCTTGAAGAATCTGCGGCGTGAAGCCGGCCTCATGGCAGGCGCGCACGTAGGCATCGTGAATGCGGGGCGCTCCACTCCGGGCCCAGATGATGTGCGGTTCGCCCTCCAGCTCGCGAAGGGGCACGGAGGTCTGGTCGGCAAGCCGATGGCCTGTCGGGAGCACCACCACCATCGGGGCCGTGAAGAGGGGCTGCACCCGCAGGCCGCGCTCGTTGATCGGCAGGAATAGAAACCCGGCGTCCGTCGCCTCCTCCCGGAGGGCGTTCACCTGCTCGCGGGTCGTCTGCTCCACCAGGTCGAGCTCGCCGTGGGGACGTTCGGACCGGAAGGCCTTGATGATGGCGGGGAGCCCGCTCCGCATCGCGGTCGCCTCGTAGGTGATGGTGAGCAGGCCGGCCAGTCCGTCCCGGGCCGCCCGCGCCACGGACTCCGCGCGCCGGGCCTCGCGGAGCACACGCTTGGCGTACGGCAGGAAGGTGCGCCCCGCGTCCGTCAGGTCCACGCCGCCGGACGACCGGTCGAAGAGGGCGACGCCGATCTCGTCCTCGAACGCCTTGATCTGCTGGCTCAGGGTGGACTGGGCCACGAAGACGGCATCGGCCGCGCGGCCGAAGTGCAGTTCGTCGGCGAGGGCCGTGAAGTACCGAAGGTGGCGCAGCTCCATGGGAAGGGAAGTGGAAAGCTCCAAAGAATAAGCACAGAAGAGGGCCTCTCAAGCGGCTCACTTGGCTACCGGACAGTTTTCATCGTGAGCCGGTGAAGCTCCGATTTTTCTTCCAACGC
>NZ_JAZKRW010000093.1:0-12803 GCF_036626415.1 Salinibacter sp.
CCAGCCGCTCGCTGAAGAGGGTGGCGTCGAGCCCCACGTCTGTCTGGGTCGTCTCTTCCCACTTCACATTCGGGTTGGGCGACTGCAGCGGGGCGGAGCCGGGGGCCAGTTGGCCGTCCAGCACGTAGTCCTGATTGCCGGCGATGGTGGCCGCAAACGGATAGTCTCCGATGCGCTGGTTCCCATTTTGTCCCCACCCGGCTCGCAGTTTCAGGTTGTTCACCAGGTCCGTGTCGGGGAAGTAGGGCTCTTCGGAGATGCGCCACGCCGCTGAGACGGATGGGAAGAACGCAAAGCGATTGTTTTCCCCAAACCGGGAGGACCCGTCGTAGCGGGCCACGGCAGTCAGCAGGTAGCGGTCCGAGAAGTTGTAGTTGACGCGCCCGAAGAACGACAGCAGGTTCGACTCCGCGAGGCTTCCGCCGATGTTGACCACCTCGGGGCCGGCGCCGAGGTACCGAAGCGAGGGATCATTGCCGGGCTGGCCCTGCGTGGTGCCGTTGATGAAGCGGTAGCTGTTCGTCTCGATTGTGGTGCCGCCCACTGCTTTCACATCGTGGACGCCGAACGTCTGGTCGAAGGTCACCGTGTTGTCCCAGACGAGCGAGCTCTGGAAGTCCGAGAACTGCGTGGCGCTCGGAGAGACGTTCTGGAAACTGGGACTGATGTCGAACTCCGGCGTAAAGGCAAACGTGTTGCCGTTGCGCAGGTCGAAGCCAAACTGCGAGCGGACGCGAAGCGACTCTAGGACAGACAGCTCCGCAAAAATATTTCCGACGAGGCGGTTCTCGTTGAACTCGTTGTTCTGAAAGTCCAGAGCGGCCAGCGGATTTTGGGCGTTCGTCCGGGGCTGAGCCGTGAAGTTGCCGGCGCTGTCGCGCGCCGGCACCGTGGGGTCCACCTGAAGCGTCTGAATGAGCAGGTTGCGCACATTGTCTGTCTCCGAAATCGTATTTCGGGTTAGGCGCTCGGCGGTCACCTGCTCACCCACCGTAAGGAGCGAGTTGACCTCAAACTCGGTGTTCACCCGCACATTCAGCCGCTCCAGGCTCGACTTGTCGATGATACCCCCCTCCTCGAAGTACCCGCCGCTAATGCGGTACGTCAGATCCTCGCTGCCCCCCGCAACGGCTAGGTTGTAGTTTTGGGTCGTTCCCTGCTCGAAGACCAGGTCTTGATAGTCGGTAGTTCCGTTTGGCCCAAGGAAAGTGCTCGGTGACGTGAAGGTGGGGCCCTGGCCAGCATTGATGTCCGCCTCATTGCGCAGGGCAGCGTACTCGGGGCCACTAAGCATGTCGATTGTGCGCGACGTCTCCTGTACGCCTGTGTAAGCGTTAAAACTGACGCTCCGCTCGCCTGCCTCTCCCGTCTTCGTAGTGATAATGACCGCGCCGTTGGCCGCCTGTGCCCCGTAGATGGCCGCCGCCGATGCCCCCTTTAGAATGTCGATCGACTCAATGTCGCTGGGGTTGAGAAAGCTGATGCCCCCGGCCCCCGTGGCAGTGGGATCCGAGATCGGCACGCCGTCCACCACGTAGAGGGGATTGCTGTTGCCCGTGGTGCCAGTCCCGCGAATCCGGATGCTGAAGCCGGAGCCCGGGCTTCCCGTGTTCTGGGTGACCGTCACGCCCGACACGCGCCCCTGGATCGCCTCCTGAGCGCTTTCGATTGGGGTGTCCTCGAGATCTTGCGTCGGCACCGACGAGATCGACCCCGTGAGGTCGCTGCGCTCCTGCGTGCCGTACCCCACGACGACCATCTCATCCATCGCAACGCCTCCAGTCGTGAGGGCAAAGTTGACCGTCGCGGTCTCCCCAGCCGCCACCGTCACCTCTTCCGTCTGGCTCTGGTACCCGATGAAAGACGCCCGCACGTCGTACGTCCCCGGCTCAAGGCCCGTAAGGCGGTATGAGCCGTCCGCATCCGTACTGGCCCCCTGCTGCGAACCGGCCTCCTGGCCGGTGCTAAGGACGACCACGTTGGCGCCCGGCAGGGGCTTCTCCGACGCGGCCTCCGTCACAGTGCCCGCGACGGTGCCGGCCTGCCCAAGCGCGGAGCCGCCCCCTCCGACGCAGAGCACGACAATCAACAAAAGCGCTTTTTTCCAGAGCATGGATCTACAGAGAGTCAGGTGGAAGAAGATCAGCGTACCGCTCAGCAGCGGCCCACGGGATTCAGGCTGCAGCTCTTTCAGCGACTGAAAGGGGTTTCAAGAAACCGGTTTCATAGTAAGCGCCACGCTACAAGAATGTCAAGCGGACTGGGGATCGCGGCCCCGGCACCCGCCTGCGGGCCGACCGGGGGCCGGAAGCACAGACCCATCACTGCGGTACGGCCTTCCCAAATTAGGGGCCGTGCCGGTCCGGATCGAAGCAGGGCTACCAGAACACCGCAACGAGGCCCGCGACGGCGGCCAAGAGCACGGCGACGCCCCCAAAGACGAGTCCTCCCAGCCGTCCATCGGACCGTCGCCACAGGGCAGCGTCGGGGACGTGGTACGTGGGGCACGGCACGGCCCAGGTGGTTCCGCCCATCAGTAGCAGACTGGCCATAAAGAGAAGGGCCGCAACGTAGAGGAAATGAAGCGGGGGCTGCAGCACGACCAGAAGAAGTGCGATTCCACTGCCCCCGACCAACGTGTAGAAGGCAGCGTAGCGGTGTACCTGCCGCACGAACAGTCCTCCCAGGAAGACCGCCACAATAGGAGGTGTGAGGTACGACAGGGCCGACTGCAGGTACGTCCAGAGCGAGGCGAACTGGTCGATCTGTGGCGCAATGAGCGCCCCCAGGAGGAGGACCGTCGCGGCGACGGTACGTCCCACCGCCACGAGCCGAGCCTCCGAGGCTTCGGGACGCAGTGCAGCGTAAAAGTCCATCGTCAGGAGGGCCGAGGCCGCATTCAACACGGAATCGACCGACGACATAACGGCGGCGATAAAGCCTACGAGGACGAGCCCCCGGAGCCCACCGGGCAAGAGGTCGACGGTAAGTCGGGGAAAGACGAGGTCGGGGTTCCCGAGATCCGGATACAGGACAGCCGCGAACAGGCCCGGCATTACCAGCAGAAACAGCACCGGAAGTTTGAGCCCCCCCGCCAGAAGGGCCCCCCAGCGGGCCTCTCCCAGCGAGCGCGCCGCAAGGGTGCGCTGCACCATGACCTGGTTGATGCACCAGTAGTACACGCCCAGGAGCAACAGGCCGGTAAAGAGGCCCGGCCAAGGCACCACCTCACTTCCGGCGGGATGAATGAGGCGTCGCATGGCCGGCGCGGTTGCGGCCTGCACCTCTCCCCAGCCGCCGACCGCCCGGTAGGCCGCCCCAGACACAATCGCCGTCCCCAGCAGCAACAACCCTCCCTGTATCACATCGGTGTAGACGGCCGCCCGCAGCCCGCCGGCAACGGCGTATCCGCCCGCCAGAAGTGCCAGCAGGCCCACGCACGCCTCCAGGGAGAGCCCGGGAAAAACCACACGCAAGACCACCGCCCCGGCGTAGAGCGTGCCCGCCATGTCAATCAGGACATTTCCGACGAGGGCCAAGACCGAAAACCCGCGACGGGTCCGCGCATCGAAGCGACGCTCCAGAAATTCCGGCGCGGTCGTGATCCCGAGCCGCCGATAGGCGGGCAGGAAGAATGCAATGAGGATCGTTAGCGCGACGACCGCCGTCCACTCGTAGTTGTAGACCGCCACGCCCATCTGGTATGCACCGCCGACCAGCCCCACCAGGGTACTGCCCGACATGTTGGTCGCAAACAGAGAGAGCCCAAGGGCGACCCACCCGACCGAGCGGTTTGCCAGGAAGTAGTCTTCACTCGTCTTGTCTCGGAGCGTGGCCCAGAACCCAACACCCAGGATGGCCGCTAGGTATCCCGCCATCGCGATCCAGTCGTAAACACCGAAGGGTCCTGGATCCATCGGACACGAGTACTCAAATGAACGCGACGGCGTACGCCCCGCTGGGACTTCCAGATGGAGTCTGGGGTACACAATTCACGATTCTGCCTCTGGTGGACTTGGCCGCTGCGCCAGGCCCGACCGGAGGGTCACACACATCAGTCCGCCGCTGCCTGCGAGTGCCCGCACGCCTGCTGTTCAACAAAAACTTCGCCGGGGGAAGGCCCACTCCAGGACCACTTCACTCCTTCGGCCCGGGCACTTCGATAATGCTCAGGACGACCCGTCATGAGATCCTTGTCGTGCTGGTGAAGTTTTCAAGAGTCGCTCGTGCTTGCACGCACTTTCAGCTCGTGGGACACCTTGGACTGCTCGGGCTCAGGGGACGTACGGGCCTGTATCCGATGAAGAAGTCGCTCAACAGATTGACGGCCCAGTTCGTACACCGGCACCTTCACGGTCGTGAGCGGCGGGTTGGCGTAGCGGGCACTCGTGATGTCATCGAACCCCGCCACGGCAATCTCGTCGGGCACGCGGATGCCTGCTTCTTGAAAAGCCAACATGGCCCCGATGGCCATATAGTCGTTGCAGGCAAACACCGCGTCCGGGCGAGGGTCCAGGGCCGCAATCTGCTGTCCAGCCTCGTAGCCGCTTTTCTGCGTGAAGTCGCCTTCGATCACCCGTCCCTCCTCGGCTGAATCGTGCTCGCGCACGGCCTGGCGGTAGCCGTCCATCCGCCGTTCGACGTCGTAACTGCCCGGGGGACCCGTAATGGCGGCAACCCGCGAGCCCCCCTGCTCGATCATGTGACGAACGACGTGGGCCGCCCCCGCCCGGTTTTCCATGCTAAATAGGTCAAACTCACCCGTCCCGGGCCCGCTGTTGATCCGCACGACCGGCAGGTCCAAGTCGACGGCCTGCGTCAGTGGTCGGGATCGCGCGCGGGGGGTCATCATGACGAGCCCATCCACGCGGCCCGCAATTGACTCAAGGGCAGACACTCCCTCCTCTGGGTCGTAGTGCGAACTGGCGATCACCAGGAAGTACCCGGCCTCCTGCGCAGCCTCATCGAGCCCCCGAAGGAGCTCAGAGAAGAATTCGCCGTGGGGGGCGGGCAGAATCACGCCAATCGACCGCGTCCGCCCGTTGCTCAGGCTTCGGGCCGTCGCGTTGGGGGCGTACCCCATTTCTCGAGCCACCGACAGCACATGCTGTCGCGTCTCGGTATTGACCAGATGATCGTGATTGAAGACCCGCGAGACCGTCGTGGCCGATACCTCTGCCTCGTCCGCGACGTCTCGAATGGTAACACCCATCTTTGTATATCGGCTTCGGTTAAGCGAATGTGCACCGCGGTGTGCGTCCCTGTCTGTCGTTTCTTTTTGGCAGGAGGCTGTAGACACCGTCTTACTGGAGACACCGTTTTACCGGCTGCTGGTCCTTGCGCGTTCCTTGACGGCCCTGCCACAGCGGCCTGGACGGGCCTGTCTCCCTCCGGGCGGTTCGTCCAGCAAAGGGTACGTTTGGGGCGCTGAACGTCACGGCCGCTCGCCGATTCATTGTGCGGTGCATCTCTGTGGAATGCAACCTTCAAGCCCTGCGTGCCCCCCTACGCCATTGTCATCCTCGGCGCTCTCCTGGCCGAATACGGACTCAATCTCGTCTCGGACCTCCTCACCCTCCGGGATCTCCAGTCGGACCTTCCAGACGAATTTCGGGACACGTTCGACGACGATGAATACGAGCGGGCCCGGAACTATACCCGCACGAAGACGCGGTTTGGGCTTCTCTCCTCGACATTCGGGCTCGCCGTGCTGCTGGTCTTTTGGTTTGCGGGCGGCTTCGAGGGGCTCGACACCCTGGTGCGCGGCTGGAACGTCGGGCCCATCGCGACGGGCCTGTGCTACATCGGCCTCCTCGTGCTCGGGCGCGGGGCGCTGTCGCTCCCGTTCTCGATCTACTCCACGTTCGGAATTGAGGAGCGCTTCGGGTTTAACGAGACGACGCCCAAGACCTTCGCGCTGGACCTGCTCAAGAGCATCGCGCTCGGCGTAGCCCTCGGCGGGCCGCTGTTGGCCGCCCTCCTCTGGTTCTTCCAGTCGACCGGGCCGTACGGCTGGGTCTATGCCTGGATCGTGGTGACGGCGGTGATGCTGCTCCTCCAGTTCTTCGCCCCGCGCTACCTGATGCCCCTCTTCAACGACTTTGAGCCGCTGGAGGCGGGCCCGCTCCGCGAACGGATCCTGTCGTACGCCGACACGGTGGAGTTTCCGGTCGACGAGGTGTACGTGATGGACGGGTCGCGCCGGTCGAACAAAGCCAATGCCTTCTTCACCGGCTTCGGCGCGAACCGGCGCATCGTGCTGTTCGACACGCTCGTGGAGCAGCTCTCTGGGGACGAGCTGCTGTCGGTGGTCGCCCACGAGATGGGCCACTACAAGCTGCACCACATCCCCCAGCGCATCGCCACGAGCGTGGTGCAGACCGGCGTGCTCTTTCTTCTGCTTTCGGTGTTCCTGCAGGTGGAGGGCCTCTTCCACGCCTTCTACGTCGACCAGCCGTCGGTGTACACGGGCCTCTTGTTCTTCGGGCTGCTCTACTCGCCGGTCGACCTGCTGCTCTCGATCCCGCTCAACGCCTGGGCGCGCCGGCACGAGTTCCAGGCCGATCGCTTCGCGGTGGAGACCACCCGCCGGGAGGGGGCGCTCGTGAGCGGCCTCAAGCGCCTCGCGGAGACAAATCTGTCCACCCTCACGCCCCACCCGCTGACCGTGGCCCTGGAGTACTCCCATCCCCCCCTTCCCGAGCGCATCGACCAGATCCGCACCGCGGCCCGGCCGGCCCAGTCGGCCACGTAGTCTGCGTGCAGGGCCCTTACTCGGTCGTCTCGATCAGCGGCAGGCGGATCCAGAACGTCGTCCCCGCCCCCTCTTCCGTCTCGTACCCGATCTCGCCGCCGAGCTCGTCGATGCTCTTCTGGGCAATGGCGAGGCCCAGCCCCGTGCCACTCGTTTTCGTTGAGAAGTTGGGCTCAAACACCTTGTCCTGCACCTCCGGCGGGATGCCGGTGCCGTTGTCGATCACCTCGCTGTAGACCGACGGCTCCTCGTCCGGTCCTTCCTGCCGCTGTGCCGTCACCCGGACCCCGCCCTCGCGGTCGTCGGGGAGGGCCTGCAGGGCATTCTTGAGGAGGTTGATGTAGACGCGGCGCAGCTCCTCGCGGTCCGCCTCCACCACCAGCGGGGCGTCCGGCAGATCGAGGGACAGGGCCTCGGCGTTGGCCGCCTCCTCCTCCATGAGCGATGCGGCCTCCTGGACGACCTCGATCAGGTCGATCGGCTCGGGGACGCGGGTGGGCAGCCGGGCAAACGTCGAGAACTCGTCGGCGATGCGCACGAGCGACTCGACCTGCTCGATGAGGGTGTTCGTGATGCGGTCGAACACCTCCTCGAACTGCGAGGCATCCGTCGTGTCGTCGGCCCGCTTGAAGGCCCGGCGCAGGTGCTGGATGGACAGCTTCATGGGCGTGAGCGGGTTTTTGATCTCGTGGGCCACCTGCCGGGCCATCTCACGCCAGGCCAGCTCTCGCTCCTGGCGGGCCAGCTTGCGCCGGCTCTCGGCGAGCTGGTCGCGCATCTCGTTGAACGTCAGCACGAGGTCGCCAATCTCGTCTCGCGTGTCCACCGAGAGGGGCCGCGTGAACCGGCCCTCCCCCACCGCCTCCAGGCCCTGCCGGAGCTGGGCGATGGGCCGGGCCAGGGCGTTGGCCAGCACGACCCCCGTGAGCATGACCACCACCACGAGCAGCAGCAGCGCCCCGAAGAGGTAGGCGAGGGTGCGCGACTTCTCCTCCTGCAGCTGCTCCTGCTGGGCGAGCGTGGGCACCCCCACAACGAGCCGCGGATGCCCCACCTCGTCGACCAGCGCCCGATACCCCACCCGGTACCGAAACTGCCCAATGGACGCCTCGGCGGTCACGGAGCGGTAGGTCTCGTCGTACAGCTCGTAGTACACGGTCCCCGAAAGCCGCTCTTCCACCAGCCCATCGCGACGCAGGCGCGGCTGGCTCGTTCGCGTGAGCCGCCCGTCGTCGTAGAGGTGCAGGTCGAGGCCCACCCGGGCGGCGAGGGTGTCCACGTCCATCCGCTCCGCCACCCGCCACAGGGGCTCGTTGGGGCCGGCCTCCAGGGCCAGCGTTTCCTCCACGCGGGTGAGTTGGTCGTGCATGCGCCGCTCGATGGCGCGCTCATTCTCGCCGGTCACCACGCGCACCCCCACCACGCCCACGGCCACCATCGAGACGATGCCGACCACGAGGAAGGCGTTGAGCACCTTGTCGCGGAAGCGCACGCGGCGGGCCGGGAGGCGGCCGTGCCGGTACCGCACGTAGAGGCCGAACAGGTACACGACGAGCCCGACGCAGAGCCCGGCGACGGTCAGCCGGAGGAGGTAGTAGAGGTGGTCGAACGCCAGGATGGCGGGAATGCGCACCCCCACGGTCGAGGGGGCCGTCTCGCCCGCCGGCACGAACCGGCGGTAATGCGTCAGGTACTCGCGCCCCCGCACCGTTTCTTGCCGCCACAAGGCCGGCCGTCCGCGGAGGGCATCGCGCTCGGCGGCCGGAAGGCGGGCCCGGCCGAAGGCCTCCCCCACGCTCCGCACGAGCCGCCTGTCCCGGAATTCGGCCAGGGACAGGTCGGCGTACAGGTCCCCAAACGACCCGTCCGGCAACAGCACCCGGGACAGCCCAAACCCCGTTCCGGGCAGGACGGACTGCGGCTCGATGCGGACCAGCACCCAGCCCTCCACGAACTTGCCCCCCACGGGCATGCCCTGCAGCCCCGCGTACTGCCCACGACGCGCCTCGGCGGTCCGCACGGTCGTCCCCGAGGACGACAGTTGCTCAACCACGGCCCCTGGGCGCCGCCCGTAGCGGGGCGAGAGGGCCGTAAATGCCGTCCGGGCCGCCGCCTCGGTGCGCTCCCCCGGTGCCACGCGCCCGTCGGCCGTGTACTGCCGACGCACCGTCCCGTCCCACGCCAGCACGCTCAGGCGCACCTCGTACGTTGCGAGGGACGACAGCAGCGACTCTCGTACCACCCGGGCCGCGATCGAGTCCATCTGGGCGTCGGCCGCGGGATCGCTGGTCCGGAGGGAGGGCCCCAGCGCCTCGGAGGCCGAGCGGAGCACGCGGCGCACCGAATAGAGCACGCGCGGGTCTTGGCCCCGTTCGAACGAGCGCGCGGCGTCGACCATGTGCTCCTGCCGCTTCGCGTCCATGCCGGCGTAGAGGAGCGGGTAGAGCAGCAACGTGACCGCGAAGAGCCCGCCCAGCAGTCCGCGGAGCGTGAGCACCTCGCCCCGCTCCCGCCGCCCGACGAGGCCGTACGTCGCGAGCCCCCCCACGCCCCCGAGAAGAACCAGCACGTACGGCAGCGACACGACGGCCCGCACGCCCGTGCCGAGGTACAGCACGGCCAGCGCCCCGCCGTACAGCACCGTTCCCAGCACAAGCCCGATGCCCCGGGGCCACTCGCGGGGGCGATGGTGCAGGAGGCGACGCAGGGCCACCCACGTGCCCCCGATGCCCACGAGAACGCCCGCCGTCACGAGAAGAAAGAGGCCGCACAGCACCCCCAGCACGAGCGGCTCCGGCAGCAGTCCGGTGCGGGCAAAGAAGTCGAGGGTGCTATCGAGCACCGCCCGTCGCACGACGACGGCCAGGGCCACGACGGCCCCGAGGCTGCCCGCCACGAGCCCCATCAGGGTTCCGAGATACCGGGCCGCGTGAGGGCGGTCGGGCATGTAGCGGCGAAACGCCTTCGGCAGCTCACTCAGGGCGTCGGCCCGAGGTCGGTAGTGCCGCGCCAGGTACACAACCCCAATGGCGAGCCCCCCCGCCCACAGCCCCGTGAGGAGCAGGTCTCCGATCGACCGAAAGAGTCCCCCTCCGAGGGTCGAGGCAAAATACGTGGGGTTAAACAGGGGATCGATGCCCGACCCGGGCCCCGCCCATCGGGCCGGCACGTTGAGGCCCACCATCGCGTAGCGCACCCCTGCCGCGAGAAGCGCGACGACGGCGAGCCGGCCGGCCGCCGCCCGCCGGGCCCGCCAGTGCCGACGAAGGCCGGGGCGCCGCGCGAGGCGAAGATACCAGTACCCCCCCAGAACGAGCCCTCCCCCCATGAGGCCGACGGCCCAGGCCGCCAGAAGGTCGGCGTAGAACGACGCCGTTCGGGTCACCACCTGGCCGGGCGAAGGCGGCTCTACAGACGCGTGTCCCAGGACTGTGCCCTCCCGCCCCCGAAGCGCCCGGTGGGGCGCGGCGGGCGCCGCTCCGCTCCAGTGCACCCGAACCAGCTCGCCGGTGGCCCGGCTCCACTCCGCCTCCAGGCTCATGGCCTGCACATACCGATTCTGCACGGGCGGGCGATACCGAACCACCTGCGCAACCCGTATGGCCCCCCGGTACCTCCCCTCGTGGGTGACCGGCGCCCAGGCCGCGAGGGCCCATCGTCCGCTTTCGTCGTGGATGGTGGTGGTTCGGGGCCGGGCGATCGGCCGTCCCTCCACGTATTCGCTGTCGACGGGCACCTGTGGGCCGGCCCAGGCCAGCGTACGGCCGTCCGGCCCATACACCTCGATCGCCGTGCGGGCCTCGGTCGGACGCCCAGCGACATACCGAGTGAGCCCCGACGGGCGGCCGCCCTGATCCCGCGCGGCCTGCAGGCCGGCCCGAATGCTCGAATCGGCGGCGAGCCCCTCCGCCCGGTCATGGAGCCGATCGCGGAACGCCACAAACCGCTCCTCAATCGTCGCGAGGGCCGCCTCCACCGCCGCTTCTTGACGCGCCGTGGCGTCGGCCTCCACCGCTTGAACCGCGTAGACGCGGAGGGCCGCCGTCCCCAACAGGCCCACGCACAGCCCGAGGCCAAGGCCCCAGGCCCACGGCCGGTGTCGAAGCATACGGAGCAGGCGGTCCATCGCGCGGCGGCGGCACGAGTCCACGGAGGAACGTGATCATTTCGGGGCGAGGCCCTGCTCTCTCGAAGGCCCCTTCTCGCACTCGTCTTCGCCCCCGCTACTCAGAGGCATGTTCGATCCGGAGCTCGTGCAGGTTCCATAGCTCTTCGCCGTCCGGCTGGTCGAGCCGGACGTAAACGCGATGCCGGCGCACCCTGCGGGCCTCCTCGTACTCCCCCCGAACGAAATAACTCGCTCCGGCCTCGGTCACGTCCCCCACCACGAAGCGACCGGGGGTGTGTCGCCGAAAAAACTCTCGGAGCACGTACACGGCCTGCGAGCTGCTGTAGAACGTGCGGTTGCCAAAGAGGCTGATCTCGACCCGATCGGCCGACGGCGTGAGGAGCCGGCGGGCGTCCCCGTCCGAAAAGGCCGTCGCCACCCGTCGTGCCACCGCGGGTGGGCCCTCGGTCGTGGAGTCGGAGACCGTGGCGATCGAGTCGGCCGGCTGTCCCTGGGCGACGGACGGGGCCCCTCCGAGTCCAAACAGCAGGACCACCACCAGCGATCGTGAGACGGACATGGGCGCAGGAAGCCGACCGGCAGACAATGAGAAGGGACAATGCTGCGGGCCCACCGTCGCAAAAAGCGGGCCGATTTTGCTCTGCGGACGTTCGGGCCGGGCCGCCCCTTCCCAACCGTCCGACGCCCCACACACAGGCGTCCACCGCACCGACCAGTCTGGGCGAGCCGGCGCCCTACACGAGGCGGTGCGGCACACGTTCGTCCCCCTCGAGGAACGCCGTGATGGAGGCCACGCACATCTGGGCCATCCGCATGCGGGTATCGGTCGTAGCGCTGCCCAGGTGGGGCGCCAGGACGACGCGGTCTTGGTCGAGCAGGCCGGGGTGCACGTCCGGCTCCTCCTCGAACACGTCGAGCCCCGCGCCGGCAATCTCGCCCGCCGCCAGCGCGTCGACCAGCGCCTCTTCATCGACGACGGGGCCGCGGGCGGTATTCACCAGCAGGGCCGACGCTTTCATTTGTGCGAAGGCCGCCGCGTCCAGGAGGTGGTGACTGTCCTCGTTGTGGGGACAGTGCAGCGAGACGACGTCGCTCGTCTCCAGCAGCTCGCCCAGTCCCACATGCCGGGCGCTCACCTGGCGCTCCACCGTCGGGTTGGCCCGCGTTCGGTTGTGGTAGACCACCTCCATCCCGAACCCGAGCGCCCGCCGGGCCACCGCCGTTCCGATCCGCCCCATGCCCACGATGCCGAGGGTCTTGCGGGACAGCTCCGTCCCCATCAGGAGCGTCGTCTCCCAGCGCTCGAAGCGGCCGTCGCGCACGTACCGGTCGGCCGCCGGCACGTGCCGGGCAACGGCCAGCAGCAGGGCCCACGTCAGGTCCGCGGTCGCGTCGGTGAGCACGCCGGGCGTGTGGGTGACGGCCACGTCGTGGGCCTCGGCCGCCTCCAGGTCGATGTTGTCCACGCCCACGGCGTACTGCGACACCAGTTGGAGCTCGGGCCGCGCCTCAAACAGCGCTTCTGTAATTGGGTCGGCGAGCACCGACAGAAGCACGTCGGCCCCGTCGGCCAAGGCGATGAGCTCGTCCACGGAGCGCGTGCTGCCGTCGGGCGGATCGCAGACCGTGAGGGTGTGCTCGCCTCGCACCCCGGAAAGCCCCCCGTCGATCAGGGGGCGGGTCGAAACGATGTGGGCCATCGGTGGAAGTGTTGCTAGGGAACGTCGTCGAGTCGAACCATCGCCCACGAAGCTACAAACCGGCGGGCGCTTCGTCCAGCGCGCGGAGGGGACGCAACCGAGGGGTACGCGGAGCAGCCCCGGACGGAGCATGAGCCCCCCGGTCGTCCCGATGCCTCCCTACTCGCGGTCCCTCTACTCGAGGTCCACCTTCGTCACGCCCGCGCCGCCTTCTTCGATG
>NZ_JAZKRW010000094.1:0-12423 GCF_036626415.1 Salinibacter sp.
GGCTCCGGGCGGAGTCTCCCCTCGACGACCGCTGGATCGTGAGCGATCCGGAGGCGCTGGTCGCGACGGTCGACACGCTTCTCGATCGGGAGGCGACCAGCGCGGACGCCCCTTGATCCTACGACCTGCTCTTTTTCACGAACAAGACCTCCCTTCGCTATGACACTCGGAATGATCGGACTCGGCAAGATGGGCGCGAACATGGGCCGGCGCCTCATGCGCGACGGGCACGAGGTCGTGGGCTTCGACCTCGACGAGAGCGCCGTACAGGAGATTGAAGATGATGGCGCCACAGGCGCAACCGCCCTCGACGCCCTTGTCGACGAATTGGACCCGCCCCGCGTCTGCTGGATGATGGTGCCGGCGGGCGACGCCGTGGACGCCACCCTCGACGACCTGCTGCCCCTCTTGGGCGAGGGCGACATCGTGGTGGACGGCGGCAACTCCAACTACAAAGACACCCTCCGCCGCGGCGAGCGCGCAGAAGAGCACGGCCTCCACTACGTCGACGTGGGCACCTCCGGCGGGGTGTGGGGCCTGGAGGAGGGGTACAGCATGATGGTGGGCGGCTCGGACGAGGCGATCGATCAGCTCCGGCCCGCCCTCACGACCCTCGCGCCCGGGCCGGACAAGGGCTGGGGCCACATGGGCGACGTCGGCTCCGGCCACTTCGTCAAGATGGTGCACAACGGCATCGAGTACGGCGTCATGCAGGCCTACGCCGAGGGCTTCGACATCATGAAGTCGAAGGAGACGTTCGACCTCGACCTTCAGCAGGTGGCCGAGACGTGGCGGTTCGGCAGCGTGGTGCGCTCCTGGCTGCTCGACCTCACGGCCCGTGCGCTGGACCAGGACCAGGACCTGCCCGACATTGCGCCGTGGGTGGACGACTCCGGCGAGGGCCGCTGGACGGTGAAGGAGGCCATCGACCTCGACGTGCCGGCGCCGGTCATCACCGACGCCCTCATCTCACGCCTCGACTCGCGGGTGGAGGACTCCTACACCCACAAGCTGCTCGCCGCCATGCGCAACCAGTTCGGCGGCCACGCGGTGAAGGACGCGGACGAGTAGCGAAACGTTCGGGCGGAAATTGCCTCTATTGAGCCGTCTACGCTCGCGGGAACAGGAGTGCTGAGGGGGGCGGGGGCAGCAACCAGTCTGCCGGACTCCGTGCGTCCAAGCCTCCGCAGCCTCCAAGCGTTCTACAGAGCATTCCCTAAAGCCGGCGGTTCCTACCGATCAACCTTCAACCCGAAACGTTCAACCTGCAACCGGACATGCCCGACATCCAGCCGCACCTGTTCGTCATCTTTGGGGCCACGGGGGACCTCACGAAGCGGAAGCTGATTCCGGCCCTCTACCACCTGATGCAGGACGAGGACGTGGCGCAACACTGCTACGTCCTCGGCACGGCCCGCTCCAACTGGTCCGACGAGCGGTTTCGGGAGGCGGCCCGGGACGCCCTCCGGGAGAAGGGGCACTCGGAAGAGGCGGTCTCGGAGTGGTGCGCCCGCAACCTCTTTTACCAGTGCCTCGGGGCAGAAGGCGACGACTACGGCGGCCTTCGCGACCGCATTGAGCAGCTGGAGCGCCACCTCGACCTGCCCGGCAACCGCGCCTTCTACCTGTCCCTGCCGCCCCGCATCTACGGCCCGGCCATCGAGGGCCTCGGGAACGCGGGCCTCAATACGAGCCCTGGCTGGACGCGCATCGTGGTCGAGAAGCCGTTCGGGGACGACCTCGATTCGGCGCAGGCCCTGAACGAGCAGGTCCACACCCACTTCGACGAGGACCAGGTCTACCGCATCGACCACTACCTGGGCAAGGAGACGGTGCAGAACCTGATGGCCTTCCGGTTCGGCAACGCCCTCTTCGAGTCCCTCTGGAATCGGGAGCACATCGATCGCGTCGAGATTACGGTGTCGGAATCGCTCGGCGTCGGGGGGCGCGGCGGGTACTACGACCAGTCCGGACACGTGCGCGACATGGTGCAGAACCACCTCACGCAGCTCTTGACCCTGGTGGCGATGGAGCCGCCCGCCAGCATGGACGCCGACGCCATCCGGGACGAGAAGGTGAAAGTGCTGCGGGCCACCCGGCAGCCCGACCCTGAGACCGACGTGGTGCTGGGCCAGTACGAGGCCGGCACGGTGAATGGGGAACCGGTGCCCGGCTATCGCGGCGAGCCGGACGTGCCGGAGGATTCCGGCACCGAGACGTTCGCGGCCCTGCGCCTTGACGTGGCCAACTGGCGGTGGCAGGGCGTGCCGTTCTTCCTGCGTGCCGGCAAGCGGCTGCCCCGCAAGCTCACGCAAATCGCCGTGCGCTTTCAGAGCGCCCCCGTGTCGCTCTTCCAGGCGGACGGCGCCCCCTGCGTCCCGCAGACCGCAAACTGCGAGGCGCCCCCGAACGAGCTTCTCATCACGCTGCAGCCGGACGAGGGGTTCGACCTCCGCTTCGAGGTGAAGGCGCCTGGCAGCAGCGAGAACGGCACCATGACCCTGGAGACGCAGCATCTCAGCTTCTCCTACGAGGACGCCTTCGGGCCCGTCCCCGACGCCTACGAGACGCTCCTGCGCGACATTATCGTGGGGGACCCCACGCTCTTCGTTCGGGGCGACGAGGTGGAGGCGTCGTGGCAGCTCTACGCCCCCATCCTGGAGGCGGACGCGCCCGCCCATGCCTACGAGGCGGGCACCTGGGGCCCCGACGCGGTGGACCGACTGCTTCCTTCCTGGAGCTCCACGGGCCGCGTCCGGCCCGCCCGCGCCTCGGCGGGCGCCGACATGCAGTAGGCCTGCACACGTGCCCTGGCATGGGCCTGCCCTCTTCTCTTCAGGAAGGCCTTCCCATGCCTTCCGTCGGCCCACACCCGCTGTCGGCCATGAAGCCCATGAATGAAGCCCATGGTTCGGACGGACGGGGAGCTACGGATCGGAGGCCGGAGCAACGGTTCTGCCGGGACACCTGCGCAGCACCGGGCAGCACCGGCAGGGCTCTTTTTCTCTGTGACTCTTTCTCAACCCCACACTCCACATCGTGTCCAACGCTGAATCATACGACCTCATTGTCATCGGCGCCGGCCAGGGCGGCGGCCCCCTCGCCGGCACCGTCGCCGAGGAGGGCCGAGACGTGGCCCTCCTCGAACGCAAGCACGTGGGCGGCACGTGCGTCAACGAAGGCTGCACGCCCACCAAGACCATGATCGCCAGCGCCCGGGTGGCGCACCTCGCCCGCCGCGCCGAGGACTACGGCGTGGAGGTCGGCGAGGTCTCGGTCGACATGAAGACGGTCCGCCGGCGCAAGCGCGACATCGTCGAGTCGTTTCGGGCCGGCAGTCGCAACGGCATCGAGGCGAAAGACCGCTTGGACCTGATCGAAGGCGACGGGCACTTCGTCGACGCGAGCACCGTGGAGGTCGCCCTCAACGACGGCGGCACGCGCAGGCTTACGGCGGACCGCATCGTGATCAACACGGGCACCCGCCCCGTCCTCCCGCCCATCGACGGCCTTGACACAGTCGACCCTTTGACCTCGACCTCGATCATGGAGCTCGGCGCCGTCCCCGACCATCTGCTCGTGCTCGGCGGCGGCTACATCGGGCTCGAATTCGGGCAAATGTTCCGCCGCTTCGGGGCCGAGGTAACGATCATCGACCGTGGCGACCACATCCTCAGCCGTGAGGACACCGACGTGGCGGAGGCGCTCCAGGACATCCTGCGGGAGGACGGGATCCGCGTTCTCAACGAGACCTCCATGACGGCCGTGGAGGAGGCCGACGGGACGATCACGGCCCACCTCGACGGCGACGATGCGCCGGCCCAGATTGTGGGCGACGAGCTGCTGGTGGCCGTGGGTCGGCGCCCCAACACCGACGATCTGAACTTAGAGGCGGCGGGGGTGGAGACCACCGAGCGCGGCCACGTACAGGTGGACGATCGTCTCGCCACCTCCACCGACGGCCTCTACGCGATTGGCGACGTGACGGGCGGCCCGGCCTTCACGCACGTCTCCTACGACGACTACCGCGTGCTCTGCGACAACTGGCTCTACGACGGAGACCGCACCACCGACGACCGGCTCATCGCCTACACCCTCTTCACCGACCCGCAGCTCGGCCGCGTGGGCCTTACCGAGGCGCAGGCCCGCGAGCAGGACCGGGACGTGACGGTGGCGCAGATGCCCATGACGCACGTGGCCCGCGCCCTGGAGGTCGATGAGACGCGCGGCCTCATGAAGGCCATCATCGACTCCGCAACGAACCAGTTGCTCGGCGCGGCCATTCTGGGCATTGAGGGGGGTGAAGTGATGTCCGTCCTGCAGACGGCGATGATGGGCAACCTGCCCGTCGACCGCCTCCAGGCCGCCCCCTTCGCCCACCCCACGCTGGCCGAGTCGCTTAACAACCTCTTCGCCGGCCTCAATCTCGGCCCGTCGGAGGGGCGGCCGCGCTGCGAAGAGGCGGGCGACACCGACTAAGTTTTCCTTTTCTCATCTCCCCCGGCTCCATGACGCCCCCCTCTCTTCGCTCGAAGCGGACGTTCCTCTCCGGCCTCTCGCTTGCGCTCGCCGCCGTGATGATTCTGGCGGGCTGTGGCAACGGGGCCTCGTCGGACGCCGTGGACGAGGAGAACGTCGTCCCCGAACGCGAGGTCGAGCGCCGCGTGGCGGCCGCCCGGGAGCGGCTGACGCAAAACGAGGGCGGGCAGCGCGTCCTGCGGGCCATCGAGGCGCACGGCGGGCTCGCGGCGTGGTACCGGGCCCCCACCAGCTCCTACACGTGGGAGTACGCCAACAAGGACGCCGACCTCCGCTTCAAGTCGTTCCTCGTCGTCGACAACCGTACGCGCCGGGCCTACCACGACCTGCTCACGACCGGTACGTACGACAACGCTCAGCCGGTGGACGCCCGCTTTGCGTGGGACGGGGAGCAGGCGTGGGTCGCCCCGGACTCGATTCAGCAGCCCAACCCGCGCTTCTGGGCCCTCTCCGGCTTCTACTTTCAGCAGATCCCGTTCGTCCTGGCGGACCCGGGCACGAACTACGAGGCCCTCCCGGACGACACCCTCGACGGGGCGCCACACGACATGGTCGAGATTACGTTCGGGGAGAACGTGGGCGACTCGCCCGACGACAGCTACACGCTCTACCTCGACAAGGAGTCCGGCCGGGTCGATGCCATCCGGTACACCGTCAGCTACGGGCGGGACGTGGGGCCGGACGAGGAGCTCTCCGAGACGTTCTTCGACTACCGGGACTACGTCACCGTCGACGGCCTGACGGTGCCCACCCGCTTCGAGGGCTACACGTATTCCGAGGACGAGGGGCCGGGCGACACGCTCCGCAACGAAGCCCGCGCCGACAGCATCTCCTACCGTCGCCCATTCGACGCGTCGAAGCTGGAGCCCCCCGAAAACGCACGGGTCGTGTCGCTGCCTGGCGAGGAGTAGGCGCTGTCTCTATGCGGCGATGCCCTCCCCCTGATACTGCGACGGCGGCGTGCCAAAGGCCTCCCGGAACGAGCGGGAGAAGTAGGACTGGCTGTTGAAGCCCACTGCGTAGGCCACCTCGCCAATCGTCACGTCCTCACGCTCTTCGAGCAGCCGGGCCCCGGCCTCCAGCCGGCGGCGGCGAATGAGCTGCACCGGCGTGCGGTCGTAGACCTCCTTCATCCGGCGTCGCAACTGGGAGGCGCTGAGGGCCGTCGCCGTCGCCAGCTCCGACACCCCAAAGTCCGGATCGGTGAGGTGCTCCGCGATGGCCGCTTCCACCCGCTCTCGCAGCGACGCCGTCTCTGCGGTGGCGGGAAGGGCCTCTTTCGCGTTCTCCACGCCGCGCCCCTCCCCCTCTGCCGTCGCTGTGTCGCCTCCCCCTTCGTCTCGAAACGCCTCTCGAAGCGTCCGTCGGGTGGCGATGAGATTCTCGATCCGTGCAATTAGTGCCTCCGGCTCGAACGGCTTGGTGAGGTACGCGTCGGCGCCCACGTCCAGTCCCTCCACCTTGTCCTCCAGGTCGGCCCGGGCCGTCAGGAAGACCACCGGGACGTGGTCGATGTCGGGGTCCTCTTTGATCTTCCGACACAACTCGAACCCGTCCACCTCCGGCATCATGATGTCGGTAATCACCAGGTCCGGCAGCAGCGTCCGCGCCAGGGTGTAGCCCTCTGCGCCGTCGTGGGCCTCTTCCACCCGATACTCCGGCTCCAGGTGGGTGCGCACGAGGGTGCAGATGATCGAGTTGTCGTCAATCACCAGCACGGTCGTCCGGTCCGCGTCGGGCGACTCGTCGGGCCCGTCCACTGCCGAACCCGTCGGGGCCTCTCGGCGAGACAGGGCCTTCCGGGAGAGGGCCAGGGGGCTCTTCCGGGAATCATTCCCTGGAGACGAGTCCCCTGCGCCATTCGCAGAGGACCTAGACTTCCCCTCTGAAGGGGGCCTGGCGGGGTCTGGCGGGCAGCGGGGAAGCCGAACGGCGTACCGCACCGTCCCGTCGGCCGTCCGGTCCACCCGCAGCGTGCCGCCGTGCAAATCGGCCAGCTCGTCCACGAGGCGCAACCCGAGCCTCGTGCTGATGCGGTCCGGGGGCCGAGGGGGCCGCCCGTCGCCGGCCCTCGTGTCGTCCGGAGCCGGACAGTCCGGCCCGCCTGTGTGCTCGACCACGAGCGCGAGGGCGTCTGATGAGGAGCCCGCGGGGTTGACGCTGACCTGAATCGTGCCGTCCGATTCCGCGGTCCGGAAGGCGCAGGAAAGCAGGTTGGCCAGCATTGTCTCCATCTTCGCCTCGTCGAACCGGGCGGTCGGGTTGTCGAGGGTTGACTCGAAGTGGAGCTGTACGCCTCGGCGCTCGGCGAGGGCCTCGAAGGACCGAACGCTCCGGACCACGACCGACGGCAGGCGTCCGTCGGTGGGCACGAGGGACATGCTGCCGGTCTCCAGCTCTGCCAGGTCCAGCAGCTGGTTGACGAGCCAGAGGAGGCGCTTCCCGTTCCGGTCCGCGAGGCGGAGTTGCGACCGCACCTCCTCGTCGAGCGCCCCGTACCGGCCGTCCAGCAGGGTGTCGATGGGGCCCAGGGTCAGGGTCAGCGGCCGCCGGAACGCGTGACTGATCTCTTCGAGGAACTGCGACCGGGCCGTGCGCTTCTCTTCGAGTGTCTCGACCCGATCGGTGGCCGTGTCGAGGGCCTCCTCGGCGGCCTTTCGCTCCTTGCGCGCCGCGCCGAGGCGGGCCGCCGCCCGTCCACGCATCCCCCGGAGGCGGCGCCAGTGCACGAGCCCCATCGCCCCGACGCCGCCCCCAGCGAGGAGCAGCCCCCCCCACAAGAGTGCGGCGAGGCCTGCCAGGCGTCCGGCCACGACCGCCCCGAGCCCGAGAAGGGCCGCGCCGACGGCCGCCCCCCACGACCCGGACCACGAAAGAACGTTGAGGCCATCAGAACCGGCCTCCGTGGGGGCATCCATGACAGAACTCAAGATTGAGCGCCAGTGAGATTGAGCGCGAGCGAGTAGGTGTCGGTGTGTGAGCACGCGCGCGGTTGCCGGCTGAACGCGACTGCCGACGGAAGAGGTGCGCATTGTGCACGTCAGCGAAGAGAAAAACGTATGCCAACGCCTCTGCCCGGCCCGAATCGCCCTCTAGCTGCGCCGTCGTCTCTTCCCTGCCCCGCCCCGCGCGCCACGTTGGGCCTTTGGAATAGAACCTGTGTAGAAACGAAACTTCCTGTCCCACCCGTCGCCCCCTGCCTCCAGCGCACGTCTTTTTCATCGGGGGGCCGCGGATATCTTTCCGGTTCCCCCGGTTCATGGCAGCCGGGGCGCCAACGCACCACGCCCGATGTTGCCCGGCCGGAAGCGGCTCGCTCCCATCAGGGGGTCATCAGATTTTCACGCCAGGCACTTGGCAAATCCGTCCCGCACTGCGACCCTTGTGTACGGGACGCACCAGCCCTGCCCCCAGAGCATCCGCAGTACGCCACATCCGCTCATCGTCTTCCTTCCCATGGCCTCCGACCAAATGACGTCGCGCGACAAGCTCGAGTCCATCGCCCTCAACCTCTGGTGGACCTGGACCCCCGAGGCGCGCACGCTCTTCCGGCGCCTCAACCCCGAGGTGTACCGGGCCTCGGACAACAACCCCCGGGCCGCCCTCGCAACGGCCAAGGACGCGGTGCTGAACGACCCCTCCTTTCAGGACGACGTGGACGCCGTCTACCAGCGCTACCGGACCTACATGGAGCGGTCGCCACAGGTGGAGGATGCCCCTGCGACGGCGTACTTCTGCATGGAGTACGGCCTTCACGAGAGCATACCGCTCTATTCGGGGGGGCTCGGCGTGCTGGCCGGCGATCATTCGAAGGCGGCGTCCGACCTGGGCCTGCCCTTCACGGGCATCGGCCTCTTTCTTCGGGAGGGATACTTTCGGCAATCGTTCGACGCCGACGGGTGGCAGGAGGCGACGTACCCCGTGCTCGACCCGGCGAAGCACCCCGTCTCGCTCGTCTCAGAGGGCGACGGCGAGCCGCTGACCGTCACGGTCCCCCTCGGCACCCACGAGATTGCGGTGCGGGCCTGGAAGGTAGCCCTCGGGCACACCAGCCTGTACCTGCTCGACACCGACTTCGACGCCAATCCGGACGAGTACCGCCCCCTTACGCGCCGTCTTTACCAGGGGGGCGACCACGAGCGGATCCGCCAGGAGATCGTCCTCGGCATCGGGGGGCTCCGGATGCTGCGGGCGCTGGACGTGACGCCCGACGTGTACCACGCCAACGAGGGCCACTGCGCCTTCCTCATGCTGGAGCTGCTGCGCGAGCGGCTCGCGGCGGGCGACGACCTTGCCGACGCCGAGGCATGGGTGCGCGACCGAAGCGTCTTTACCACCCACACGCCGGTGATGGCCGGGCACGACCACTTCGATCCCGACCTCTTTTCAGAGGCCATGGCCGGGTTCCGGGACGAAATTCACCTCAGCACGCACGACCTGCTCAGCTACGGGCGCGTTCGCCCGGACGACCACGAGGAGACGTTCACGATGACGGTGCTCGGCCTCAAGCTGTCGCGGGCGGCCAACGGCGTGTCGGAGCTCAACGGCCACGTGGCGCGGCAACAGTGGGAGGACCTCTACCCGGACCGGTCGCTCGACGAGGTCCCCATCGACGCCATCACAAACGGCGTCCACCTGCCCACCTGGACGGCCGAGCCGGCCCGCAACTTCTTCGCGGACCACATCCACGTCGACCTCACAGAGGCGCAGGCCCCGGACGACTGGACCGACCTCGCGGACCTGAGCGACGAGACGCTCTGGGACCTCCGGTGTGCGCTCCGCGAACGCCTGCTCAACTACGTCGAGGAGAAGGTGCAGGAGCAGAGCCTCCCGATGCACCCGGACCTCGACCCCGAGGCCCTCACCATCGGCTTTGCCCGCCGGTTTGCCACCTACAAGCGCGCGCCCCTCATCTTTCGGGACCGGGAGCGCGCCCGGGCGCTGTTTGCCGACGCGGATCGCCCCCTGCAGCTCCTCTACGCGGGGAAAGCCCACCCGGCCGACGACGCCGGCAAGGAGTTTATTCGGCGCATCTACGACATCAGTCAGGAGGAGGGCTTCGAAGGAAAAGTCGTCTTTCTGGAGAACTACGACATGGAGATGGGCCGCATGCTCACCTCCGGCTGCGACGTGTGGCTCAACAACCCGCGCCGCCCGCTGGAGGCCTCCGGCACGAGCGGGCAGAAGGTGGCCGCGCACGGCGGGCTCAACCTGAGCGTGCTCGACGGCTGGTGGCCCGAGGGCTACAACGGCAACAACGGCTGGGCCATCGGCCCGGAGCCGTCCGGCGACTACGGCACGGCCGACCCCGAGGTCCAGGACGAGCAGGACGCCGCCTCGCTTTATCGGCAGCTCGAAGAGGGCGTCCTCCCCACCTTTTACACCCGCAACGACAACGGCCTGCCCACCGGCTGGATCGACATGATGCGCGAGGCCATGACGGGCATCCCGGCCCCCTTCAGCGCCAAGCGGATGGTGCTCGACTACGTGGAGGAGATGTACCGAAACGGCGGGTGAGGGAGACGGAACCGTCCCCGTGCCGACGGACGCTGCCGCAGCGACCCGGCGGGGCTCACGGAAGGGTGCGGCCTGGAACGCCCGTGCGTGCTCGGCGCGTCTGTCCCGGTCAAGCTGCGCGCCCCCTCGCCCTGCGTCTGTCAGAGCAAGAGCAAGCGGATCGTGCGTCTCTTCTTTCGTCGAGCATCCCTCTCCTTCCGACCAAAGGTTACTGCTCGACGGCCCGCTCGAAAAACGACCACGCGAGCCGTGCTCCTTCCACGTCGTGGTTCTGGCGGCCCTGCAGCCGGTATTTAATCGAGGGCATGATGTGACCGCCGCCGTTTACCCGGCAAAATCGCACCTCCGCGCCAGAGCGACCCGCAGGCGGATCGGTCTCGCAGACGACCACGCTCCCGTCATTCGGGTCGCGGTCGGGCAGTTGCTCCTCCCTGCGCCGCGTGGTGTCAGCCTGATTTGCCTCGCCCCAGTCATCCCGGGTCGCCTCTGCCGAGGCAACCGTCCCGAACCCCCCCAAGCTGGGCGCAATCACGCCGCCGTCGTAGGGCATCAGCGGGTCGTCGGTCCCATTGACGATGAGCATCGGAACAGGAGCGGAGGCGTCTGGGCACTCCGACGGTGTGGGGCGATTTGCGATGAACGCCGCCGCAGCGGCAACCCGGCGGGGACGCTCGGTGGCCAGGCGGTAGGTCATCATGCCGCCGTTTGAGGCGCCGGTGGCCAGCGTCTGCTCCGTGTTGAGCGTAACTGCCGTGTCGGCAAATCGGTCGGCCGCCCAGTCTAGCAGGGCCACAATGAACCCAACGTCGTCGACATCCGGGCGGGCCCGCTCCTCCGGCCGGCAGTCGTTCCAGCCCTGCTTGTCTCCACTCGGCGCGCCGGTGTCGAGGTTGGTCCCGTTCGGCACGAGGAGCAAGGCTCCCTCGTCGTCGGCGATCTGCCGCCATTCCTGCGTCCCGCCCGCCCCAGAGCTGAAAATAGCGTTCATGCTCTGCGTCCCGCCATGCAGCACGACGACGATCGGCAGGGCAGCGGGCGGTTCCTCCGGCATATAAAATCGGAATTGGCGATCGAGGCCGTTGTGTTGAAGGGTGGCCTCGTGCCATCCGGGCGCCGGGGCCTTCGCCGACCCGGGATGGCTTCCAGAACCACTGCAGCCTACGAGGCAGACCATGAGAAGGAGGAGCCCCCACGGACCGGATGAAGAGAAGCGAAGGCTCACAACGACAAGGATCAGCTGAAATGGGCGGGAAAACATTCAATTCTGGCCGTCACCGCTCGAACTGCAACGTCCGGCGGAGTCACCATTCGCCCGTATCGTCACTCTCGGTCAGCGAAGTCGAAACACGCTGCCGCGACCGCTCGACAGCGACAGCAGCCCGGGTTCAGGTGTACCCGAGAGTATCTGCCCGTTTCGAGCCGCGTCAGATCAGAGGTGATCTGCCAGAAGCGAAGCATTCCACCGGCGCCTCAAATTCCGGAATTTGAGGCGAACACGATCTCTGTATCTTTTTCTCAAAACCGCCGACATCAGCTCCCTACACCAAGAAAATAGCTCCTTCTCCTTGACATTGGCGTAATAAGAGCGGGGGGTTATAGAGCAAGCTCATTCCTCGGCTCGCGGGGCTTTTTTCTTCAACTACGGAAGGTTCTCCAGATCATCCAGATCCTTGTGCTGCCCGCTCGCTTGTTTGTTCGTCTTCAGCTTCTCAAGTCCAATGAAGCAAATCGGCGTGCCATCATCCAACTCTTCTACAACGCGAGACGAGTAGCACTCCGCAAATGCAACACCGGTGACCGACGTTAAAATCTCAATCCGCAGGGGCGGGTGTCCCATGCGAACCACTCGATCTGGATCGACAAACAGATCGGGACTGAGCTTGGGCACGTCAAATCCAAACGCTTTGAGCGCCTGCATCAATCGTTCAGCGTTGGCCTCCATAGATTCGACCCAGACATCCATATCTCCGGTTGAACGCGGATATCCGTGGTAGCCGACGGCATATCCGCCCACGATCAGGTACTTAACCTCCTTCTCGCTGAGCAACCTCAAGAACTCTTTGAAGTCGCTCGGTAGGGTCATAGTCATAGTTGAGCTGTCGCAATTGTTCGACGGCGACCAGCCGCTCCTCTGGCGATTTCGCCCCCCAGTACGCCCGATTGTCGGATTGACCAGATAGGGTCGTCACAGAAAATGCGGATCGGTCCAGAGACGAAGAGTCGTCAATCACAGTCATGCAGGATCGTGCGAGAAACTGAGGACATGCTCTACTAACAAGCGAAGAATCAGATGGCTCCGCTCGTGCTCTATGACGACAACGATCAGCTGAAATGGGCGGGAAGACGCCCGACAAAATTTGGAACGGT
>NZ_JAZKRW010000095.1:0-12163 GCF_036626415.1 Salinibacter sp.
AGCAGGAAGAAGAACAGGAGCGTGAGCCCGAAGGCGGCGAGGGCAGGCTTGGCGCCTGGAAGGTCGGCCCGCCCCCGCAGCAGGGCCGAGTGGTACAGGGCCGACAGGCCGAAGGCGGCCACGAGCAGACCGTTTTCGAGCGGCGGGAATCGCTCCCGAAGATACATCCACCCGCGCTGCACGAGCCGTGTGTCTGTGGCGTCGATGGAATCGCTCATCGTGGGGTGAGGCTATTTGTGCCTTGTGTTCTTCGAGCGCTTCGAACGAGGGGCAACGACTGCCGAGTCCGCAGTGGGGGGAGGAGCCTCAACGAAATAGGTCGTCCGGTGTCCACGAATCGCTCCGACGACCCCTCCGATGAGCGCACCTGGGACACTCAGGGCGAGCCCTGCCACCGTCGCCAAGTCCGTTCCCAGCCCGTCCCCCTGGAGCTGCACGAGCAAAGCCCCTCCAAGAGGCCCCGCTGCCCCGGCACCCGCCCCCTGCAGAAATCCTACGCCTCGATTCACGAGCTCCACCCTCCAGAGGGTCGAGGTCGAAAACGCCCGTTCCGTCCCGTGCGGCCCGATCCCCGTTGTCGAGTCGGCGTCGACGTAGAGCTTCTCCAGTTTTATCGTTCGGCCGTCCCGAAAGTGGACCCGTGCCGTTTTCCCGTACGCCGCCTCGGTGACCCGGCTGTATCCGTCGGACTGCGTGTGTGCCACCTGGTGGGTGGAACTGCATCCACACGCCAGGAAAAGCAGCACGCCCAAAAGCGGAACCGGTTGGAGAGATCCTACGCGTGACGTAGAGGAGCTCACGAGCCGGAGTGGGTGTATGCGTCGCATGGCTTTGAGCAGTAATGTGTCTGGTCAGAGCGAGCATTGCGGCCCGCCGGAATCGCCCCCGCAAACCGCACCCTCAAACACCCGATTCTCGCTCGGAAAAACCGGACGTCTCCCCGGAGACGCCGGCCATGTCCGGTCTTTCCTCATTGATGGCCAGTCGTTCAGGGGGACCTACTGCTACGTCAACCGTGACTGTGCAGGGAAGAGCGATCTCAAAATCCAATCACCGGCACGTCATCTTGAGCGAGGCCGCACCCTCAGGACGATCCGTGGCCAAGACACGTTAAAACTGCACCTTCAGGGAGAGTCCTAATTGCTCCCCCTGCGGCCCAACAGCGGGACCAACGTGCGCTTTCAGTCCATGGGCCTCGTTGTAGTCGCGGGCGGCGTCGTCAGCCGTAAAAATGTCGTAGCCCCCGCTTATGAGAATTGTAAGCCCGCCAGCAAGGAAGAGAGCCGCTCCCCCTCCTCCACTACTGTCTCCCCCCAGAGCTGCATCCAGCACGGCTGCGCCCCCAAGCACGCCGAGGGCTCCACCCCCCAGTCGAAGCCCCATACCGGTTAGGGCCTGACTGATGTTTTCCGCGTAGAAGTGCCCCACGGACGGGCCTACGAGAGTCCCGGCGATCCAGAGGGGGACGCGGACATCGTCCCTCTCTTTGTCCATGGCTGCCCCAAGCACCACTGGCACTAGCGTCCCTCCAAGCGAATACAGCTGGGCTCGGGTCGGGGACTTTCCGGGCTTCGTCTCAACCTGAATCGTTGCGTCTGTCTCCGCTACGTCCGCCTGCTGCGCCTGGGCGGGGCGCACACCCCCGTCCCCTGCGAGAAGGCCCGCGAGCAGGAAAAGGAAGATGAGGTGACGACGTCGGGTCGATCGGTTGAGAAGGCGAACAAACATGGCGACGTGAGGGGTGGCCGATGAACGGAGCGCGATAGTGGATGGCGGAGGCGTTCCTGCGGCGCTGCGTCTACACGAATACGTCGCGTGCACCCTCACAAACCAGCCATAGACCCGTAGAAACCGGCCGTGTCCGGTCTTTCAAGCCGGCGTGTCCGGTGTGTCGGGGGACGCGCTTTCCTGCTCGGCATACTCGGTGGGGGAGCACCCGAAGGTCTCGCGGAAGAGACGGGAGAAGTAGCTGGGATCGCGGTACCCCACGGCGGACGCCACGTCCGAGATGGTGTCCGCGCCCTCCTGTAGCAGCGCGGCGGCGTGCTGCAGGCGCCGGGTGCGAATAAAGCCCGACGCCGAGAGCCCGGTCGCCTCCTTGACGCGACGACGGAGGTGCCGGGCACTCAGGTCCACCTCGTCGGCCAGCCAGTCGACGCCGAAGTTGCTGTTGTCGATGTGCGCGTCTACGGCCTCGTTGAGGGTGTCCAGAAAGTCGGCCTCCTCGGGCGATGCGGTCGCCTCGTCCGGATCCATCCAGTCGGGCAGGCGGATCCGGTCCTGCACGATCCGGCGGATCTCAATCAGGTTTTCCATGCGGGCCAGCAGGTCCGCGGGGGCAAAGGGCTTCGGAACGTAGGCATCGGCCCCCACATCCAAGTCCGCCCGCTGTGCCCGATCGTCCGGCCGATCGGCCAGCAGGATGACGGGCAGGTGGCGGAGCTGCTCGTCGTCTCGAATCGTTCGGCAGAGTCCTGCTCCGTCTTCGTCGGGCAGCGAGACATCGCCAAGCACGAGATCGAACGACCGGTCATGGAGTCGGTCGAGCGCCGTCGCCGCATCGGGAGCGGTCTCCACTTGGTATTCCGTTCCGAGCAGGTCCCGGAGATAGTCGCGCATCTCGGCCTCGTCGTCCACCACCAGCACCGAAGGCGCGTCCGATGGGACCTCGTCCGTCGGCTCCGGTGTGGGGGACGAGGGAACTGAGGAGACGATTGGCACCGGGGTCTCGTCTCTGCCTCGAGGGGCTCCCTCCGCATCCGGGTCGGCGACGTCCGCGTCCGCCACGTGGGCGTGCCCCAGCGGCAGGCGCACAGTCAACTCCGTGCCGAAGCCCGGTTCGCTTTCCACCTCCATGCTGCCCCCATGGCGCCGAACGAGGGCGTTGGCGTGCGCCAGCCCAATGCCCACCCCAATCCGCTGCTCGGGATCTAGCCCCTCCTCGGCGTCGTCTGTTTTTCCCGCAGGCACGTAGCTCTCGGCGTCTCCAAACACTCGGTCCCGGAGGGCCTCCGGCAGCCCCGGGCCCGTGTCACGCACGGCAATCTCAGCCGCACCGGCCGCCCGACGCACGCGGAGACGCACGGTCCCGCCCTCCGGCGTGCATCGGATCGCGTTCGAGAGCACGGTCGTCAGGACTTGCCGGACCCGGTCCACGTCCATCCACACGTCGATCCGATCCGGCGCCACGTCCGCCTGAAACGTGAGCTTCTTTTGCTGGGCCCACTGGCGAAGCGGCGGCACGACCGACTGCACCAGGGCCGTCAGATTCTGTTTCTGCATCGCGAGGGCGAGATCCCCCTCGTCGAGACGGGCGAGGTCGAACAGCTGATCCACGAGCCGTCTCAGCCGACGGGCCTGCTGCTCGGCCCGTTTCAAGTGCTCCCGTGGGGCGTCGGGGAGCGGGCCCCACCGATCATCGAGCACATCCTGCAGAGGACCGATTAGGAGCGTGAGGGGCGTCCGCAACTCGTACGAGAGGTCGGCAAAGAACTGGCTTTTCGCCCGCTCCAGCCGGGCCACCTGCTCGTGGAGCGCTTCTGCCGTCCGCCGCGCCTGATACCGACGATGGCGCACCGCATAGAGCAGGGTCGACACGCCGGTCAGGACCACAGTGACAAACCCCATGCGCACGAGATGCCCCGCGTTCACCAGGGCAGGACGCGCCGCCCCGGTGCCCGGAAGGCCCACCGTGCCCAGGCCGTAAAGCGCAGTGCTGAGCAGCCCCCCCAGGAGCAGCGTCTGCCAGGGCCGATACGGGAGGATGACGACGGCCAATAGGTAGAGGAGAATCACGTACTCGACGCTCAGCACGCCCCGATAGGCATCATGCACCAGCGACACGGCCGCGATGAGGAACGCGATCGCCGCTCCGGCCGCTCGCGCCACCGACACTCGACATTGCATTCGCCCCACCCAGATGGCCGCGCCGCAAAGGAGCACGACAACGATCTTGTCCCACAACACGAGGGGCGCCGCGGCTCCCCCCTCCGGGTACCACCACGCCACCGGCCGGCCGAGGAGCCCCACGTTGACGGGCACGAGAATCAGAACCCCGAGGACGCCAATCAAGCCGCCCCACTGCAGGCCCGTCCGCGCCAGCTCCGCCAGCACCGACCGAAACGCCCTCTCTTCTTCAAGCCGACCGGCCTTAAAGACGATGCGTCGCACCTGCTCAACGGATCCGCGGGGGTCCATGGTACTTAGGGGATGGAGATACTTAGGGGGTGGAGGTTTTACTATACAGCACGTGTACCCAATATTTTGGGCGCTCTCCAACTCGTTCCGGACAGAGGAGAGATGGTGCCCCCTTCCCCCTCATTTCCCAGGAGATGTGGGCAGACGGATGAACGTTCGGACGAGACGGCCCGTTTTTCGGATCCTTCTCGCCCGGTCTGCCGTCCTTCGGAATGCAATTGTCCGAGTTTTTGGGCATGGACTCGCCACTTTGTCCGGTTCCACTTTGCCCAACGCTACACTTGCCCCATCAATCGCACTTCTTTGTATGCCTTCCCTTCGCGACACGATTCTCGCTATTCTGTTTCTTGGGCTGTGCGCGGGCGCGCTGCCCGCCCAGGCCCAACGGACTTCCGGTGCCGCTGGACTCGGGGTCCAGGCCGGCGAGCCGTCGGGCGTGACGCTCAAGATCTATAACGCCGACGGTCCCTCCTACGACTTCCTCGCGGCCTGGAGCTTCGACAACTTTCTTTTCCTAAATGCCCACGCCCTCTTTGAACAGCCCCTTGCGGTCGAGAACGTGGAGCAGCCAGTGCACTGGTTCGTCGGCCCCGGGGCGTACGTCGGCATCTACGACGATGGCGGGTCGGAGGCGGGCCTGGGTATCAGCGGCACGATTGGGCTCGACATCCTCTTGGCCGAGCAGTTCGAGCTCTACATCCAGGCCACGCCCCGCTTCGAGCTCGTTCGTGAGACGGAGCCCGACATCGGCGGCGGCCTCGGGCTCCGGTACTACTTCTGAGGAGGGCGAAATGAGACAGCGCCCGCAGCGCCCATTGGGGTCTTATCGACCGCCCGCACTGCCAGGCGACTCTGGCCGCCACTCTAGCACCTTCAGGCGGGCCTCCGGCGACCGGATTGTGACGGCGAAGACGTAGCCGTCTTCGGTGCGGCGCGCGTCGAGGTCGAGCGGATAGAAGTTGGGATTGGTTTCCTCATTCCGCCCCACGAGACGACGCTGCAGGCGCCCACGCCGGTCGTACGCATCGATCTGGACCCAGCCGGGGCGCAGGTTGAGCACGAAGAGCGTGTCGCCGACCGGCGCCGCGGCGGGGCTCAGGAGCGGGGCCTCCGTGGCGTCACCCTGCCCGAAGGCGTAGCGGCGCTCCAGCATCGGCGAGTTGAAGCCCACGAGCGCGAGGCTGTCGGGCGTCGCCTCATTCCGGAAGCCCCGCCGGAGCAGGTCCACTGTGGGGCGGAAGCCCGACAGGCTCACCAGCGTGTCGCCCCAGGCTCGGAGAAATCCGGCGTATCGCCAGTGGGGCCCCCGAAGCGGCGCCCGGGCCGTCGGTTGTGCATTGGCCCCGAGCCGGGCCACGAACGAGTCCGTGTTTTGCCCGACGACCTTCGCATACATCGTCGTGTCGGTCGCCAGCATGTAGACGAGCGTCTCCGGGGCCGGGCGCTCGTACGAAACGGGCAGACCGACCCGTCGACCATCGACCACCCGGTCGATGCGGTTCGACTCGGCGTTGAAGACGATCAGCGTGTCCGCGCGCGCCCCAATCAGGTACGGCGTGCGGAAGCCAGCGTCCTCCACTTCGCGCAGCAGGCGCCCGTCGGCCCCGAAGCGAAACAGGCTGTTGCGCTCCACGTCGCTCACGGCCAGCCCGCCCTCTTGCACAAACCGAACCGTTCGCGGGTGGGCCAGGGCATGGCCCTCCGTCCCGGTTGTCTGCCAGCGCCGCTCCAAGGTATCCGCGGGGGTTTCCTCCGCCACCTGACGCGACAGCGAGTCGCTCGGGTACAGGGCCTCGTTGGGCTGGGGCTGGCAGCTGTACGGAAGGCACCCCGGAAGGAGCATGCCGCCGACCACAAAGACCAAAAGCCCCCGACCGAGGGCGGCAAGGTTCATGGGAGACATGCGACGGCAACAGGTTCATGGGTGGGGTGGGCACGATGCGCCCTGACTGGGTTGAACGCATGCGCCAACGCTCGTTTCGCCGGTGCGGATGACACACAGGATTTTCGCTCCGCCTGTATGGAGCCTCCCGCGACCTCAGAAGCGACATCAGAATATGCAACTCATCGTGCTGTCCGTGCCGTTCATCCGGCGGGCCGCTCGGAGGATGCAGGCCGCGACGCGCACGTGCACTTCGTAGAACCACCCGAATCCCTCGTCCCGCCTCCTCATGGCACATACCACCTTCCCTTAACGAGATGTACGTGGACGAACCAGATTGCCCTCATGCACACGATGTGCTTCTGGCCTTCTTCGGGGTCTCAACGTGTTGAAGCAATCGGCGCGGCGCTCGCCGTGCTGATCCTGAGCTTCGCCGCTACGGCCCCTGCCCGGGCACAGGACACGCCGACCGGCACCCTCTCCGGCCGGGTGGTGGACGCGCAGACGGACGAGCCGCTGCAGAACGCCACGGTCGCGCTGTGGACCGAAACGGCGACCGATTCGACGCTCGTCACCGGTACAGTGACGGGGCCGGAGGGCCGCTTCTCGATCGACGACGTGGCCGTGGACGCGTACACCCTCCGCATTAGCTTTGTCGGGTACTCCACGCAGCGCTTTCCCGACACGCGCCCGGCCCGGGATGCAGAGGACGCCGACCTCGGCACGATCCAACTGGCCCCCAAGACGACCCAGCAGGGGGAGGTGGAGGTCACGGCCGACCGCCCCGCCGCCCGCGTTGAGACGGACCGGAACGTCTACAACACGTCCGAGCGCGCCCTGAGTGCCGGCGGCTCGGCCCGAACGGTGCTGGAGGACCTGCCGTCGATCCGAATCGACATGGACGGGAGCATCAGCTTCCGCGGCAACGAAAGCGTCTCGCTCCACATCAACGGCGATCCGGCCTCGCTGCAGGGCCAGAGCCTCGTGAGCTACCTGGAGAGCCTGTCGGCGGACGCCGTGGAGCGCGTGGAGGTCATTCCGAACCCCTCGGCCAAGTACGAGCCCGAAGGCATGTCGGGGATCATCAACATCGTGCTCAGCCGCGACCTGGAGGCGAAGTGGAACGGGGGGCTCACCCTCGGGGGCGAGCGCGACGCGAACGACCGGTACGGCGGCAACGGCTCCGCAAACGTGGGCGTCCAGGCCGGCGGCTGGCGCGTCGTGGGCACCTACTCCCACCGCCGCGACAGCGAGGAGGACACCAACGCCCGGACTGTCGAGCGGTTTGCCCAGAACGAATCGAACACCTGGGTCGACCAGACCGGGCGCGAGGAGGAGCAGGACCGCTCCCACTCCTTCCGGACGGAGGTCGACTACAACTTCGCGGAGAGCACGTCCCTAGGCCTCGAAACCAGCCTCAGCCTCCGCCGCAACGAAGAGAACGGGGTCACGAACTACTGGGAATACGCCGGCGGCACCCCCACCGCACCGAACCGGACGGACCGGTACGCCCGCGTCCTGGACAATTCCTCCTCCGACGAGAGCGTGGACGGACGGCTCGACTTCGGGCACGATTTCTCCGAGGACCACAGCCTGGAGGCCCAGGTGCGGTACGACCGGGACTTCGAGACCGAGGACGGCCTCTACAACGTCTACGGCGCCGAAGACGGAACGCGCCTCTCCTCTCCGCGCGAGCGGGAACTCGACGTGGTCAACGAGGACGAGCAGGACGGCTCTTTGGAGGTCGACTACTCGCGCCCCCTCGGGGCCTTCTCCCTGGAGACCGGCTACAAGGGCACCCTGCGACGGCTCGACAGCGACCAGACCTACGAAGGCCGGACGACGGTCTTCACGTTCGACGAGCTGATCCACGCTGCCTACGGCACGTTGAGCCGAGGGATCGGAGACTTTCAGCTGGAGGCCGGGCTCCGCGCCGAAACGGTGAACACGACCTTCGACCTCTCCAGCGACAACGAGGTCACCAACAGTTCGTATGTTAGTGTCTACCCCAGCGCGTTCATTACCTACAAGCCGAGCCCCAAGCAACAGGCCCGTCTCTCGTATAGCAAGCGCGTGGACCGGCCCGGGCTCTGGGACATCAACCCCATCGAAGACAACGAAAACCCAACCTTCCGCGAGGAAGGAAATCCGGGCCTCGCCCCCGAATACATCCACTCCTTCGAGTTGAGCATGACCCAGCGGTGGGGCGTTGGCTCGGTCTCAGTGACGCCGTACCTCCGCCACACCGTCAACGAGATTGAAGAGGTGCGCCGACGCGAAACGAACGCAAACGGCGAAACCGTGATTGTCCGCCGCGCCGAAAACCTCTCCAGTAGCACGTCCTACGGCACGGAGCTGGTGACGACCTTCAACGTCGGCGACCGCCTGGAGGGGACGATCAGCGGCAACGTGTATCGCTCCGTCACCGACGGCTCCAACGTCACCACCGACCTCAGCAACGACGCGATCCTGTTCTCGGGCCGCGGCAGCGTCCGGGGCAAGCTCCGAGACGGCCTGCAGCTGGAGCTCAGTCAGTTCTACCGGCCCGCCCGCGACATTCCCCCGCAGGGACGGATCGATCGGTTTACCAGCACCGAGATGGCCCTTCAGCAGGAGCTGCTCGGGGGCGACGGCACCTTGACCCTTCGCGTCGACGACCTCCTCAACGACACGAACATAAACATGTGGTACCGGGACCAGGACCTGTATCAGGAGTCGAACATGCAGTGGGGCGCCCGGGAAGTCTCGCTCTCTTTTCAGTACAACTTCGGCTCGGGCTCGAACAGCGACCAAAGAGGACGCGACCGGGACTACCGATAGGTATTTCTCGTCTCAGGGCACGCGCCTGCAAATTGAAGAAGCGGCAGGGCGCGTCCGCTCCCTCTGGTCCGCTTCTTCTTCCTGGCGTCTCCCGGAACCGTACCGGGTCATCCCCCCCTCAAGCATCCTGGCATCGTGTCTTCGATCGTTCCTTCCCCACGACTCCTTTTCTGAAATGCGTGACCGTTCGGTTTTCACGTCGCCGAGCCGGGTCGAGTGGGGCCTCATCGCCGCGTTCTGGGCGACTGTGGCCCTGCTCTCGGTCGGACAGACCCTTCTCGGCGACGCACCCGGCGAATTCCACTGGGGCCGGACGATGGGGGAGTTGCTTGAATACACCCTATGGGGCCTCCTCACCCCGGTCGTGTTCTGGTTCGCGAAGACCCTTCCGGTCGTCGAACCGACCGATACGGACCGGACGACGGTGACGCGGAACGTGGGAATCCATGTGGCCGTCGCCCTCGCCGCATCCATCGTGGTGGACCTGAGTGAAGACGCTGTCGAGGCGGGGATGGGGGAGCGCCCCCTCGCTTTCGTGCAGTCGCTGAGTCAATTCTGGTTCACCGACGAGCTGGTCGTCTACCTCGTCATCCTGATGGCCGGCCTTGCCCGCAGCTACTACTTTCAGCAAAAGGCCCGGCAGGAGGAGGCCGAACGGCTGGAGGAGCGCGCTGAGGCACTGGAGGCCCGGCTCACGGAGGCGCGGCTGGAGGCCCTCCGCATGCAACTCAACCCGCATTTTCTGTTTAATACCCTGCACGCAGTGAGCACGCTCGTGGACCGCGACCCGACCGGCGTGCGCCGCATGATTGCGCGCCTCAGCGAACTGCTGCGCCACGTGCTCGACGAGGAGGCCCCCCAGGAGGTCCCCCTCTCTCAGGAACTCGAGTTCCTCGACGACTACTTCGAGATCCAATCCATTCGCTTTCAAGGGCGGCTCGACACGGCAGTCGACGTGCCCTCATCGCTCCGCGACGCACATGTGCCCAACCTCATCCTGCAGCCCATCGTCGAGAACGCCATCAAGCACGGGGCGAGCCAGGTGCGCGGGGTGGGGCGCATCGAGGTGCGCGGTCGCCACGAGGACGACAGGCTCGTGCTGACGGTGACGGACAACGGCCCAGGCCCGCCGGATTCGCAGGAGAACGGGCTCGGCCTGCGCAACGTCCGGGCCCGCCTGGAGGGCCTGTACGGCGACGACCAGGCCCTGTACCTAGAACCCCTGCCCGACGGGGGCACCAGGGCCGTCCTCAGACTGCCCCACCACACGAGTACGTCGCTGTACACCGCGTCCGGAACCTCTGCCTCCACTGCCCGCGTGCCCGACGCCCCTCCCGACTAAGTCCCATCAGTGCCCTGTACTCGACATGGCCCCCGACGCCGCGCCCCTTCGCGTCCTCATCGTCGACGACGAACCCCTGGCCCGCGAGCGCCTGCGCGAGCTTCTGGAGGAGGCCCCGGCGGTTACGGTGGCGGGTGCGGCCGAAGACGGCCCCGCGGCCGTCGACGCCATCCGGGCACAGGCCCCCGACCTCGTCTTCCTCGACGTGCAGATGCCCGGCAAGAACGGAATCGACGTGATCGAGGAGATCGGGACCGGCGACATGCCCGCCACTGTCTTCGTAACGGCCTACGACCAGTACGCCATCAAGGCGTTCGATCTCGCCGCGGTGGACTATCTGTTGAAGCCGTTCGACGACGAGCGCTTTGAGGAAGCCCTACGACGAGCTCGAGAGCAGATCGCAAACCAGGAGGCGGCCGTTTCCGAGCGGCTCCTTCGCCTCCTCCACGAACGAGATCCGGAGTTGCTCGACGAAGAGAGCCCGCACGACGAGCCCTATCTGGAGCGGATCGCGGTGCAGGGCCGCGGCAAGGCCCGCATCGTGCCCGTCGACGACCTCACTCACATCACCGCCGACGGCTCCTACGCGGAGCTGCACACGGGCGAGGACACCTACGTCATCCGCGAGCGCATGAAGACCCTCGCTGCCCGCCTCGACCCCGATACGTTCGTGCGGGTCCACCGGTCGGCCATCGTCCGGCTCGACGAAATCGAGATGGTTCTGCGGGGAGGCGGGGGCAACTACGCCGTGCGCCTTAAAGATGGCACGCGCGTCAGCGTAAGCCGCAGCCGGGTCGACGAGCTGCAGGACCGCCTCGGCGTGGACGTGCTCCAGCGCGACGGCGCGGACGACGCGTAGTCTCTGCTACCCCCGCACCGGCGTCGACTTGAGCCGCGGAATAACCTCCCGCCCGATGCGCTGCACCTCTTCCAGCATGGGGCTGCACTGCAGCAGCACGAGATCGAGGCCCACGTCGGCGTACGCGTTGAGTTTCTCCACGATCTGGTCCGGGGTGCCTACGAGGTCGGGCCGCAGGCCGCGGTTGGAGACCGAGTAGTCCTTCAGGTCCACCTCGGAGTCGAGCTCGGAGTGCTCCACGAAGTCGTCATAGCTGTCGAAGCCCTCCGCCTCGTAGTCCACCGTGGTGATGCGGTCGAGCTCCTCTTGGGCCTCCTGCTCACTCTCGCGGCAAATCATGTAGGCCGCCATGCCGAACTTCATCTCGTCGGGGTCGTGGCCCTTCTCGGCCCGGCGCCCGCGCAGGTCTTCGATGTCGCCCGCGATCTTGTCGACCGTGCCGCCGTGCATGAGGTAGTGGTCGCAGTGGGTCGCAATCATGTTGCGGCCTTCCTCGGAGCCACCGCCTGCGTAGACGGGCACGCCGCCGGGCTGGACGGGCTTCGGCTCCAGGATCGTGTCTTCGATGGTATAAAAGTCGCCGTCGAACGAGAAGCGGTCCTGCGACCAGAGCCCCTTCAGGATCTGCACGAACTCGGCGGAGCGGTCGTAGCGGGCGTCGTGGTCGAGCCAGTCGCCGACGTACATCTTCATCTCCTCCTCCCACCAGGCCGAGACGAGGTTGATCTCGAAGCGCCCGCCGGAGATGTGGTCGATGTTGGAGGCCATCTTGGCGGTCACGGCCGGCTCGCGAAAGCCGGGCCGGATGGCCGCCATGATGCGAATGTCGTCGGTCACCGGCGCCAGGGCCGAGGCGGTGGTCCAGCACTCCAGGGCCGGGTGCGACGGGCCGTTGATGTCGTTCAGGTTGAGCTCGGCGATGAGCATCGTCGAGAAGCCCGCGGCGTCGGCCGCCTGCGCCACCTTCCGGTTGTACTCGAACGTGGGCGGCATGCCCTCGTCGTCCACGTTGCGGAGCCAACCGCCGAAGATGGGAAGCCAGATGCCAAGGTCGATCATCGGG
>NZ_JAZKRW010000096.1:0-12121 GCF_036626415.1 Salinibacter sp.
TAGGCACAATTTTCCGCCCCGGAGGCCCCTTCGGGGACACTGCTGGGCCCCACCGTCCTCCAATTGGCCTTCCCGAGGCCGTTCTCCCCGCTTCTCCACCGAGACGCCCCTCCTGCGTCGGCCTGCCAGAGGATGGCCGAAAATTTGCGAGGAAGCGGTTCCCTTCCGTGCATTCGTCTTTCGGCCGCCTGCGGTGCCGTCTATGCTGGACCGACTTCCCTCCTCGTTCGTCAATCACATCGAGTTGTGGCTGAGCGGCTTGGGCCTCGTCTTGATTTTCGGCATTCCCGCCCTCGTTGGGGGCAACGGCATCGTGCTCTGGCGGCTGATCGCCCTGATCGCCGTGGGGGTCGGCGTCGTGCACGGGTTCATCTTCTGGACCGTGCGGCGGCGCCAGCGCCAGGCGCGTCGGCAGTCGATCCGTGAGATTCAACAGATGCTCTCCGACGTACTCAAAAACAAGCTCGCGGCCATCAACATGTACCTGCCCGAAGAGACCGACCAGGGGCTCGTGGAACAGGAACTAAACGGCATCCGCACCTCCATCGAAGACATTGCCGGCGAGGTCGAAAACCTTTCCGAAGAAAGTCTCGAAGGGTGGAAAGAACACTACAGCAACGCGATTGACCGGACGACAGATCTGTAGCCGCAGATGGCGGGCGTCTGCAGGGCGTAGAAGGACGGCCGACCTGTAGAGCCTCGATTCTGATCCGGGCCGAGGCTCCCGAACACGAGGCGAAACGCCTCACGGAACAGTGCTTGTTCGTTATCCCGAGGAATCCCTGTTTCACGAAGCGTCTTCTGCTCGATGCAGCTCAACGGATGCCGTGGCGTAGAAGGGCCCCGCACTGAGACATCTACCCCGACCGCTTCCTTTGCCCGACGGTCCGTCCGTCAGGCGACGGAGCCCCCCACCGTTCCCGATCAAACTGCCGCCCGTTATGCCTCCTTCAGCCCTCGCTAGCGCTCCTCCCTCTGTTTCGACCTCCGTCCTTCCCTCTGGCCTTGCGGGCCTCGATACAATTTTGAAGGGGGGCCTGCTGCCGGGCCGGGCCTACCAGGTGCGCGGGCGCCCCGGCACCGGCAAGACCATCTTGGGATGGCACTTCCTGGCGGCGCCGGGCCTTGCGGACACCGACAGCGGCCCCTCCCTCCTCATTACGTTCGACGAACCGGCCGATCAGCTTCGCGCCGACGCCGAGCAGTTTGGGTTCGGCCCCAGCACGGCAGAGATTCTCGATCTGAGCCCGACCTCGGAGACGTTTTTTGACCAGGGCAATCCGGACTCCTTCTACGGCAGTTCCAATCTCAGTCTCGGCCCCATTGCCGAGAAGGTGACCTCGACGGTCGAGGCGCTCGATCCCACCCGAATCGTTGTGGACTCGATGTCGCACTTTCGGCAGTTTATTGCCGACACGGGGGAGGAGCGCATGCAGACGCTGTCGTTCCTCCGGTACCTGAAGGAGAAAGACGCGACGGTTCTTCTGCTTTCAGAGCAGCGGGCCCCCGCAGAAGAGAACCTCAACTACCTCAGTGACGGGATCATCGAGTTGGAGCGCGGGCCTTCCGGCCGCACCCTTCAGGTGCAGAAGCAGAGGGGCCGGGGCTTCCGGGACGGGACACACGCGCTCGTGATCGACGAGACGGGCATGAGCGTCCATCCCCGGCTTGAGCCGACCGATCAGGGGACGTCCGAGGTCGGATCCATCTTCTCCACGGGCGTTCCGGCGCTCGACGAACTGCTCAGCGGAGGCATCGAGAACAACACAGTCACGATGATCAGCGGGCCGAGCGGGGTCGGGAAAACAACCCTCGGCCTTCAGGTTCTGAAGGAAGCCGCCGGACGGGGACAACCCGGCGCGTTGCTTAGTTTCGAGGAAGAGGAGGCGGTGTTGCTCCGCCGCTCCCGCCAGGTCAACATTCCGATTCAGGAGATGATCGACCGCGGAACCCTTTCCGTGCATCAGTTCCGCCCGTGGTCGTTTGAGCCCGGGACGTTTGCGCACCGCGTCCGCCAGTTGGCAACGGCGGAGACGGAAATTGTTATGCTCGACGCCCTCGACGGATACCGGGAATGCGGCCCTCCGGAACAGATCCGGCAACAGCTGCATCGGCTGTGCCGGTACCTCGTGGAGAACGACGTCACGGTCCTCCTGATCAATGAGACCCGAGCGATTACGGGGACCTTCGAGGCGACGGAGTGGGGCATCAGCCATCTCGCAGATAATCTGCTGTTCCTCCGCTACCTGGAGATGGAGGGCGAGCTCCGGAAGGCCATCGGCATGCTGAAAAAGCGGGCGGGCGAGTTCGAGAAGACGCTCCGCGAGTTCGAGATCGGCGCCTACGGCATCCGGGTCGGAGAGCCACTTAGTCAGCTCCGGGGCATTTTAAGTGGAACGCCTGAATGGACCGAGAGGCCGCGTGGTGTGTCCGGCGACGGGCAAGGGGCCGGCACGAGCCTTCATGTGTCGGAATGAGGCGGAGTGAACGTCGGCCCGTCCCCTGACGAACGGTCCTGGGCTCGTCGAGGGCTGCGGCCTGTGGGGCGCTCTTTGGGCATCGTCCACGCCGCCCAGGGCCTTTTGTCTCACCGAAAGGCTCCGTGCACGACCGACGGCGCATGTGGGAATTGCCCTTTACTTGAGTCTTTCGTGCGTCCTCCGATCCTCCTCCGTCGCGGGCTCAAGAATGACCGCCTGCCCCCCGCTCCGCGCCAGCGCCGCCTCAATCGTGTCGCGCGTCGTCACGAGGCCGCGGCGGATGCGGTAGGGGATTCCCCCATCAGCCGTCCATCACATCCACGTCGTACAGCGGGAACTTGTCGTCCGGCGTGACGACGGTGCACCCTTCCTCCTGGCCCTGCGCGATGATCACTCGGTCGAACGGGTCCCGGTGATGCATCGGAAGTTGGCCTGCCGTAGCGGCGTGGGCGGAGGAGATGAGAAGCTCGGTGAACGAGGATTGGGCGGCCCGGACCACGTCTGTCGCTGGACGCTCGAGCTTTCCGATGCTCACCTTGATCTCGATTTCCCACACATTGGCCGGGGTAAAGAAGACCTCATTCTCAGGATCCGCGAGTTCAGTTTGCGCCGGCTCCTTCAAATCGTCGGGGCGAGCCAGCGCGTAGATGAGCGTGTAGGTGTCAAGGAGGAGTTTCATACCAGGAGAGGCTGCTAGGGACGCTCCTTGACATGGGCCTCGGGACTAAGATCACGCACCCGGTCGATGGCCCGACGGCAGGCGGCGCGACTCGGGTAGGTGCTGCCGGAATTGGCGAGAACGCCCCCCTCTTCGGTCTGGAGCCGCCACCGGAAGCCCCCGCTCTCGTCCCGGTAGATCTCGAACGCCGCCGTTGCCGTCCACCGCTCCTCAGAACCCCCGTTCTCGGGGACCGGCCTGTCTCCCGACGATTCCTGTTCCGAGGCGAGGAGACTGCTGTCATAGAAGCGTTGCTCCACCTCGGGCTCGGGCTGAAGACGCGCCTTCAGCGTATCGGGATCGGGGATGTCCCACTGCCCGGACAGGGCGCCGAGGCGCGACGAGGAGTTGCTCACGAGAATCGGGGAGCTTGTAGGGTTGACTCGAAGCTGCGGGAGGCCCTGGGACGGATGCTGAGAGGATGCCTCTCAGCATCTTGGCTCTACAGCCTCTTTCCGGAGGTGCGTTAAAGCATTCATTATCCATTCCCGTTCCTCCTGCGCAATAATTCGCACCAACACCGCGAGGAAATTGAGTTCCCTCAGCGAAGGGCGGGGCGATCCGACGAACCGCTGTCAGCTGGTGCCCTCCTGTCTCTACATTATTTCGTGTAGTCCATCTCTTGCGGCGGTGATGTAACTCCTTAAGCCCGACTCTGTGAGGATAGGAGAGGGGGATTCGCCATGGTTGTGCACCTCCGCCGCCGAGACATGTCCCGATCGATATTCTTCCACCTGCTCCAGGAACTCTCCTCCTGTATCGAATGCGTATCCCTTAATTTCGTCGTGCAGCCTACCCCGTATCTCCGCGATACGCCAAGCTCTCTCCTCTATCGTTGGAAAGTCCTCACCGTAGAGTGCATCCAGTATCTCTCTTCTGTGGGGTAGCGAAGGATATTTCCGAAGGATCCTTGTGGCTTCGAAGGCGCGCCTCTCCAAGTTTTCGGTTGCCGTACTGAGTCTTCTCATGATACCTTGGGCCTCCTCCGTCGTCATTTCCGTCACTCCGTATGGGTAGGTCTCCGGGCTCGTCACTGTAATTTCGCCGTTCAACTTCCAGCAGTACCTCTGAATTTCGAACAGGACCGTCTCTATCTCTTCCAGTGCCCGTCTCCTCCGCCTACGGCGCTGGAGGTATCGGTTTACAGCGGCACCACCGATTATTCCCAAAATTAGGGTGAGAATTGGGATGACCATAACTGATTGGAGGACAGGGACCTGTACGTCTTATTCAAGTATGTCGTACTCTTCCCGCTCGGCCGCCGTCGCGGGCTCAAGAATGACCGCCTGCCCTCCACTCCGCGCCAGCGCCGCCTCGATTGTGTCGCGTGCCGTCACGAGGCCGAGGCGGATGCGGTAGGCGTGGGGATTGTCTTGGTAGTCGGCCTCCGGCGTGTCCTCGAAGATGTGGGCCACGTAGGTCTGCCCGTCGTCGAGAAAGTCGAGCGGCACGTCCAGGGTGCGCGCCTCCTCGTTCGTGGTGGTGCCCACGTACCACGCATCGCTGTCCCGCGCCCGGCGCGCGATGGTGATGGACGCGCCGATACGGGCCTGGAGGACGTAGCTCTCCGACCAGTCGGCCGGCACGCGCTCGATAAACTCGACGGCGGCCTCCCCCTCGTAATTCTCGACGAGGTCGGCGGCCATCTGGACCGGGCTGTAGAGGACGACCATGTTGGCGAGCTGCTTCGAGAGCGTGGTCAGCACCCGGTGGTCCGGCATCGTCTCCTCGGGCGTGAGGTTAAAAATGCCGGGCGTGTAGTCGAGCGGCCCCGCCAACATGCGCGTGAACGGGAGGGTGACGTCGTGCGACGGGGGACTGGGCTCGTCCCAGGCATTGTACTCCATGCCGCGCACGCCCTCCCGCGTCATCATGTTGGGCCAGGTGCGCTCAATGCCGGTGGCCATGACCGGCTCGTGCACGTTGAGCACGATTTCGTGCTCGGCGGCCATCTTCACGACACGGCGGTAGTGGTTCACCATCTGCTGGCCATGGTGGTGCACGCCCTCCGGACGGATCGGCCCCGCGTAGCCGGTCTTGATCGCCGGCACGCCGGCCTCGTCGTACAGGTCGAACGCGGCGTCCATCTGGCTTTCGTAGGCGGGCACGTCGCCGCCGGTCTCGTGGTGCCCGATGAGCGCGACGCCCTTTTCCTCGCCGTACTCCACGACCTCCTGGAGGTCGAAGTCAGGGTACGACTCGGTGAAGTTGAACTCATCGCCCCCAAGCCAGGTCTCCCACCCCGTATTCCATCCTTCCACGAGCACCCCGTCGATGTCGTGCTCGGCGGCAAAGTCCATGTAGCGCTTCGTCCGCTCGGTGGTGGCGCCGTGGACGCCGTTGCGGCCCCACGAATATTTGTCGATGTGCATGCCCCACCAGATGCCGACGTACGTCATCGGCTCAATCCAGGACGGGTCCTCGATTTTCGAGGGCTCGTTGAGGTTCTGCAGGAGGTGCGACTCGATCAGCCCGCCGGGCCGGTCGGCCACCTGAAGCACGCGCCAGGGCGTCTGGTGCGGCACGCTCGCCTTCACCTTCACGCCGTCGGGCCAGGGCACGAGGCTCGTATGCAGGGTGGTCGGTGTCTCCGGGTCGGCCCGGAGCGTCATGCTTGAATAGTCGGTGAGGGCCGCCTCGTGGAGGGCGAGATATCGGTCCGCGTCCGGACTGCGCAGCGTGAGGGGCGGGTTCACGGTGCCGGGCCGGTCGTCTTTCGAGGTCGTCTCGGGCCGCCCATCGTCCACCTCTTCGAGGTACGAGTTGTAACTGATCGCGGCCGCACTGTCGCGGATCGCACTCAGCGGGGTCTCGCGATAGACCCATTCGTAGTTGTCGTAGTCGTCCGGGATCCACCAGGCGGTGTGGTCCGTCGTGAGGTCAAACTGCGTGTCCTCCGATGCGATGCGGAGCGAGTCAAGGCCGTTCTGCTCGGGCCACCGATAGCGGAAGGCCACGCCGTCGTCGTAGGCCCGCAGGACGAGGTCGAGCCGGCGTTCTGGACCCTCCGTCTCTCGCAGCCGGATCGTGCGCTCGACGAAGTGGTTGCGCACCGTGTCCTGGGTGCCCCACGCGGGCGTCCACGTGGTGTCGAGGGTGCGCTGGGTGGTCTCTGTAACCTCAAAGCCGTCGCGCAGGGGCGGGGCCTCTTCCAGTTCGAAGCCGAGGGGCGAGGCCGCGACGAGAGAATCGCCGTCAGCCTCTACGTGGTAGTGGGGCCGTCCGTCCTGCAGCTCAACGCCAATGGTGAGGGTGCCGTCGGGAGAGGTCGCAGTCATCGGGTCGGTGGTGGCGGTGCAGGCAGCGAAGGCAAGGACAGCGGCGGCACTCAGAACAAGCAGGACCGAGCGACGAAACATCATGAGGGGCAGGGACAAGACGAATGGGAGCTGCGGTGGGACATTGCGGACGCGTTCGGCCCGGATGGAGTTGCCACACAGGATACGGCGTGCGCCGTGAAACCCCAAGGGCCCGACCGTCTGGGCCTGCCGGCCGTCCGCACGCCGTCGTAACGCCCCGCATTCTCCGACGACGCAGTTTCCGCTTGACTCCTTTCTAATTCGAGACGTCTCCCATGTACGACTGCTGTCCCCACGACCTCGTCGAGATCGAATCGGCCGAGGCCCTGCGACGGCACATTGCAGAGGAAGAGTCCCTTCGAAATACCGCCGTGCAGGGGATCGACCTCACGGCGCCGGACATCGACGCGGCCCTGACCTCCGTACCGGCCGAAGACGCCTGCTTCCTGGGCTGCGAGCTCTCCGAGGCCGCCGAGGAACATGTCCGCGAAACCGGGGGCACGATTTTCCCCGGCTTCGTGGGGGTGCCCTTCCGCCCGTACCGGTCGTCCCTCTACACACCCGCCGAACTGATGGAGGGGTACGAGCGGGGACGCCCGGAGACGCGCGACGAGACCATCGACGCCCGCATCTACCGCTACTTCAAGGCCCGGAAGCGCGACGGGCGCGACGCGCCGGTGATGGACGCCCTCGCCTTCCGCATCCACGACCACGCCATCGACAACGCCCTGCGCGACCTGCTGTCCCCCGACGAGGGGGCCGAGCGGCGGGTGGTCGGCATCATGGGCGGCCATCAGCTCCGCCGCGACGACGCCCTGTACCGCCAGGTGGCCCGACTGGCCTGGCGGCTGACACAGGCGGGGTTCTTCGTGGCCACGGGCGGCGGCCCCGGCGCCATGGAAGCTGCCAACCTGGGCGCCGCCCTGGCTCCCTACGAGCCGGAGGCGCTCGACGACGCTGTGTCTCACCTCGCCTCCGCTCCCCACTACGAGGACGCCACCTACGTGGACCGCGCCTACGACGTCCGCGAGCACTACCCCGACCGCGCAGAGAGCCTCGCCGTGCCCACCTGGTTCTACGGCCACGAGCCCTCCAATCTCTTTTCGACCCACGTGGCCAAGTACTTCGCCAACAGCATCCGGGAGGACGGCCTGCTCGCCATCGCCACGTACGGGGTTGTCTACGCCCCCGGCAGCGCCGGCACCATCCAGGAGGTGTTCATGGACGCGGCCCAAAACCACTACGAGACCTTCGGCCCGGCCAGTCCCATGGTGTTTCTCGACCGCACGTACTGGACTGAGACGAAGCCAGTGTACCCGCTCGTAGAGACCCTGGCCGACGGCACGCCCTATGAGGACCAGCTTACGCTCACCGACGACGTAGACGCGGCGGTCTCGCGCATCGAGGCACACGCCCCCACTCGCGCCGCGTAGCCGTCCGGCCTACGGGTCGCCCGAGCCGGCGGACGGCCCCTCTCCCGGCATCGTGTCGTTCCGGAGCTCGGCCTGAACCCGTTTCGGGTCCACCCGCTCCCACACCTCGCGGAGCTTGTAATCGCCCACCTCTCCAATGTGGATCCACGTGTCACCCTCCACCCGGGCCTCGAACCGAAGCGTCATTCCGTTCATGGAGGGATCCGAGTGGTACTGGATGTGCTCGACGTAGACGCCCCGCTCCGGATCGTACTCGTAGCGCCCGCCCCCCGCGAGCACCGATTCGCCATCGTTCGTCTCTCGCCCCCAGGCGAAATGCGTTGAGTTCAGAATTTTAAAGTTGGCCCCCCAGCTGCCGCTCTGGTCGACCACCGAGTCCGGATAGACCAGCTCCTGCGACACCATGCGCCACGTCCCTTCCAGGTTGTTGGACGGAAGCTGGGCCTGGGCGCCCGTCGAGCCCACGAAGAGGACAACGAAGACGAGACCGACAAGACGCTGGACCGTGTACATGGCGACGACCTCCGTGAATTCGCAAAATCATTGCGGAAGCGCTGCCGATAATGTAACACGACTGCAATTATATGTCAACCAAACATTAACCAAATCTTTTTCAGAGGGCTGAGGAAGCGCATTATGGAAAGATGCCCATCTGCTCGTAGGAGGCCGCGATCTTATCGATGGCACTCACGAAGGCCGCCGTCCGCATGTCGACGTCTTTCTTCTCACGGATGGCCCGGATCTCGTCGTAGGCGTGGCTCATGGTGTCCTCGAGCCCGGAATGCACGAGGTCTCGCTCGCCCGCCCCGAAGCCGACCTGCTCGATGAGCATCTCCATGAGGTCCTCGTTGAAGTCCTCCGCGGTCAGCTCGTCGACGGCCCGGAGAATGCGCTCGGCATTGCGCTCTTCGAAGCGGCGGCTCATGCGCCCGTGCCGCACGTGGGAGAGGTTCCGAAGCCATTCGAAGTATGACACCGTGACGCCCCCCGCATTGAGGTAGACGTCCGGAATGATCATGGCATTCTTGTCTTGAAGAATGCCGTCGGCCTCCGTAGTGACGGGCCCGTTGGCCGCCTCCGCAATGATGCTCGCCTGAATGTCCGGGGCGTTGTCGGCGGTAATCACGCCCTCCAGCGCCGCCGGGATGAGGACGTCACAGGGCAGTTCGAGCGCCGCCGCAGAGGTCTCGGTGTTGTCGGCGCCGGGGAAGCCGAGGAGCGATCCGGTCTCGTCCCGGTGGGCCACCACGTCGTCTACGTCAAGGCCGTCCGGATCGTAGATGGCGCCCTCGATCTCAGCAATGCCGACGATGTCAGCCCCCCCCTCCTCCAGAAACCGGGCGGCGTGGTAGCCGACGTTGCCGAGGCCCTGGACGACGACGGTTTTCCCTTCCAGGCCCGGCTCCAGACCGAGGCGCTTCATGTCCTCTGAGTACCCACACGCTTCTCGGATCCCGTAGTAGACACCGCGCCCGGTGGCCTCTGTGCGCCCTCGCACGCCGCCCTGGCCCACCGGCTTCCCGGTCACGCACGCCAGGGCATTGAGGTCCTCGTCGCCGATCTGGTTGTACGTGTCCATGATCCATGCCATCTCCTGCGACCCGGTGCCATAGTCGGGCGCCGGCACGTCCGTCCCCGGCCCGATGAAGTTCTTTCGCTCAAGCTCGAAGGTGTACCGGCGCGTGATGCGCTTCAACTCCGTCGTCGAGTAGTTGCGGGCGTCGATGCACACCCCCCCCTTCGCTCCGCCGAACGGGACGTCCACGATGGCGCATTTGTAGCTCATCAGTGCCGACAGGGCCATCACTTCGTCCACGTTCACGCTAGGGGCGTAGCGGATGCCGCCCTTCGTGGGCTGCATGTGATGGCTGTGCTCCCCGCGGTAGCCCCGGATGACCTGAATGGAGCCGTCGTCCCGCTCGATGGGAAACTCGAACCGGATGATGTTGTCGCAAGCCCGAATCTGGTGGAGCACACCGCGGGGGTAATCCGTCAGGGCCGCGGCTTCGTCGAACATCTGGTTGACCTCGCCAAAGAAGCCGTCGGACGATTCGGCTTCGGCGTTCGGCTGCGGCGTTGAAGTGGACATGGGGGACAGAAGAGACGGCCTGTGAGAAGAAGCGCGATACGTGCATACAACGATACGTGCATACAAATGAGAACCGCCCCGAACTGCAAGCGCTTCCACGTCCGTTCGCTGCGAAATTTCTTCGGAGGCTCTGTGCCTTTCGCCTCGTGGTGCCCCTCCAACCTGCGGGATGGGACACGCCCGCGGCTCGTCCGTAACGTGTATGCTCGTCTCGATTCGTTCGTGTACGACCGTCGCTTCCGGTTCGCCGCCCCCTGACGATCAGGGCGCGCGGTTGCGACCGATCAGAAAGATTCGTTAGACTCTCGTTTCCGGGCGCTCCGGACTCGCGTTTTTCTCGCCGACGTTCTCCAGGCCGTGCCTGAATCCATCCTCCTCAGTATTACCGTCGTCGTCGTGCTGGGCATTGGGGCCCAGTGGGCCGCGTGGCGGTTTCGGTTGCCCTCCATCCTGCTGCTGCTCCTGGTGGGCTTCCTCGCCGGCCCGGTGCTGGGCGTGCTCGACCCCCAGTCCCTCCGGGGCGACTGGCTGTTTGCGTTCGTGTCCCTGTCGATCGGCATCATCCTGTTCGAGGGCGGGCTGAGCCTCCGGCTGTCCGAACTGCGCGAGGTGGGCAGTACGGTCCTAAACCTCATCACGATTGGGGTCCTCATTACGTGGGGCCTCGGCGCGGCCGCCGCACACTACATTCTCGAGTTCGAGATCGGCCTGGCCATCCTCATCGGGGCCATCCTCACGGTGACGGGGCCAACCGTCGTCGTCCCGCTCCTGCGCCACGTCCGGCCCAAGGGGCGGGTCAACACGATTGCCAAGTGGGAGGGCATCACGATCGATCCCGTAGGCGCCATCCTGGCCGTGCTGGTGCTCGAGACCCTGATTCTGCTCAACGACCCGCAACGGACGGGGGCCGGCACCTCGGCCGCCGCCGAGCACGTGGCCATCGGCATCGGGCTCGAAATCTTCGTGGCCCTGGGCATCAGCGTGGTGGCCACCATTCTGCTCGTGGTGATCCTGCGGCGGCGCATGGTGCCCGACTTCCTCCGCAACGCCGTGACGCTGATGGTGGTGGTCGTGGCGTTCGTGGTCGCCAACGTGCTCCAGCACGAGTCCGGCCTGCTGGCCACCACCCTCATGGGCATCGCCCTGGCCAACCAGCCCTACGTATCCGTCCAGCGCATCATCGAGTTTAAGGAGAACCTCCAGGTGCTGCTCATCGGGTCGCTCTTCGTCCTCCTCAGCGCGCGGCTGGAGCTGAGCGCCCTGGAGTACATCGACCTGCGGGTGCTTGCCTTCCTGGGTCTTCTGGTCGTGATCGTGCGGCCCCTCGCCGTCTTCGCGTCCTCGTTCGGGTCGAACCTGGAGTGGGAGGAGAAGGCGTTCCTGTCGTGGCTCGCCCCGCGCGGGATCGTGGCCGCCGCCGTGGCCTCCCTGTTCGCGTACCAGCTGCGCCCCTTCTACCCGGAAGCCATCGACGGCATGGTCCCCATCATCTTTGCGGTAATCGTGGGAACGGTGGCCATCTACGGCCTCACGCTCTCGCCCCTGGCCCGGTGGCTCGACCTCGCCGAGCCGAACCCGAACGGGCTCCTCTTCGTGGGGGCGGCGCCCTGGGTCCGCACGGTGGCTCGGCACGTCCAGGAGCTTGGCCACTCCGTCCTGCTTCTCGACAACAACCCCGACCACGTCCGCGCCGCCCGCGAGGCGGGCCTGCCCGCCCACCAGGGCAACGCCCTCTCGGAAAACATCCTGGACGAGATTACCCTCAGCGGCATCGGGCACCTGCTCATCACGATCCCGAACGACGAGGTGGCCTCCCTCACGGCCCTCCACTTCTCGGAAGTGTTCGACTCGACCGACATCTACCAGCTCGCGGCCCAGCCCGACAGCCGGCACGGCGGCGAGGGCGTGATGCCCGGCCACCTCCGTGGCCGCCCCCTGTTCGGCGAAAACACCAGCTACCAGTCGCTCAGGGCCCACCTGGACCGGGGCGACACCATCGAGGTCCTGTCACTGGCCGACGAAGACGGGGACGAGACCCAGGAGTACTACACCTACGACGACCTGTCGGCCGCGTACGAGGACACGACCGTCATTCCGCTCTT
>NZ_JAZKRW010000097.1:0-12067 GCF_036626415.1 Salinibacter sp.
CCGAAGCGTCGACGGCTGTCGAAGAGGAGCCTGAACCGACCTCGGGGGCGGAAGACAGTGGGGAAGCGCCAGACATTGAGGCCTCCGAGGCGCCAGAGGTTGAGGCGGATGCCGACGAGGACCTCCAGGCCGAGGCCGCTGCGCCCGAACCGGCCTCGGAGGAACCGGCCGCGGAGGAGTTAACCGCAGAAGAGCCAGCCGCGGAGCAGCAAACTCCGGAAGAACCGACTGATGAGGGTGAAGAGGAGGCCCCTGCGGAGGAGGCCACGGCCCCCGACGCGGAGGCTGAAGACCACGCCCCTGAGGAGGAAACGGAGGGGCCGGACGAAACTGCTGAGCCTGATGAGGGCGCTGCCGACACGGCCGAAGCGGAGGCCTCGGCTGACGAGTCGGCTGACAAGAAGACGGATGCCACAGGCGAAGCAGAGGACGAAACCCTGAAGGCAGGGCGTTACCGCCTCAAGGGGCCCAGTGTTGTGGGGAAGATGGACAGCGACCAGCTGCAACGGCCCGAGCGCAAGCGCAAGCGCAAGAAGAAAGAGGAAAAGAAGAAGCGCCAAAAGAAGAAAAAGAAGCAGAAGCAGAAAAAGAAGCAGAAGAAAAAACAGAAGAAGAAGCAGAAGGGCGGAGGGGGACCCGACGAAGAGGACATCGAACAGACCCTGCAAGAGACGCTGCAGGAGCTGGAGCAGGGAGCCAGTCGGGAGCGTCAGCGTCGCCGTCGCCGTCGCCGCAAGCGTCACGAGGAGGAACGCCAGCGCCGCCGCGAACGCAAGCGCGAGCAGGAAAATATCCTGGAGGTCACCGAGTTCGTCACCACCGGTGAGCTTGCAAACTTGATCGGTGAGCCCGTGAGCGACGTCATCGATACGCTGTTTGACGCGGGCATGATGGTGTCGATCAACCAGCGCCTCGACACGGAAACGATCGAGTTCGTCGCCGACGAATACGGCTACGAGGTTGAGTTCGTCGCGGAGCGGGATACGCAGACGGTCGAGGTTGAAGAAGACGACCCAGAAGACCTCGAACCGCGCGCCCCGGTTGTTACGGTAATGGGGCACGTCGACCACGGCAAGACGTCACTTCTCGACTACATTCGGAACGCCAACGTGGTTGCCGGCGAGGAGGGCGGGATTACGCAGCATGTGGGGGCACACTACATAGAGCTTACCGACCACGACGACGAGGCCATCGCCTTCCTCGACACCCCGGGCCACGAGGCCTTCACTGCGATGAGGGCCCGTGGCGCCAAGGCCACCGACATTGTGATTCTCGTCGTCGCCGCCGACGATTCGGTGATGCCGCAGACGAAGGAGGCCATCAACCACGCTCAGGCCGCCGATGTGCCCATCGTGGTGGCCATTAACAAGATGGACAAGCGGGAGGCCGACGCCGAAAAGGTGCGGGCCGAGCTCGCGGAGCAAAACGTCCTCGTGGAGGAGTACGGTGGAGACGTTCAGTCCGCCGAGGTGTCCGCCGAAACGGGGGACGGCATCAACAGTCTGCTGGACAAAGTCCTTCTGCAGTCCGAGATCATGGAACTGCAGGCCAATCCCAACCGGGAGGCTTCGGGCGTCATCATCGAGAGTCGTCTGGAGAAAGGGCGCGGAAACGTCATTACCGTGCTGGTCCAGAACGGGACCCTCGAGACGGGCGACCCCTTCCTCGCTGGCATCCACAGCGGGAGTGTCCGTGCCATGTTCGACGAACGGGACAACCGTATCGAACGGGTGGGCCCGTCCCAGCCTGCCCTCGTGCTTGGATGCGACGGGTCCCCGGAGGTGGGCGACCAGTTCGTCGTGATGGACAGCGAGAGCGAGGCCCGCGAAGTGGCACAGGAACGCCAGCGCATCCACCGCGAGCAGGAGCTTCGCCGGCAGAGCCAGGTCTCGCTCGACCAGGTCAGCCGTCAGATGGCCGAGGGCGAGTTCCACGAGTTGAATCTCATCATCAAGGCCGACGTGGGGGGGTCCGTCGAGGCGCTTTCCGATGCCCTTCTCAAGCTGAAGACCGATGAGGTGGCCGTTAACGTCATCCACAGCGGCGTGGGGGCCATCACCGAGAGCGACGTTATGCTGGCTCGTGCGTCGGACGCCATCATCCTGGGCTTCCAGGTGCGTCCCACCTCGGGCGCCCGCGACGCCGCCAACCGTGAGGAGGTTGATATTCGAACCTACTCCGTCATCTACTCGGCTATTGAGGATGTCCACGATGCGCTTGAAGGGCTCTTGTCCCCCGAGCGGCGGGAGGAAACGAAGGGTCGTGCCGAGGTGCGCGACACGTTCAGCGTCCCCGACGTAGGCACGGTGGCTGGCTGCTACGTGAACGAGGGCACCGTGGAGCGAAGTCACAAGGTGCGTCTCGTGAGAGACGGCGTGGTGCAGTACGAAGGAGAAATCAGCTCGCTCAAACGCTTTGAGGAAGATGTGAATGAGGTGCAGAGCGGCTACGAGTGTGGGCTTTCGATCAAAAACTTCGACGACATGAAGGTCGGAGACGAGCTTGAAACCTACGTGATCGTCGAGGAGGCCCGGGAGCTTGAGGTCTGATCCGGTGCTTTCTCCCTGCGAGGTCCTCCGGCCCAGCCGCGTCCTTTGTGATTCATCTTTCCTCCCAGCTCGCAGCCATGAGTGTATATACCGAACGTGTTGCAGAGCTCGTCCAGCGTGAAGTCGCCCGCATCCTCCAGCGTGAGTACGCGGATCGGCTCCAGCCGATGGTGACGATCACCCGTGCCCGGGTCACCGGCGACCTGTCGATTGCGTACCTCTACGCGAGCGTAATGGGCGACACCGCCGAAGAACGAGAGGCCACGTTCCGACAATTGAAGAGCCTCTCGGACGAGATCCGAGGGCAGTTGGCGTCTCGGATTCGGCACAAGGTGCGTGAGATCCCGGAACTCAAGTTCTTTCACGACGAGTCGCTGGAGGAGGCCAAGCGCATGGAGACCCTCTTCGAGCGCATCCGCGAGGAGCGAGAGCGACGGCTCGAGGAGGCCGAAAATGCCCCCGACGATCGCGAGTGACCTGCGGGGCAACGGCTTTTTCGCCCAGAGTGCATTGACCAGACGTGTCCCTCGCCGCGGCGCAGCGCGACATTCCGCCGGAGATGGTGTACACGCCCCCTGATCGCCCCACGACCTGGGACGAGGGGGCGATTCTGCCCGTGGACAAGCCGAAGGGGCGTTCGTCGTTCGATGTGGTCGAACTCGTGCGGGAGGGCACCGGTGTCCAGAAGGTCGGGCACGCTGGGACCCTGGATCCTCTGGCCACGGGCCTGCTTCTCCTCTTGGTGGCCCGGCCCGCGACCCGTCTCCAGGCCGCCTGCACGCACTTGCCCAAAACCTATCGGGCGACCCTGCGGCTCGGGGAGACGACCCCCTCCTACGACACCGAAACCGAAGTGACGAAACGGACCGACGCATCTAGGGTCACGCGGTCGGACGTGGAGGCGGCCTGCAGTGCCTTCGTCGGGTCCATCGAGCAGGCCCCACCCATGTACTCGGCCGTGAAGATAGACGGGGAGCGCCTTTATAAGAAAGCCCGTCGGGGAGAGACCGTGGAGCGCCCGCCGCGGCACGTCCGGATTGATCGCATTGTGATTACGGACTGGTCGCCGCCCGAGGCTTCCATTCAGGTGGAGTGCTCGAAGGGCACCTACATCCGGGCGCTGGCCCGTGACCTGGGCGAGAAGCTTGGCGTAGGGGCCCACCTCACGGGCCTTCGGCGCACCGCCATCGGGCCGTACAGGCTGGCAGAGAGCTGGTCCCTGGAGGCCTTGACGGACACGCTGACCTAGATCCCGAGCCGACGCTATGAAACGCGAATATGGATGGGACGCCATTAGCCGAGACCCCCGGTCGGTCGTCACCGTCGGGACCTTTGATGGCGTCCACCGCGGGCACCAGGCGATCATCGACTATCTGCAGCAGCGAGCCGAAGCGCAGGATGGGCCGAGCACGCTCGTGTCGTTTGATCCGCACCCGCGGGCCGTCGTGCACGGGGAAGAGGTCCCGCTCCTGACGACCGTGAATGAGCGTGCGGACCTGCTGGATGAGCATGGCCTCGACCGGTTTGTGGTCATCCCGTTTTCGAACGACTTTGCACAGCTCAGTCCGGCGGCGTACGTCAAGGAGGTTCTCGTGGATCGGATTGGGGTCCAGGAGATTACTGTCGGCTACGACCATCGGTTTGGAAAAGACCGGGCCGGCGATGTGGACCTCCTCCGAGAGCTTGGGGCGAAGCATGGCTTTGCGGTGGATGTGATTCCTCCGCAGGAGGTCGACCACGACATTGTCTCATCCAGCACTCTGCGAACCCTTCTGGCCGAGGAGGGGGCCGTTGAGCAGGCCAACGACCGCTTGGGGCGGCCTTATCGACTCGACGGGGTCGTGTCTCGGGGCCAGGGACGGGGGCGCGAGCTCGGCTATCCCACCGCCAACCTTGCCCTGCAGGATGTGCGCAAACTCGTGCCCAAGCGGGGCGTCTACGCCACCCTCGTGACGCTCCCCGACGGGCATCAACAGGGCGGCATGATGAACATTGGGCGACGCCCGACCTTCGACGAAATGAACGTCACCGTCGAGGTGCACCTGCTCGACTACGAGGGCGACCTATACGGGGCGACCCTCTCTGTTCAGTTCCTGCAAAGATTGCGGGCCGAACAGAAGTTTGATTCCGCGGAGGCGTTGGCGGCGCAACTTTCTGAAGACGAAGAGCGTTGCAGGACTGTCGTTCGACCCTTGGCCTGACGGCCGTTCGTCGTCCCGACAGCGTGGGACAAGAGTGATGTTCGGCGTGTTTTCCCGCGAATCTACACCGGAGTCGCGGCTTCTTCTTTAGCATGGCATAATCTAAAGAGGTATTTTACCGCACAATGATTACCGAAGCAGAGAAACAGAAAATCGTAGATCGGTTCGGCAATGGACCCGACGACACGGGCACCCCGGAGGTGCAGATCGCAATCTTCACGAAACGGATTGAGCGACTCACCGAGCACCTCGAGGACCACCCCAACGACAATTCGACTCGGCAGGGACTGCTCGATCTTGTCGGAAAACGCCGGCGCCTGCTCAATTACCTCCAGGAAAATGAGATTGAGCGGTATCGTGCCATTCGAGACGAATTGGAACTCCGAAAGTAACGAGTCCTCTTCCACGGCGTCCCGGCCTTGCCGGGAGGCCGTTTTCGATGTGAGGACTGCCTCATGCCCGACTATCGCCGGGCCTCGTGTTGGAACCCCTTTCGCCTATTGTTGATCTTGAGAGCAGCAGATTGAAACCTATGAAGCCTGAAGCGCACATCGAAGACATTGAGTTCGTCCCCGAACGATCATTGTCCCTGGAGACGGGTCGCATCGCAAAGCAGGCCGACGGGGCCATCGTCGCCCGGCTGGGGGACACCATGGTCCTCTCTACGGCCACCCTCAGTGACTCGGTCAACGAATCGAACTTCTTCCCGCTCACCGTCGATTACCGAGAAAAATTTGCGGCGGGGGGCAAAGTGCCGGGCGGGTTTATCAAGCGCGAAGGGCGTCCTACGGACAAAGAGACGCTCACAGCGCGACTGATTGACCGAGCCATCCGGCCGCTCTTTCCGGACGGCTTTTATCACGATGTCCATGTCGTGAACTTCGTCATTTCGGCCGGGCAGGACTTCGACGCCGACGTGATCGCCGGCGTCGGGTCGTCCGCTGCGCTCATGCTCTCGGGCGCGCCGTTTGCAGGGCCCTTCGCGGAGGTGCGCGTGGGGCGTGTGGACGGGGATTACGTTGTGAACCCGACGATGCAACAGACCGAAGAGAGCGACATCGATCTCGTCGTGGCGGGGAAAGAGGACGCGCTCGTCATGGTTGAGGGAGAAGCCCACGAGATCAGCGAGGAGAGCATGATCGAGGCGCTCGACGTGGCCCACCGGTCCATCCGGCGGCTGTGCGAAGGGCAGCACCGCCTCGTGGAGCAGGCCGGCGAGCCGGAGCCGTTCGAGTGGGAGGCCGACCTCGTGCCGGAGAAGCTGGTCCAGCAGATGCGAGAGCAGTACGGGCCGAAGGTGGCCGAGCACATCCACGGTCCCTACGACAAGGAGACATTCCACGGCGGCATCGACGACATCAAGGATCAGGCCGTCGACGACGTGCTCGGGGACGAACACGAGACGTCGGACGGCTACACCGCCTCCGACATCCGTGACGCCATCGGGGAGGTGGAGAAGGACGAGATGCGCAACATGATTGTTGAGGAGGGCAAGCGCATCGACGGGCGTGCCCAAACCGATGTTCGCGACCTCTGGATGGAGGTCGGCTATCTCCCGCGCGTCCACGGCTCCGCCATCTTTACGCGAGGGGAGACGCAGGTGCTCGGCTCCGTTACGCTCGGCACCTCGGAGGACGTGCAGCCGGTCGACGAGGTCTTTGCGGACACCGACAAGTCCTTCTACCTCCACTACCGTTTCCCGCCCTTCTCGGTGGGCGAGGCCAGCTACCTCCGCGGCCCCAAGCGGCGTGAGATTGGCCACAGCATGCTCGCGGAGCGGGCCTTGCGGCCGGTTATCCCGGAGCAGGATCAGTTCCCCTATACCATCCGCATTAACGCCGACGTGATGGAGTCGAACGGCTCCTCCTCGATGGCGAGCGTCTGTGCCGGCAGCCTGGCCCTCATGGACGCGGGTGTGCCCATCGACAAGCCGGTGGCGGGCATCGCGATGGGGCTCGTGCAGGAGGACGACGAGACGACCGTCCTTACCGACATCCTCGGCCAGGAGGACCACCTGGGCGACATGGACTTTAAGATCACCGGCACGCGGGACGGCATTACGGCCTGCCAGATGGACATGAAGATTGAGGGCCTCTCCCGCGACGTGATGCTGAAGGCCTTGAAGCAGGCCCGCGAGGCGCGTCACTTCATCCTCGACGGCATGGAGGAGACCATCTCCACGCCGCGCGAGGAGCTGTCCCAGCATGCCCCGCGCCTGACCAAGCTCACGATCGATCCGGATCGCATCGGCGCCGTCATCGGCCCGGGCGGGAAGGTGGTGAAGAGCGTCCAGGAAGAGACGAACACGGAGATCACCGTCGAGGAAGAGGAAGGCGTCGGCATCGTGACGATCGCGGCGACCAACCAGGACGACGCCGAGGCGGCCGTCGAGCGCATCAAGCAGATCGTGGCCGTGCCCGAGGAGGGCGAAGACTACGTCGGCACCGTCAAGGGCATCCGCGACTTCGGCGCATTCGTCGAGATCATGCCCGAAAAGACGGGTCTCCTCCACGTCTCCGAGATCGACCACGAATACGTCGAGGACGTAGAGGACTACCTCGAGGTGGGCGATAAGGTGAAGGTGCACCTCCTCGAGATCCACGACGACGGCAAGATGCGTCTCACCCGGAAGCCATTCGTCTCGGAAGAAAACGGGGAACAGGGCGAGTAGTCTGGACGTCCGCCCGAACCGGGTGGCACTGAACGGTTCCTTCGGAAAACGAAAGGCGAGGGCCCTTGGGCTCTCGCCTTTTGTGTAGGGACCGGTTGTATAGGGACCGGGAAAAGACCCGCGCCACACCCCATCGATTTCACATCACCCAACCCGCCACTCTTTTCATGCGCGTTCTGGTAACCGGGGGAGCCGGATACATCGGAAGCACCGTGGCCCAACGACTGGTGGAGACGGGAAATGACGTCATCGTGTTTGACAACCTATCACAAGGGCACCGGGCGGCAGTGCCGGAGGCGGCCACCTTCGTCCACGGCGATCTGACCAATCGCGAGGTGGTCGATCACACGCTTGCCGAACACAGACCGCAGGCGATCATGCACTTCGCGTCGCACACCCTCGTCGGCGAGTCCATGGAGGAGCCGTTTCTGTATCTCGACGAGAATGTACGCTGCGGCGTCAACCTGATGAGGTCTGCCGTGGAGCACGACGTGGACCGTTTTCTGTTGTCCTCGACTGCGAACCTGTTTGGGACCCCGGAGCGCATTCCCATCGACGAGAACGTGACGATCGATCCCGGAAGCCCCTACGGCGAGTCGAAATTCATCTTGGAGCGCGCCCTTCATTGGCTCGACGAGACGGAAGGATTGACATACGCCGCGCTCCGCTACTTTAACGCGGCCGGGGCCGCTGGGCCGGATCGGGGCGAAGACCACGACCCGGAGACGCACCTCATCCCGATTGTGTTGGAGGTTGCCCTCGGCCAGCGCGAGAAGATTGTTATCTTTGGGGACGAGTACGACACCCCCGATGGGACGTGCGTTCGGGACTATATTCACGTGCTCGACCTTGCCCAAGCCCATATTTTGGCCCTGGACGCACTGGACGACGGAAGTCGCGTCTACAACCTGGGCAATGGAGAGGGCTACAGCGTCCGTGAGGTCATCGACACGGCCCGCCGCGTCACGGGCTGCGAGATTCCGGCCGAAGAGGGCGATCCGCGGCCGGGGGATCCGCCGGTCCTCATCGCGAGCAGCGACAAGATTCGTGCAGACCTCGGCTGGGCCCCGGAGCACGGTGCCCTTGAGGACATTATCGGCTCGGCTTGGGAATGGCACCAGCGCCACCCAAATGGATACCAGGGGATGAGCTGATACGCAGTCTGACAACGTTGACACGCCATCCTCCTTTCTACAGCGGCATCAGCGAACATGTACCGCGTTGAGCTGGAGCAATTTGAGGGGCCGATGGATCTCCTCCTGTTTTTTATCAAGCGGGACGAGATTGACATCTACGACATTCCCATCGCTCGCATTGCGGACGAGTATCTCGCGTACGTCCGGGTGATGGAAGAGATTGATCTGGACGGCGTGGGCGATTTTGTCTACATGGCGGCCCTTCTCATCAACATTAAGGCCCGCATGCTCCTGCCTTCGCAGGAGGCCAACGACGAGGGCGAGGCTGTGGACCCGCGCCGGGAGCTGGTGGAGCGTCTTCTGGAGTACGTACGGTTTAAAGAGGCAGCCGACCAACTGTCCGCCCGTCGAGAGAAGCGCCGCGAGCATTTTGTGCGGGGGGACGCGTCCGCGGCCCGGAAGCGCGTCGAGGAGTCCCACGAGGTGGAGGTCGATGCGTCGGTTTTTGAGCTGGTCGAAGCACTCGGGCGGGTGCTCGAAGCCGACGAAGACGAAGGGGAGGAGGAGCCGATCCACGAGGTGGAACCGGTCGAGTATACGGTCGAAGAACAACAGCGCCACGTCATCCAGCGCCTTCGCCGCGAGTCCGAAGTCTCCTTTCGGGCGCTGATTCAGGGAGAGTCGCGGGGCTTTGTCATCGCGACGTTTCTGGCTCTTCTGGAGTTGGCACGCCAGCATTACCTCCGGCTCCGGGTCGAGGACCGGTCGTCGGACTTCTCCGTGGAGGCAAGAGAGGACGCCCCACTGCAGCCTGAGAACCCGGCCCAAGAAGATCTCCCGGAGCCCCAGGGCGACGGGACAGTCGGGGAGGCCCCAGGGCCGTCCCCGCAGGAATGACCGAGACGAGAACGTCAGAAGCGACCCACGTCCTTTCGGCGAGCCCTCAGTCCGGGGGCTCTTTTTCTATGGAGCCATCCCCACCGGAGAGGGCCCCTTCTGCGATTGAATAGGGGCACCCCTCGCAGAGTCGAAATCCTGTGCGCCTTTTCCGGCTCCGGTACGAAAAGGGCCTTCACGAGAACAGTCTGTGTGCGCAGACGGCCCCAATCCGTAAAAATTCCAGCCCTTCCGTTACGAAAGGCACCTCTCGCCCCGGCCTCTAGCCGGCAATCTTCTTCTCGTTTCAGTTGTGCCTGGGGGCTTCCCTGTGCCCCCAAGTGGAAGCTGCCGCGGATCCTTCTTTGTGCGGGGACCAGAGAGGGGGAGTCTGCTCAACTTCAGCTGAGGGACGCCTCTGTCGTCGTTCACAAGAGAGGGGTGCGCCGTGGAGACGCCCCAAAACGACCCTGGGAAGCTGGGAGCACGGGAGGCGCCTGCACCGAAGGGTTGGATTCCGGAATACTTCTTGCCGCTGTATGGAGTGCATTGGTTTCCGATTTCCTGCCCGATTTCATGTATCCTTCCGTTCGAGTTGGCCGCCCCTATGTTCTCATCCTGGCGAGCGCAGCCCTTCTAGTTGGGACACTCGGTTGCGACCTGGGCGGTGGGGGCTCCGACGACGTGGCCCTGTCCGGCCAGGTGCTTGACGCGGCCTCTAACCCGGTGGTCGACGCCCAGGTGGTCATTCAGTTCACGGACGCGACGGGCGAGAGGGTTGAGCAGACGTCCAGGACCGACTCCACGGGCCGCTTCAGGGCGTCGGTGGAGGTTGATGAGACCACTGACGTAACCATTACGGTGTCGAAACAGGGGGCAAGTGCTCAGCAGGTACGGCAAGTATCGCCTGATGTGGGGAGTGCGTCCGACCTGAGTTTCACGCTCGAGATTGGAGGAGAAGAAGACCGGGAGCCCGGACGCCCCACCGACATTCTGCTACAGGACCAGTCAGCAAGCTCAATCCGCGTGCAGGAAAGTGGAGGGACGAGCATCGCCCGATTGACGTTTCAGGTCGTCGATTCGACCGGGAAGGCCATTCAGGCGGATCAGGCCGTCGACGTTGACTTTCGGTTTGGGCAGGAGCCGGGAGACGCGACCTTGACCCCGAGCACGGTACAGACCGACGGCCAGGGCCGGGCCACCGTCAATGTGTCGAGTGGCACGACCGCCGGGGTGGTGCAGCTGGTTGCCGAGACCGAGCGGCCCGACGGGACGACGTTTGCGTCCAAGCCAGTGAGCCTCTCCATCCACGGCGGGCTCCCCAACAAATGTCACTTTAGTCTCGCCCCGGAACAGTTCAACTTCCCAGGGCTCACCCAGCTCGGCGTGACCACCCCCATTCAGGTATTCGTGGGAGACAAGTTTGGCAATCCCGTGGTGCCCGGAACGGCCGTCTCGTTCAGTGCGAATGCGGGGCTCATCGGAGGCTCTCTTCAGACCGACGATCAGGGGCGGGGCTCCGTAACGCTCACGTCTGCGGAGCCGCTGCCAGAGGGAGGGGTGGGCACCGTGCGGGCCGAGACCGCGGGGACCGACGACGTGAATACGATCGTGAACCCCGACAACTGCCCCGACCCGGCGGACACCGGCAATGAGAACACGATTTCCGAGACGATCCCCATTGTCTTTTCGGGGCGGCCGGAGGTGAAGGTTGACCCCGGTCAGATTGAGCCCAGCTCGACGGAGTTGCCGCAGACCTACGAATTGACGGTCCAAGATGTGCAAAACAACAACCCGCTGGCGCCGGGAACGACCATCCAGGTGCAGGCGGAGGGAACGAAGGTGAAGGCCGTTGGCAACACCGACATCACCCTCGACGACACATTCCTCAGCGATGACGACGGCAATGGGTTCGACGCCGGAGACATCGTCAACAAGGACGAGATCACGTCCTTCACCTTCCGGGTCGTAGAAGACCTCGACATCGAGGAGGCGGGAAGCCCGACGGTCGAGACGGTGACGATTTCCGTTGCCGGGCCCAACGGAAGCTTAGAAATTGTGCTCACCCCCACCAGTGCGAATACCAGCACCAGCGCCGCGCCCCAGCCCTTGACGCAAACGGAAGGGGCTACGGTGCGCCGGACCGCGTCCGGCGGGGTGGTGGTCCGAGCGCCTCAAGAGTAGAACCATCCACGCCGCTCCCATCCTGGGGGCTGTTTCGCCGCGGACGGTGGGGCCCCCGTGACTTCCCAAAACCAGCCAGGGCAATGATACCGATCGATGTCGAGCGTCACGGAGCCGTCGTGACCGTGACGACCGACAGCAAGAAGCGCATGTATGCGGTCATTCACCTCGCTGTGCCAGCGGGGTTCGACCCGTCGGACTTCACGCTGACGCGTGTCAAGATGAACCGTTGGGAACTCTTGTTCGAGAGGGTGTCGACCGCCCACCGCTTCAAGCGCCTCATGGACGAGGCGGCGAACCTCGTCGGACAGAAGGTCCCCGGGTAAGATGCGCGAGTCATGCCCACGGAAGAGGCGCCCACGGGTGCTGGGCGAGAAGGCCTCCGTCTGTATTCGGGAGAACGGGCAATCGGAAAGCTCAGGGCGCAGAGGAAATGACGCCGAGCCGTTC
>NZ_JAZKRW010000098.1:0-11969 GCF_036626415.1 Salinibacter sp.
TTACCAGCGACTTTTCACTGGGCGACGACCGAGGGGTGCGCGTGATCGGCGCCCTGCAGCACATGCCTCGCGCCCAGTCGCCCGGGTCCCTTTCCAAGACGGCGGCCCAGGAGTCGCCCGGCCAGACTCGGCAGACGGTTTTGGACTTTGACGTGGGAAAGGACGTGACGCAGGGGCAACTCGGAGCCACGTATTACGACGACACACGGTTCGGCACCGTGAACGCCACCGCGTACGGGCTCTTCCGCGACCTCCAGAACCCCATTCCGTTCAACGTCATCGACCTAAATCGCCGAGCGGGTGGGGTGCGGCTGACGCTCGAGGAGGAGACCTCCTCTCTCCGGTGGGGCGTGGGCGTCGGGGGCAAATTGCAGCGCGACGACCGTCGCGAATTTACGAGTGCCGACGGGTCCCCCGATCGTCTTCTGATCGACCAGCTCGAAACGGTCGACAACGGAGCCGTCTTCGGTCGCCTCGCCATTCCCCTCGGCCGCTTTCAGATAGACGCCGGCCTGCGCTACGATCGTCTTCAGTTCGAGGCCGATGATCGGCTCGGGAGCGACGACGGGACGCAGACCTTCCGCACCCTCAGCCCTTCTGTGGGGCTCTCGTACGACCTGGGCCGAGCGCGCCTGTTTGCCAACCTGAGCACCGGCCTGGAGGCCCCCACCACGACCGAACTGAGCAATCGTCCCGATGGAGAGGGCGGCTTTAACGACCTTGACGCCGAGTCCGTGGTGGGCGTGGAGGGAGGCGTGACGGGCACTTGGCCCGCCCAGCGCCTCTCGTACGACCTTGCCCTGTTCTACCAGGACGTGGACGACGTGCTCGTGCCCTTTGAGCTGCCGGACGAGACGACGGCCTACCGCAATCAGGGCGCCGCACGGCACCGGGGCGCCGAGATCTCGGTTCGCTGGCAGCCCCCGGGGCCCCTGTCCGTCCGGGCGAGTCACTCTTTCGTGGACGCTGAATTTACGAAAGGCACCGTGGAGGCGGGCAACTCCACGACGAGTCTCGAGGGCAATCAGCTTCCCGGCGTGCCGTCGCACCGGTTTGCCGCCACTCTGCAAGCGCGGACGTCGCTCGCCCACGCCTCCGCGTCCGTACAGAGCGTGAGCAAGCAGTTTGGCGACACGCAAAATACGGCCACAAACGACGGATATACCACCGTTGACCTGCGCCTCAGCCAGCCCGGGGTCTCGCTTGCGGGCGGGGCAACGCTGACGCCTTTTCTCGCCTTCAACAATGCATTCGACGTGCGCTACAACGACATCGTCGTGAACGCCTTCGGGGGACGATTCTACGAGCCCGCCGCCGGCCGACACTGGCGCGCCGGCGTCTCGCTGCAACTTTGACCGGGGTTATTCTCGGTGGACGGAAAAGTGGGCGTCGCCTGTGTCCGTGCGCCATCCTCGTGCCATCCGGGGCGTCGTGAATGCCACCGCAGCGTCCCCAGGGGCGACCACGATGCAACCGCCCGTGGCCCCCTCTCCGTCCGGGGATGTGATCCGCTCGTGCATGTGCGATAGGGCCGAGCGTGCCGCCGTTTCCGCGGAGCGGCCCTCCCGAACACGTTCCCGCACGCTTCGGGCCAGTCCCACGGCCGCGATGGCTTCGCCCCACCCTGTTGCACTGACCGCCACGTGGGCGTCGGCGTAAAAGCCGGCGCCCGGCAGCGGCGAGTCGCCCACACGCCCGGGGGGCTTGAAGGGCGTGCCTCCGGTGGAGGTCGCCGCCGCGAGCGTGCCGGCCCCGTCCCGCATCACCGCCCCTACGGTGTCGGCGCCGTCCAGGTCGACGCCGCCTGGATGAAACGACCGGCTCGGATGGTTTGCCTCCGCCTGTTTCCGGATCCGTTCGTAGCGTCGTCGCTCGCGCGGGTGGATCAGCGTCTCGTTTGGGACGAGGTCCATCCCTGTCGTCTCCGCAAACCGCTCCGCGCCCTCTCCCGCCAGCATGCGCACCCGCCCCCTCCCTTTCTCCAACACCCGCCGCGCCCCCTCAACCGGATGCTCCAGGCGCTGGGTCGCCATCACGGCCCCGTAGTCCAGTGTCGCCCCGGTCATAATTCCGGCATCCAGCTCCGCCGTCCCGTCCTGATTCAGCATGGCTCCGTACCCGGCGTTGAACGCGCCGTGTGCCTCCAGGGCCCTCGTCGCCGTCGCAACCCCCGCCTGGGCATCCGTCCCGCTCTGGCGCGCAGGCGCTCCGGCACCGAGCACCGACTGGAGCCCCTCGCGGTGCGCGTCCACGACGGCATCCGGAATGTCCCACGCGCCCCCGTGCACGAGCAGCAACGGTCCGCGCGCCTGGATCTGCCGGCTGTGAAGGGAGAGGGACATTCGACGAGCGACCGATTCCAGGGACTACCGATTGGCCAGTTGGGGCCCTCCCGGGACCAATGGGGTCGTCCACTGCGGCCCCGATTCCGACGGAGCCCGAGCAAACACCGAGGCCTCGTCAAGCCGGGGCCGCAGGGCCTGAACCGTTTCCCGAAACGCGTCCCGGTGCTGCAGTGGCACCGGCTGCGAGGGCGGCAGCTCCAGCGTGACCGGGTTCACGGGTGTGCCGTGCTTCCAGAGGCGGTAGTCGAGATGAGGGCCCGTGGATCGGCCCGTGCTTCCCACGTAGCCGATGGTCTCCCCCTGTTGCACGCGGTCGCCGGACGTCACGGAGATTCGCGACAGGTGGAGATAGCCGGAGGTGTAGGTGCCGTTGTGCCGAATCTTGACGTAGTTCCCGTTCGGCCCTTTGTACCCGGCCCGTTGGACCCTCCCGTCCCCCACCGACCGCACGGGCGTGCCACGCGGGGCCGCATAATCGACCCCACGGTGGGGACGGTACTCCTTCAACACCGGGTGGTACCGGCGGCTGGTGTAGCCCGAGCTGATGCGGGAATACTGCAGCGGGGCCTTCAGGAGTTGGCGCCGGAGGCTCTCTCCCCTCCGGTTGAAGTACTCGGCGTCGCCCGCGCCCGTCTCAAACCGAAACGCGTAGTAGTCGTCTCCGCGGTGCTGCACGTGCGCCGCCACGATGTCGCCGGGCTGAACGGCCTCCCCTGCCACCGAGCGCGCCTCGTACACGAGCCGAAACGAGTCGCCCGCCCGCAGCCGAAAGAAGTCGATCTGCCAGGCAAACACCTCCGAGAGCCGCAGGGCGATGAGGGGATGCCCCCCCTTCTCCACGACGGTCCCGTACAACGATCCCTCCACCGTCCCCGAGACCGTGGCCCACTGATGGCGGACCGAGCGGGTGGCGACGTGGGTGCGGTCCGGATGCTGAAGGTCAAAGACGACGTACCGAAGCGCGTCGATCTGGTATGCCAGGTACCGCGGCTGGTGGAGCCAGGGGTTTACGTAGACGCGATACGGACGCCCTGCCTGCAAATCGGTAACGTCGAATGCCGGGCGCGCCGCGTTTGCGAGGTCTAGAACCGTCTGGTAGGCTACCCCATGCTCGTCCAGCACGTCCGAAAATGTCTCTGCCCGGCCCACGCGCCCGCTGTCCACCCGGTAGCGGCCTGTGGGAAGACCGTACCGGTCCGTTGTGGCCTCAAACGGGGCCATTGATTCATGGGCCTCACTCGCCGGGGTCGGCGCGGTGGCCCCCGTCTGGCAGGCAAGCGCCCCGCCCGCCACGATCAGGAGCATGGCCAGGAGTCGCGTGGGTCCAAGTGAGAAAGACATGATGTCCGCCGGGGAAGGAATGGAACGTGCGGGACGGTTACTGATCGGGGGTCGCATCGGACGCTGTGTCGTCAGCCCCCGTGCCGTCGGGGCTCCACGTGTCTTCTCGAACCCCCGCCTCCCGGTTGGCCCATCGGGCCAGCACGAAGAGGAGGTCGGACAGCCGGTTGAGGTAGATGATGACCTGCTCGTTGATCGGCGTGGAGGTTTTGGCCTCTACGCTGCGACGCTCCGCACGCCGGCACACGGTGCGGGCCGAGTGGAGCGACGCCCCGGCCGGCGTCCCCCCCGGCAGAATAAAGCGGTCCAGGCTGGGCAGGTCCGCTTCGAACCGATCGATCCGCGCTTCGAGGGCCTCAATGTGGGCCGCCTCAACCCGCTCCACGACCGGCTTGGCGTCCATCGGGGTCGCAAGATCCGCCCCCACCACAAACAACTCTTCCTGTACGTCGCCGAGGACCGGATCGAGGACCTCCTGTCCCGGCTCGCCCTCCAGATGCGACCGGGCAAGCCCGACCACCGAATTGGCCTCGTCGACCGTGCCGTACGCGTCAATGCGGGCGTTTCCTTTCCCCACACGTTCCCCTCCGAAGAGGGATGTGGTGCCGTCGTCGCCGGTCCGGGTATAAATTCGTTTGCTCATCGAAGGGGGCGTCGGAAAAACAGGGAAACACGAGTGGTCAGAATGTCCCACGGCTGACCTCCGCTTGCGTTTCTGAATGACGGGGCACGCCTCCCCGGGTCAGCCGGGAACGTGGCTTCCGTCGGAGGACGACGGCACGGGCCCCAAATAGTCAATCCGGGGCGTGCCATCCGGGTGTTGATCCAGCGCAACCCGCATGCCGAAGACCGAGGCGACGCGTTCCGGCGTCAGGACCGACTCGGGAGCCCCCTGGGCCCGCAGCGCACCGTCTTCTATCAGGAGCAACCGGTCCGCGTAGCGGGCCGCCAGCTCCAGGTCGTGCCCCACCGCGAGCACCGTCCGCCCGGCCTCTTCCACCTGGGCCCGGACCTGATTCATGAACGAGAACTGGTAGTGCACGTCCAGGTGTGCCGTCGGCTCGTCCAGCAGCAACGCGTCCGCCTCCTGAACGAGGGCCTGCGCCAGGAAGACGCGCTGCATCTCCCCCCCGCTCAGCGAAAGGACCGACCGCCCCCCGAAGTCGTCCAGGTCCACCCGGGCAAGCGCCTCTCGGACCCGTGCACGATCCGCGGACCGATACGCCTGAATCCAGCCACGGTGCGGCGCCCGCCCGAGAAGCACAAACTCTTCCACTGTAAAGTCGAAGGTGAGGGACCGCGCCTGTCGCACGACGGCCAGTGCCCGCGCCCGTTCGTCCACGCTCATGGCGTCGACGGGCGTCCCCGAGAGCCGGATCTCTCCGTCGAACGGAATGTGTCCCCCAATCGCCCGCAGGAGGGTCGTTTTGCCCGCGCCATTGGGCCCGAGGATGCCGGCCCATTGGCCGGCGGCGACCTCGAAGCTCACGTCTCGCAGGATCGTGTGTCCGTCGAGCGCAACGGAAAGTCGGTCGACCGAGAGCAGGGCCATGCTGGTTCCGGCTGTCAGTACAAGGAGCCCCCGCACGAACCTAAACAGGCAGTGCCACCAGTACCTCGGAGGGAACGCCCCACGCCCGTACCACCGTGTGCGTCCGCACGGACCACCGGGCATCGTCCAGGAGGGCCCACCGTCGAAGGGGTCGGCACCCGCCCACCCATTCCGGACGGAGCCGGTGAAGGGCGTCCCACAGGCGACTCACGCCCCGGGACAGCAACGACCGCCCCCGGGTGAGCCCCGCCAGGCAGAGCCGTCCGCCCGGCCGCAGGAGACGATGCGCCTCCCCCAGAAACGTTTGCGCCTCCTCACGCGACAGGAGGTCAAGCAGGTAGGTTGCCACCACGCGGTCGTGCCCCCCATCCGGTCGGTCGAACGTCAAGCGCCCGTCGGTCTGGCGAACCGTCGCCCGGTCTTCGAACGATGCGAGGCGGCTCCGGGCGACCTGCACCATCGTCTCGCTGAGGTCGTAGCCCTCGTAGCGCGCATGCGGCGGACAGTGGGTTCGCAGGAGGCGTTCGGCCAAGCGCCCCGTGCCGCACCCGACCTCAATGACCGACGCGGCGCCGTGAAAGGCCCCGGCGCTGATCAGCGCATCAAGGGCCGGGGCTTCGTAGAAGGCCTGCGTGTCCTGCCATGCCCCGACCCGGTCGTAGTGGGCCTTCAGTTCCGGGCGCGACAGCAAGCGGCGTGCAGACATGTGCGACACCGACGAGTACGAGTGCAGACGGGGCCCCTGTGCTCGGCCGCGCGCTCCTACTGTGCCGGGACGGTCACGTCGCCCTTCGTTACGAGCGGGTAGTCGGCCTCCACCTCGCCGTTGACCATTTCACGAAGGGGGCGGCGGAGCAGGCGTTTGCGGAAGCTGCTGAGGTAGTCGGTAAAAAGGATGCCGTCAAGATGGTCGCGCTCGTGCTGGAGCACCCGTGCCAGCATGTGCCCCCCCTCGATCTCCTGCTCCTGAAAGGTGCGATCGCGGTAGCGCATCCGGATCCGCTCGGGGCGGGTCACGGGCTCCCGCACTTCGGGGATTGACAGGCAGCCTTCCTCCATGTCCACCGTCGTGTCGCTCTCCCCCACGAGCTCCGGATTGACAAAGACCATTGGCTGGGGCGGGAGCGACGTGCCCGCCTCCGCGATCTCGTCGGCCATCGGGGTCAGATCCACCACGAAGAGGCGCTCGGTACGCCCCACCTGCGGCGCCGCCAGTCCGATGCCCGCGGCGTTGTGCATCGTCTCGATCATGTTGTCGATGAGCTCCTGTAGCGCCTCTGTGTTCTCCTCCACGGGCTCGGTCTCTTCCCGCAAAGCCTCGTGGCCGTAGACGTAGATGGGAAGTACCATGGGCAGGGGCAATTTCGAAGAAACCAAGTGAGCGATGGTGCAACGCACCCATCCGACGAAAAGTGCCGGAGACCGCCGGGCCAAAGACAGAAAACCCCGCAAACTCTCCGGCACGGGTCGGTCCTGTACCTGGGGCGCCTCCTACTACTCTCGCCCGTAGTCGTCTTCCAGCCGAATGATGTCGTCCTCCACACACCGGCCCATCTGCGTTTCAATGAAGACGAGCGGCTCGTCCCCATCGTTTTGGATCCGGTGCACGTCCCCTTCAGCAATGAAGCAGGTGTCTCCCGCCGACACGTCGATCTCGTCGTCGTTGCGCGTGAACACGCCCGCCCCCCGTACGACGACCCAGTGCTCTTTGCGGTGTTCGTGTTTTTGCAGCGAGAGGCGCTGGCCCGGATGCACGATGATGCGCTTCACCCGGTAGCCCGGCTCGTTCAGGTACTCTTCCCAGCGGCCCCAGGGGCGGTCGTCAGCGTCGAGAAACATGGTTAAACAGGACAGTTGTGCTTAAGATCATGAGACAAGGATTCCCCGGCAATGCCAAATGGATGAGGGGCGCGATGACGAGCCGTCCACATCAGGCCCCGGTGGGCTCCCGCTCCTCGGGCGACGACGCCACGATTTCGACCGGTTTGCCCACCAGCTTCAGGAGCCCGAAGAGGAGAAGGCCGCCAACGATGAGCCCGACCATCCAGGGCATTCCGAAGCCCGCGGGCAGCGTGCCGAAGAGAATGGCCACCGTGCCTACACTCAGGGCGTACGGCAGCTGAGTGCGCACGTGTTCGATGTGGTCGCACCCGCTGGCCATCGAGGAAAGGATCGTCGTGTCCGAAATCGGGGAGCAGTGATCCCCCCACACCGACCCGGCCAGCACGCACGAGACAGACGAGTACAGAATGTGGTAGTGGGCCGGCTCTCCCATGCCGTTCTGCGTGAGCACGGCCCACACCAGCGGCACGACGAGCGGCATGAGGATGCCCATTGTCCCCCAACTCGACCCCGTCGCGAAGGCCGTGGCGGCGGCGAGCACAAAGATAATGGCGGGGACCACACCGGGCGGAAGCGTCTCTCCGAGGAGTGAGACGAGGTAGTCGGCCGTGTGCAACACATCGGTAATGTTCGAAAGGGCCCAGGCGAGGACCAGGATGACCATCGCAAAGAGCATGGACTTGAGCCCCTCATACCAGGCCTCTACGGTCTGCTCAAGGTCCAGAATGCCTTGCCCGAGCGACAGGGCAGCGGCGGCCACCACCCCCAGGAGGGAGCCCCACATGAGCGCCGTGTACGAGTTTGCCTCCCCAATAACGTCCTTCAGGGCGGCGTCAGTCCCAACGGCCTGGGCGCCTGTCGCGTACAGCCCCCCCAGCACCCCCGCCACCAGTACGAGGATGGGGAGGACCGCATTGACAGCCCGGCAAGACGTCCCCTCTGGCGGCTGCAGCTCCTCCCCCTCGGCCGCCGCCTCGTCCACATTGGCGTCGTCCCCCAGCACCTTGCCCGTGGCACGCGCACGCTTCTCCGCCTCATACATCGGCCCAAAGTCGAGGCCGAAGTACGCCACGAGGAAGACAAACGCGAGGGCCAACAGCGGGTAGTAGCTGTAAAACAGGGAGTTGACGAACACCGAATAGGCCCCCTGGGAGAAGCCGTCGATTTTCTCAATGGCCGTGCCCAGGAGCCCCACCTGATATCCAATCCAGGTGGTCACGAACGCCAGGGTCGAAATCGGGGCCGCCGTGGAGTCCACGAGGTAGGCCAGCTTCTCCCGCGAGATGCGCAGGCGATCGGTCACCGGCCGCATCGTATTGCCCACGATGAGCGTGTTCGCATAGTCGTCGAAGAAGATGCTGATGCCCAGCACCCCCGTCACGATCTGTCCCCGCCTGGAGTCGCTCGCCCACGCCGTCAGGCGCTCCACAATGCCGAGCGTGCCGCCATTTTTCGAGATGATGCCCACCATTCCTCCAATCATCAGAGAAAACAGGATGATGGCGACATGGTCGGGGTTGGCCATCGCATTGAGCACGTAGACCTGGAAGCTGTCCAGCAGGCCCTTGAACACCGCCCACGGCGTGAAGCCAATGGCGACGACCGCCCCCACCCACACCCCAAAGAACAGGGCCGGCACCACGCGCCGGTACAACAGTGCCATGCCGATGGCCAGGAGGGGCGGCAGGATGGAGAGCCAGGCCGGAACGGCCCGCGTGCTGGCCGACCGCAGCACCGCGTCGTTCTGCACGACCTCGACAGTGGTCACTCCGCTCGACGACACCGTTATGCCCTCCGCGGTCCATGCTTCCGCCGCCGAATCGTAGGCAAGGGGCACCGTGGCGTTTCCCACCCGGACCTTCGGCGTGCCCCCGTCGGCCAGCGCGCTTCCCCCCGGGACCGACACGGCAAACTCAATGCCCGTCAGTACCGGGTCTGGCACCTCAATGGCACCGTCGTTCTGTGCGACGGCCGTGGGTGCGGCGCCTCCCCAAAAGAGGCCGACGAGCAGAATGAGGCTCAGTGTGCGGGGGCACAGATTGAATGGGCCCATCGGTCAAGGTCCCTTGGTCACGATCGCGTTCCGAAAATCCGGTCCCCCGCGTCCCCCAATCCGGGGCGAATGAAGGCATTGTCGTCCAGCTCGCGGTCCAGCACCGCCGTCACCACCGGCACGTCCGGATGCTCTTGGCGGAGCGTCGTCACCCCCTCGGGCGCCGCCACCAGACACGCAAAGGTGAAGTCCTGCCCGCCCTCCTCCTTCAGATGATCGATGGCAAAGGACGCACTGCCCCCCGTCGCCAGCATCGGGTCCACCACAAACACGTGGGCGCTCTCGATGCCCGTCGGAATGTTGCTGTAGTAGTCGACGGGCCGGTAGGTCTCCTCGTCGCGCTGCATGCCGAGGTGGCCGACCCGGGCCTCCGGCACGTACCGCACGAACCCATCCACCATCCCGAGCCCGGCCCGCATGATGGGCACGACCATCACGTCCTCGGCGATCTCGTAGCCGGTCGTCGATTCGAGGGGCGTCTCGATCGCTGTTTCCTCCAGCTCAATGTCGCGCATCGCCTCGTAGGCCAGGATCGCCGCTGCGTCGGACACCGTCTTTCGAAACTGACCGTGCGGCGTCTCATTGCGGCGGAGGATGGTGAGGTCTCGCTTCAAGAGCGGGTGATCGACAACCGTGAGGTTCTCCATGTCAAGCGGGGGAGTGCGTGCGTACGGCCGATGCAACGAGGGGCACGGGACGAAGCAGCCCTCTTCATTATGCCTCCGGCTCTTCGAGCCACGACTTGCGCGAGGTGTAGTCGTCGGTGATCTCCTTCACCTTGTCCGTCAGCATGATCACGGCGATCAGGTTCGGCACGATGACAATCCCGAGCGCAATGTCTCCGATGGTCCAGATGGTCGTGAGGGCCGTGACCGCGCCGGTGAAGTTCATGATCACAAAGACGACCTTGTACGGGAAGATGGCCCGCTCGCCGAACAGGTAGTACGCACATCGATCGCCGTAGTAGCTCCACGAAATGGAGGTTGAGACGGCGAAGAGGAGCACGCTCAGGATGACGACGTACCCGCCCCAATCCCCGAGCGGAGAGAGCCCGCGCTCGAAGGCCAGACGGGTGAGGGGCGCGCCACTGCGCACCCCCTCTCCGTACAAGACCTCATACTCGGTTCCATCGTCCGCCACGGCTACGTCTTTCGTCGGGTAGAGCGTGCCCGTGAACGGCTCCTGCAGATCCTCTTGGTCGTCACAGTCGTTGGCGCAGGAGGTGTAGAAGGAGCTCACCACGGCCTGCCGCCAGGCAAACTGGGCGTCCTCGTCGGGGTTGGGCACCTGCTGTTCGCCGTTCTCGATCCGGATTTCCTCGGGCACGTTGGAACTGGGAAAGATGCCGCCCTCATTTTCGACCCGGTACTCTGCGTTGCCGGAGTTGAGCTCGAATTGTGTGGGCACCGCGGCCCCCCAGGCGCCGCTCACGAGGATGGCCAGGCAGGTCAGCGTAACCACCGTGATCGTGTCGATGAACGGCTCTAGGAGGGCCACCACGCCCTCCGAGGCCGGCTCGTTGGTCTTGGCGGCCGAGTGGGCAATCGGCGCCGAGCCCATGCCGGCCTCGTTGGAGAAGAGGCCGCGCTGCACCCCATACGTGAACGTCAGTAAGAAGGCCCCAGCCCCCGTCCCTGCCACCCCCGCGGACGGATTGAAGGCGTTTGCGAAAACACTCCCGAGCGTCGGAAGGACCTCCGTGTAGTTGAAGGCGAGAACGAGCAGCGCGCCAATGACGTACGCCGCGGCCATGACCGGGACGAGAATGCCCGTGACACGCCCAATCGCGGTCACGCCCCCGAGGATGACGAGGGCAATGACGGCGGCCAGCACGAGCCCCGAGAGCCACACCGCCACACCGAACTCCGCGTTCATCACGTCGGCCACGGTGTTCGACTGCACGGCATTTCCGGTGAGGAAGGACGTGATCATCAGCATGACGGCAAAAAAGACCGCCAGGGGCTTCCAGTTCTTGCCCAGCCCCTTTTCGATGTAGAACATGGGCCCCCCGGCGACGGTCCCCTTCCAGGTCTGCTGCCAGGTGCCCTTCTCCGCCTCGGTGGGCTCCTCAACATTTCGGTAGAACTGCGCGATCGTTACCTCGCTGTATTTGGTGGCCATGCCGAGGATGCCAGTGACCCACATCCACAACAGTGCCCCGGGGCCACCCACGTGGATGGCGAGGGCCGCCCCGGCAATGTTTCCGATGCCGAGGGTGGCCGAGAGGGCCGTTGTGAGGGCCTGAAAGTGGGACACGTCCCCGGGATCATCGGGATTGTCGTACATCCCCGACGTGACGGCGATGCCGTGCGGAAACTGTCGGATCTGGACGAAGGCCAGGCGAAGGGTGAAGTAGATGCCCGCCCCCAGAAGCAGCAGCACCACCCACGGAATGTATTGTCCCCCTCCGATCGGGATGCCGTAGGTCCAAACCACGTCGTAGAGGGTGTCAACGATCGTTTGCAGCATGGAGTCGGCGTAGTGACACAGCGGTGAGTACGCGAGAGTATGCAGTCGTGCGTCGGAGGCCCGCGGGCGGGCGGCTCCGAGCGCAACACGTGCAGGCCCCCACGGGCATTTCTGGGGCGGACGGTCCTCTTTTTTGGAACGCCGTTGGAATATAGGAGGTGGGATGCGCCTGCGCAAACGCGCGCAATTTCACCGGGATGCTGAGCTGCGCACCGCGGGTAGAGCTCCAATCTTCCGCCGTCGCTCCCCAGGGGGAATTCATTTCCACTCCGCGATGCACCCACCCATACCCACTGGGCGATCAGCTGGGGGGCCGCCTGGACCGGACGATGATCCGTGCGTCGAGAACAAGTCCCGGGCCCGCCCC
>NZ_JAZKRW010000099.1:0-11854 GCF_036626415.1 Salinibacter sp.
CCACCCGGAGGCCTACCGGTACGACTCCAGTGAGCAGGGCGTGTTCAAGGTCCAGCCGTACAAGGACGAGCTGCTCCCCGACTGGGGCTTCAAAGACAAGGCCGCCGCGGAGGCCGCGGTGGAGGCCCTCCGGGAGGCGTACGAGCAGTACCGGGCCACGGACGACTTTGTAGGCATGGACATGGCGCGCAAGTACCTGCAGATGGGCTTTACCCGTGCCATGCGGTACGCCAAGTATCCGGGCGGGCAGAAGTACGACGACGGCACCCAGCGAGAGCCCGAAGAGTGGGCCGACCCCGAAAAGCGGGCGGCGGCCGTCGTCTTCCGCGACGCGTGGCAGGCCCTTACGGACGACCCCGCGTACCAGCGTCTGAAGGAGCACCATCAGAACGAGGTGTACGAGCCGGACGCGAGTCCGATGGTAGAGTAGCAGTCTGCATCGCCCGTCCCCGAACGCCTCCACAATGCCACAGAGCCCCGTCGAACACATTCCGGTCTCCCTCGATCGTCGCTGGGTGCAGGGGCGTGGCGTGCAGCTGCATGTGCCGGTGGCGGGGCCCGAGGACGGCCCGCTCGTGGTGCTCCTCCACGGCTTTCCGGAGTTCTGGTACGGGTGGCGCCACCAGATCCCGGCCCTCGCCGAGGCGGGCTACCGGGTCGCCGTGCCGGATCAACGCGGTTACCACCGGAGCGATGCGCCGCGGGCCGTCTCCGCCTACGACCTGGACGTGCTCGTGGACGACGTCTGCGCCGTCATCGACGCGATGGGTCGCGACCGGGCCGCCGTCGTGGGGCACGACTGGGGCGCGATGGTGGCGTGGCACCTCGCCCACGCCCATCCGGAGCACCTGCGGCGCCTCGCGATCCTCAACGTGCCGCACCCCCACGTCTTTCGGGAGACGCTCCGCACGAGCCCCACGCAACTGCTCCGGAGCACGTACGCGCTGTTCTTTCAGGTGCCTGTCGTGCCCGAATGGCTGCTCGGGCGCAATGACGGGCAGGGACTCGCCACGATGCTGCGGTGGAGCAGCCGGGCCGGCACGTTCGACGAGACCGACCTCGCGATTTACCGGCGGGCGTGGCGGCGGCCGGGTCGGCTCCGTGGCATGCTGCACTGGTACCGGGCCGCGGGCCGGCGCGCCCTGCGGAGCATTCCGCCCTCGGATCCGATCGACGTGCCGACGCTCGTGGTGTGGGGCGCACGGGACGTGGCCCTCGGTCGGCAGATGGCGGCCCCCAGCGCGGCGATGTCCACCCACGGCCGCCTCCGGGTGCTCGACGATGCCACCCACTGGGTGCAACATGACGCCCCGGCCGTCGTCAATCGGCTACTGCTCGATCACCTGGCGGGGGCAGGGCGTGGAGCGCGGCGGGCGAGTAACAGTTGAGGCGCCCGATACGTGGTGAGAGCAGAGTCCAGCATTCTCACTCGATCCGTCCCCCCATGCCGACCGCTCAAGGCCTACTCGGGCCTGCCATTCAGCGACTCCGGGCCGTGCCGCTCGAGGCGGTCTTCTGGACGGCGGCCCTCGTCGCCGCGGCCAGCATCGATCCGCAGGCCCCCGGCGGCATCAACCTGTGCCTGATCGAACGCCTGGGCCTGCCGTGCCCGGGCGACGGCCTCGGAACGGCCATCGCACACCTGGCCCGCGGCCACTGGGCGGCGTCGTGGAAGGCCCACCCGCTGGCGGGCCCCGTCGTCGGCGTGCTCCTGGCACACGTTGTGTCGCTGTGCCGGGCGGCGCGTCGCCCGGCCCGCTGAAGCGCCCGTCTTCTGTTGCACCATCCCCCTCTCCCCCATGTCCAAAGTGCTTCGACACCTTCCCGAACTCGACGGCGACGAACAGGTCGAGGTCGCGCGCCTGCTGAACGACATGAGCGACGCGCAGGCCGGGCACTTCGCCCGCATCTACCGCTCGCGCCGCCGCGAGCCCGTGCACATCCTCCTCCTCGCGGCCATCGGGTTCGTCGGGGCCGGCGGGCTGCACCGGCTCTACCTGGAGGAGTTTGCCCTGGGGCTCGTCTACCTCTTTACGGGCGGACTGTGCCTGATCGGGACGATCTACGACGTCATCAAGTACAAGGACCTCGCCCTCCGCTACAACCGGGACGTGGCGCTGGAGACGGCCGAGACGGTCCGCCAGGTGTACGACGACGCCTCCGAGTCGGAGGACGCGTAGGATCTCAGTCTGTGGGCCGGGATGTGTGGGCGCGGCGGAGCCGCCTCTACGAACGGCGCAGAGGGGGGCAGTCAACGGTCCCCCGTTCAGCCGTCTCGTCCTCAACGCACTACTCCCGGATCTGGAGGCGCTGGCCGGGACGGATGCGCGTGCCATTGAGGTCGTTCCAGGCCTGGAGCTCGCGGATGGACACGCCGAACTGCTGTGCAATCTCGCCGAGCGTATCGCCCCGCGTGACGCGGTAGGTCGTGGGAGAGGTGGCGGCCGTCTCGGGGGCGGACGACGAGGAGGAAGGAGACGGTTCGGACGACGTGTCCGGGGGAGCCTGGGCCGTTTCGATGGCGTCGAGCGGGCGGGTGGGGGGCGAGGTGTCGTACTGTACGCGCAGGGGCCGCTGCTGGTCGGTGGCGCTGAGGGCGCTCGCGTACTCCTGCACGGGCACCACCAGCCGGTCGCCCGGGCGGATGATGGCGCCGTCGATCCCGTTGAGCCGCTTCAGGGTGGCGGTGGACGTGCCAAAGCGCACGGCAATCTCGGAGAGCGTGTCGCCCCGCCGCACGGCGTACGTGGTGGCCGGCTGCTTCTTCGCGTCCGGCAGCTCGGCGTAGTTCCAGGCGAAGCGCGGGTAGCTGCCCAGCGGGATGCGCACGTAGTACCGCTCCTTGGAGGGTGGGATGCGCCCCCGCCGCAGCTCGGGATTGAGCGACTCGATGGCGCTGCGCGTCGTGTCGGCGAGGCGGGCCACGGTGCGGAGCGACAGGCGGCTCCCGTGCACCGGCACGTAGTCGTAGGCGAGGGGGGAGGCCGGCGCGGCCGGGTCGAGGTCGAACGCCTCGGGGTTCTCCATCACGCGGGCCGCGGCGATGAACATGGGCACGTAGCCCTGCGTCTCGCGCGGCAGGTACTCGTGGGCGTCCCAGTACGACGGGTCCTCGGCGTCGGCCCGGCGGAGGGCGGACCGCACGCAGCCGGCCCCACAGTTGAAGCCGGCCAGCGCCAGGTGCCAGTCGCCAAACTCGTCGTACAGGTCGCCCAGGTGACGGGCGGCCGCCCGGGTGGCCTTTTCCGGGTCGCGCCGCTCGTCGACCCACGCGTTCACGGTGAGGCCGTACCGCCGGCCGGTGCCCGCCATAAACTGCCACATGCCCACGGCGCCGGCCCAGCTCCGCGCGTCGGGGTTGAGGCCGCTCTCAATCATGGCGAGGTACACGAGCTCCTGGGGCACCCCCTCCTCCGCCAGGATGTGCTCGATCATCGGCCCGTACACCTGCACGCGCCGCCGCCAGTGGTCCACGTGCTCGCCGGGCTCCTCTTCGAGGGCGGTCGTGCTCTGTGTCACCAGTCGGTTCGAGGTCATCGGAATCTCGGCGCCCTCCACTGTGGCCTCGGGGCGGGCGGGCTCCACCTCCAGCAGCGGGTTTTCGACGTCGTCGAGGGAGGCGAACAGGCGGGCCCGGACGGAGAAAATCTGTCCCCGGGCCAGGAGCGTCGAGTCCGGGTCGCTGGGGTAGCCGTGGAAGCGCCGGTACTCGGCCGTGAGGCCCCCGTAGACCGACCGGACGGCGCTCCGCTCGAGGGCCTCCGGCCGGGTGCGGAGCAGGGCGGCCAGTTCGGCCATGGCCTGGTTGAGCAGGTGGGCCCGGCGCACGCTGTCGTCCGCGGCCAAGAGCTCCGACTCCAGGGCGTACAGGCGGGCCACCTCCGGGTCGAGGGCGGTCGTGTCCGTGTCCGCCACCAGGATCGTATCCTCGGGCACCCGTTCCGGCTCGGGCGTCGGGGCGAGCGAGGAGAGCGAGCCGCCGCAGCCGGCAAGCACGAGCAGGGCGAGGCCGGCGCAGCCTCCACGGAAGAGGGCACGGGTGAGAACGGTCGACATGGAGATGAGGGTGGGAAGAGGGAACAGCGTGTGGGACCGCGGACGGGGACGATACGGAATCCGCGGCCCATCGTCAATGCAATGCGTCGGCGTCGATGGTGAATATTTTCTACGAGGGCGGATCGCCGGCCGCGGAGGCCCCCGAGTCCGATGCTCGCGTGCGGGCAATCGAGCCCGCCTCCACAAAAATGTACCGGATGCTGGGGTGAGCCTCCCGAATGGCGCGCTCCAGCCGATCGACGGCGGCCTCTACGGCGTCAGCGTCGAGGGCGTCGCGGAACCGCAGGTCCATGTTCAGGAGGAGGGCGCGAGGCCCCATGTGCATCGTGAGCAGGCGCTCGACCGACGCGATGTCCGTGTCGTCGCGGGCCATGCGACGAATATCGTCCCGAATCTCGGGGGCCGCCGCCTCGCCGATTAAGAGCTTTTTGCTCTCCCAGATGAGAAAGGCGGCCACGCCACACAGGATGAGCCCGATGATGATGGACGCAACCCCGTCGATCACGGGCATGTGGAGTAGACTCGCAAGGTGAATGCCAACGAGCGCGACGACGAGGCCGGCCAGGGCGGCGGTGTCCTCGAACACGACCGTGAAGGTCGTCGGGTCCTTGCTCGTCACGATGGCCTCAAAGAAGGGCGTGTCCCCGCGCTGCTTCTTGAACTCCTGCAGGGCGGTGCGGAGGGCGAGGCCCTCAAACACGATGGCGGCGCCGAGAACGATCGTGTTGAGCGTGAGGCCGCCGATCGAAACGCCGAGGATCGAGGCGGAGGTGGCGCCGCCGTGGCCGGGGTCGAGCGTGTGGAGGATGCCTTCGTAGAGGGAGATGCCGCCGCCGAGGCCGAAAATCAGGACGGCCACGACGAGCGTGTAGAAGTAGAGCGACTTGCCGTAGCCGTACGGGTGCTGTTCGTCGGGCGGGCGCTTGCTGCGGCGGATGCCGAGGAGGAGCAGGCCGCCATTCCCGGTGTCCACCAGCGAGTGGATGCCCTCCGCCAGCATGGCGGAGCTGCCACTCACGGTGGCGCCGAGGAACTTGGTAACGGCGATGGCGAAGTTGCCGAGAATCGCGGCGTAGATTGCCTTCTTCGACGAGGCCATGTTGGTTTGGGCGCGGGGGTGGAGTGCGTGGGCGTGAAGAGTGTGGGAGTGGCGAGCGCAGGGATGAAGAGTGAGAGCATGACGAGGGGCCGGCAGCGTGTGAGACGGTCAGAGTCCTGCGTACTCCCGCGGTCCCACGCTCTCAATCCAGTTCGTAGGGCGCAGTTCGTCCAATGAGGGAGCGATGCACTCACCCCGCCTCGAAGTCGACCTCCGCGTGGCTCCCGTCGCAGAAGGGTTTGCTTCCGGAGGCGCCACAGCGGCAGAGCGCGCCCCGGTGGCCCGACACCGTCTCTTCGTCGGCCCCCTCGATGGTGACCGGCCCCTCCACCACGAACGGTCCGTCCTCCGTGGCCCGGATGCGGAGCGCCGTGTCGGTCTCGCCGTCGTCGTCGGGCGGGGAGAGGTGATCCACCGCGATGTGCCCGGCGTCCTCGAAGTCCCCGTCGTGACTGCCGTCGCAGAGCGGCTTGTTGCTCGACTTTCCGCAGCGGCAGAGGGCCATGCGCGTATCGGTGAGCAGCGTCTCCCCGTCGCTGTCAATGAGCTCCGCGTCGCCGTGGACGAGGAGGGGGCCGTTCGGAAACAGCGAGATGCGGTTTTCGTCGGGCGTCGGTTCGGGGTCGTCCCCGTTGCGGGTGAGGTGGAGCGCGCCGGTGGGGCACTGCGGCACCACCGCCTCCACGGCGTCGGGGGTGGCCTGGTCCGGCTCGATCCAGGGGCGGCGCTCCGGGTCGAAGACGGTCGGCAGCCCGTCTACACAGGCCTGCGCGTGGATGCAGCGCTCCTGGTCCCAGGTAACAGTGACGTCGTCGCCCTCATAGGTGTAGACGTTGGTGTCCATGACAGAACGGGTTGGTGTGAAGAGAGAAAAAAGTGATGCCCTTGGTACGACCCACGCCCGGAGGCGTTCAGCGAACGTTCATGCCCGTCCCGTCGGACCCGCCTCCGCTGCAGTCTTCTGTTCCTCTGTCACCCCTCTTGGAGGGACTCGGCCACGGCATCGCCGGTCTCCAGGCCATTCCGGACCGCGGCGTGCAGTCGCGCCGCGCCGGCCACCCAGTCGCCGGTCACGTACATCCCGGCGCGGGCGGCGGCCCGCACCGCGTCGGCCGGGACGCCCGCCTCGGGCAACGCGTACCGCCAGCCCTGATGGTCCGTCCAGTCGGGATCAGTCAGGCGCGCGTCCCCGACGATCTCCGCGGCGTGCCGCGCAAGGACCCCGATGTTTTGCTCAGGAGGATCGTCGTACCGCTCGGTCGACCAGGTGGGGCTCGCCTGCACGACGAGGACCGTCTCGCCGTCCGGCACGTGCCCGGGCTTGCACTCTTCGCGCCCGATCCAGCCGACCGGGTGCTCCTTGTCGGCATTCACCAGCGCGTAGTAGGGCGCGTCGATCTCGAACTCGTATCCGAGAACGGCGGTCCAGACCGTTCGGTAGTCGACCGCGGCCGCGGCGTCGCCGAGTTGGTCGACGGCCTCAATTCCGGTCTCGTCGAGGAGGGCGGCGGTTTGGGGCGCGGGCGGGTTCAGCAGGAGGGCGTCGAACGGGCCGTGCGTGGACTCGTCGGCGTCGGTGAGCCGCCAGCCCCCGTCGTGGTGAACGTCGACGATGCGTGTTGTCCGCTCGACGGTCGCGTCCGTCGCCCCGAAGAGGTGTTTGGCCAGCCGCGTGATGCCGTCTGCGTAGGTCCACCGTCGCTTGTCGCTGTCGCGGCCCTCCGCGACGGTCCCGTCGGCGTCGAACGTCCAGATCGGGCCGTCGACCTCCACGAGCCCGTCGCTGAGGTCGCCGGTGACGAGCGCGTTCACGCGGTCGTCGTCGTCCGTGAGGTAGTTGGCCCCGTACTCGTACACGAGCCCGTCGCGTCGCCGCGCGGCGGCCCGGCCACAGACCCCGCGTGATTTCTCGAAGACCGTGACTTCAGCACTCGGGAGCGCGGTGTCGATAGTGTACGTGGCGGCCGCGGCGCCGGCACCGGCGCCGACGATGCCTAGTCTGGCGGTCATAGTTTGTGTGGGGAGGAGGGGGCTAGAGAAATGCAGGCCGGGGGCGGTTCATCACGGCCATCGGGGATGGCTACAGCAAGAGAATTGCGGGGGCGATTGTCAAGGCCCGGCCGTGACGGTTCGGGAATACTTCGGAAGGGGCCCGCTTAACTTACTTCTGCCGGAGCACCTCCACTGCCGTCTCCAGCACCTCGTCCCGCCCGACTCGCACGCCCTCCAGCGTCCGCTCGGCCCGCACGTCGGGCCGGATGCCGACGAGGTGGTGCCGGGACCGGTCGTGCTTCTGGACGCGCATGCTCGTCCAGGAGACCTGATACTGCCCGGGCAGTTCGAGCGGGTTGACATTTCCGTTCGCCCCGGCGGTCGGCTGGCCGACGATGGTGCCCAGGTCGTAGTGCTCCGTGATGCCCATGATGCTCGTCGAGGACGCGAGGGCTGAAACCAACGAGGTCTCGACACCGATCGTGCGAAGGTCGGTTAGAAACCCGTATTTCTGTAGAAACGGCAGAACTGACTCGCCGCCACACAGTGCAGTGTATCGGGTCCAGTTTGTCTCATGCCTCCATTCCCTCAGGTTTCTTCATGGACGTCACCCACGCCGATCCCACGCACGTCCTCCAGTCCGTCTTCGGGTACGAGACGTTCCGTCCCTACCAGGAGCCGGTCGTGCAACGGCTTATCGACGGGGGCGACGCGCTGGTGCTGATGCCGACGGGCGGGGGGAAGTCGCTCTGCTACCAAATTCCGGCGATGATCCGGGACGGGACGGGCATCGTCATCTCGCCCCTCATCTCGCTGATGCAGGACCAGGTCGACGCCCTGCAGCAGGTCGGCGTGGAGGCGGCCGTCCTTAACTCCAGCCTGGACCGCCGGGAGCGGGAGGCCGTGGAGCACCGGCTCACGGCGGGGGACCTCGACCTCTGCTACGTGGCCCCCGAGCGGGCCACCCGCGACCGCTTCAAAACCCTGCTGTCGCGGGCCCGGCCGTCCCTGCTTGCCATCGACGAGGCCCACTGCATCTCGCAGTGGGGGCACGACTTCCGCCCCGAGTACCTGGCGCTGGCCGACCTCCGGGCCGACTTTGCGCAGGTCCCCTGCATCGCCGTCACGGCCACGGCGGACCCGCCCACACAGCGCGTCGTCCTCGACCGCCTCGGCATGACGGACGAGGACCGGTTCGTGGCCGGCTTCGACCGCCCCAACATCCGCTACGTGGTGGAGCCGAAGGGGAGCCGCCCGCGCCGGCAGCTGCACGAGTTCATCGAGCGGGAGCATCCGGGCCAGAACGGCATCGTGTACTGCCTCAGCCGCAACGGCGTGGAGACGACCGCCGACTGGCTGGCCGACCACGGGCACACCGCCGTCCCCTATCACGCGGGCCTGGCCGACCACGAGCGCAGCGAGCACCAGGACCGCTTCCTCCGCGAGGACGGCCTCATCGTGGTGGCCACCGTGGCGTTCGGGATGGGCATCGACAAGCCGGACGTGCGCTTCGTGGCCCACCTCGACGTGCCGAAGACGCTGGAGGCGTACTACCAGGAAACCGGGCGCGCCGGGCGCGACGGCCGCCCCGCCACCGCCTGGATGGCGTACCGCCGCGGCGACGTGGTGCGCATGCGCCAGCTCATCGACGACTCCGCCGAGAACGACGAGCACCGCTGGACCCAGCGCCACAAGCTGAACGCCCTGCTCGGCTACTGTGAGGCGCCGGACTGCCGCCGCAAGGTGCTCCTGGGCTACTTTGGGGAAGAGATGGACGGGGACACGTGCGGCAACTGCGACAACTGCCTCCGCCCCCCCGACACGTGGGAGGGCACCACGGCGGCGCAGAAGGCGCTCTCCTGCATCGCCCGCACCGGCCAGCGGTTCGGCAGCGGCCACGTCACCGACGTGCTGCTGGGCACGGACACTGAGAAGATTCAGCGCCACGACCACGACACGCTCTCCACCTACGGCATCGGGGCCGACCGGTCGAAAACCGAATGGCGCTCCATCCTCCGGCAACTCGTGGCGAAGGGCATGGTGGAGGTCGACGTGATGGGCTATGGCGCGCTCACGCTCACGGAGGAGTGCCGCCCGGTGCTGAAGGGCCGCGAGACGGTTGCCTTCCGCGACGGCGCCGCGGCCTCGTCGTCGTCCCCCGACACCACCAAGACGGCCGGCGACGACCCCCTTCCGGCCGATGGCCCGGAGCGGGAACTCTTCGACGCCCTCCGCGAGCGGCGCACCCAAATTGCCAAGGCCCAAGAGGTGCCCCCGTACGTCATCTTCAACGACAAGACCCTGCGGGCGATGGTGGAGCACCAGCCCCAGACCCAAAGCGACTTCCGCGCCCTGCACGGCGTGGGCGACGTCAAGCTGGAGCGGTACGGAGACCGCTTCCTCGATACGATCCGCGAGCACACGTGACCACCGGGGCGAGACGCGGGGGGCGTGCCAGTGGGGCAACGGCCCGAAATGGGGGCTTGTGACGAACTCGGGGCACTGCGCGGCCGTATAAATCCCGGTAGCGCCCCCTCAATTCAAACGTTGGGTGTCTATGCAACGGACTGTGGCTGCCAGAATTCGGCTCGTGCTGCTCGTTGGCGTGTTGCTGTTCGCAGCGGTGGGGCAGGGCCGCGCACAGGCCCCCCGTGGAGACGGGGAGGGCACCGCGGCGCTCGAGGGCTGGCCCCGCTCCCTGCCCACCCTCCTCGACGAGATGGGCCCGGACGCGCCGTACCTGCTGCCCCGCATCGACTCGCTCGCCCTCGACTACCAGTACGCCGCGACCGACACGACGTCACGGTGGTCGTTCGTGGTGAGTTGGCGCCCGGCCGAGCGGGTGCTCTACGAAGGGGAGGTCTTGCCCTGGCGCGAGCGCCCGGCGGGCACCCGCATGACCAATGTGGAGCTCCGCGCCGACGTGCAGGTGAACGGCGAGAGGCGCGCCGAAATGATCATCGGCGTGGACAGCATGGCCCTTCGTCCCGTGCCCGACCGCTTTGTGTTCAACGTGACGGTGTCCCACGAGCGCGTCTTCCTCAACACGTCGCCCTCGGAAGCGCGCCGCATTTTGTCGGAGGGGGCGACGCTGAAGGGGCTCGTCGTGGAACGCATGGGCTTCGCGTCGGACGCGGCCGAACGTCGGCGCAGCACCGGGGGCCGGGACGCCAATGAGCGCCGGACGGAGCCGTCGCGATCCCCGAGCATCTACAGGCCTCGGAGCCGCATCTTCATCGGCTGGCGAATCGGCCCGCGTCCCTACTACATTGGGGACGGCGATGGGGACGGCAACGGCGATCGCCGAACGCGACGTCCTCGCGGCGAGACGATCGGGCGATCCACAGCGGGTGCGGACCGCTCCGAAGAGGGGGGCCGAAGGGGCCGGAATGGGGGGCGAGGAGAAGAGAGTGAGGGGGAAGGCACCGAGGGGACAGAGGGAGAAGAAGACGCTCGTGCCGGAGACGCTTTCTCAGGCGACGATGAGGAAGACGATGAGGACGACGATGAGGACGACACAGACCTCCGCACTCCTGCCCTCGCCGCTGCGGCCGCCGTGGGGCTTTTCGCGGCGGCGGGCGGCACGGTCGGGCTGTACGGGCGGGGCGATACGCCCTTCGGGCTGGCCTCGGGCTATACCCATCCGAGGGGCGGCGTGCAGCTCCAGGCCGCCGTCAACAGTGCCGTTCTGGAGGATGGCTCCGATCAGCAGCTCAGTGTCCGGGCCCTCGGCTTCTACGACGTGTTCGAGTCGCGCGTCCAGCCGGCCGTGGGGCTTGGCGCCCACATCGATCCACAGGAGGGGCGGGACTGGGATCCCGTCGTTTCGGCCGGCCTCGTGGGCAACGTCGGGCGGGTGGTCCTCTACGGCGGGGTCGACCTGGTGCAGGGGACGCCCGAGGTCGGCATTTCGTACAACTTTCGCCACGGCGGTGGGGAGGAGTAGAACGGCCCCTTCGACGGACCGACAGGCCGCCCCTGTCCGGTCGAAAGCGCACGACAGCCTTCCTTGGGCTCTGCTCTAATTGGTTGGTGCTGAGGCAGCAGTGCCGGGCGTAATCAATAACAGCAACCAACACGGGGCAGCCGAAGCGCGAACCCCGAATATGCACCACTCGACTGAATGGAGCGTTGGTCCCAGACAGAACACCAAGGGCTGAACGCCTGTGAACTGGAGGGGCGATCTCTGCAACGAGGATCTTTCGGAGCCCTCAATGGGGGGCACCAGTCGAGGGTCTCAGGCCCAGGCAAGCAGCAATGACCACTGTTATCCCCGTCCTTGCACTGACAGTCGTGGCTGAGGCCCTGCAGTCCCCAAGCACAAGAGGATCAAGGCCCGGCCGCCTCACAGGCATGTAGAGGCTACTTGGAGGGAGACACTTAGGCCCTGTGAGGTTTCAGCTCCGTGAGATTTCAAGATGGTCACGGCCGGTCCTATGCGAGCTGAGGAATTCACAAAGCTGTGTTCTTGCCATACCCGGACAGACCGACGCTGAAGAAGGGTTTTGGCAGTGAAACAATAACAGAATCAGGCAGAGATCGTTTGATACTCTGTCGCTGGAAACCTACCGTATAGAGCACGCTTAGTGAGCATGTGCTCTTCGAGGTCGTGCCGTCGTGGCACGGCGGCAGGCGTCTCCCGAAGCGGTGGGCCTGCGTCGCGGGGAAAGTCCGGTGAAAGGCCGGCGCTGTCGCGCAACGGTTCCA
>NZ_JAZKRW010000100.1:0-11247 GCF_036626415.1 Salinibacter sp.
CAAACAGCTTCTCACTCCACAAAACGCCTTCTTGCCTCTCGTGCGAATCGGTGTTGTGATGTTCGCCGCTGCCTTCCTGCCGCTGGTGGCCGAAGCCCAGGTTCTCGATACATTGGACACGACGACCGACTCAACGGACTATGAGATAGAAACCTACTTCGTCAGGGTGGACACCACCTCATTCTTCAAGCCCCACGACGATGAGGAGGCAGTCCAGATCCTTCTTACCCGCACAGGAAGAGGACAATGCAGGGTCGTTACGGTGGTACGCGCCATCGATCAACGCAGGGCGGAAACGCTCGCAGAGCGCTACCGCGGAGCGGTGATCAACACACGCCTCATTGTGCGGTGTGCGCCGACTCACTCTACCTCCACGCGAGGTCTTGGGCGCTCCTAATGCTGCCCACATCCGCGGTCGGAAATCGGAAACAGGCTCCTCCCCCAACGAAAAACACTGAGTCTTGGGCCAGGAGAGACAAGAAAACAAAGGGGCTGAGAAAAGGAGAACGACGGCTAATTGCCCAACCGTGAGCAGTCCTACCGACGGGAAACGACGGGCTCTGGCGGCGAGCGGCCCGAGCAAAACAAAAACCCACTCGGAGGACATCCGAGTGGGCTGAAGGGAAACCTCCGAGGCGGTGGGGGAGGGATTCGAACCCCCGGGACCCGTGAGGGCCCTCCGGTTTTCGAGACCGGTGCATTCAACCAGGCTCTGCCACCCCACCGCAAATGGTGATAGTGCCGTACATCGTTACGCGGGAGCACGTTCCCCCTGTCGTGCATAGAGCGCAGCTAAATCGCTGTGAACCATCCCCCCTGCTGAGGAACAGTCCCCAGCAATTCAGCGGCCGGCACCACAGTCACCCTGGATCCGCCTCCGGAGGGGTCCGAAGCGCCAGTCACCGACCTCTTCTGGGGGTGTGCTCATCCCCACCCTTTTGAAGAAGCACAGGCGGGCTGAAGCAACGCGGGAAGCGGAACGGACGCTATACCAGACAGTCACGGACGAGGGCCGGGACTTCATCTAGCACCGCGTCCAGCGCCTCAGGATCGCGCCCCCCGGCCGACGCCAGGGACGGTCGGCCGCCGCCGCCGCCACCGAGGCGGTCGCCCAATGTTCCTACGAGATCGCCGGCCCGCAACTGGCCCTGATCAAGAAGATCATCGGCCACCGTGGCGACCACGTACGCCTTCTCTCCCTCCTTCCCCACACTTCCGAGGACGCCAACGGCCCCTTCCCCCAGCTTGTCACGGAACTGCTGGCCCAGCTCTTGCAGGTCGTCCATGCTCGCTCGGTCAAGCCGCCCCGTAACGATCGTTACTCCATCCACGGTGGTTGCATTCTCCGCGATAAAGGTGTCCAGCTGGCTCGAGAGCTGGTCGCGGCGCAACTGGTCGAGCTCCTCGTCCAGCCGGTCGCGCTCTGCTTGCAGCTCCGCGATGGCCTCCGGAAGGGACGTGTGCAGCGACCGGAACTGCCGACGGGCACGCGACAACGTGTCCAGTTCAGATGCTACGTGCTCCAGTGCCGCCCCCCCGGCCACAGCCTCCACGCGGCGCACGCCCGAGGCCACGGAGCCCTCGGACAGAAACCGGAAGAGTCCGATCTCGCCCGTGGCGTCCACGTGGGTGCCTCCACACAACTCCATCGAGAAATCGGGATCGAAGGTGATGACCCGCACCCGGTCGCCGTACTGCTCGTCAAACAGGGCCGTCGCGCCACGGTCCATCGCTTCGTCGATCGGCACCTCGCGCGCCTCCTGCTTCGGAATGTTTTCTTGTATCACAGTGTTAATGCGTCGCTCCATGTCGCGGAGCGTATCTTCGTCGACCGCATCGAAGTGACTGAAGTCGAACCGAAGTCGATCCGGCGCCACGAGCGACCCTTTCTGCTGCACATGGTCCCCGAGCGTGTCGCGGAGCACCGCATGCATCAGGTGCGTGGCCGTGTGGTGGGTCTTGATGCGCTCCCGGCGCTGGACATCGACCTGGGCCTGAACCGCCCCCCCCATGTCATCGGGAAGATCTTTTACGGCGTGCGCAATCCGCTCGCCCTCGCGCTGCGTGTCGAGGACCCGCACCTGTTCTCCCCCGATGTGGAGCGTGCCGGTGTCTCCGACCTGCCCGCCCGCCTCTGCGTAGAAAGGGGTGCGGCTGAGCTCAACCTCATACTGTTGGCCGTCGTCGGTCTCCACCACCCGCACAGCCCGGATTTCAGCGTCGTCTACAGAATCCTGGTCGTACCCGACGAAGAAAGAGGCTTCGTTGCCCTCTGATACCGACTGCCAGGCGTGCACGTTACTCTGGTCAACCGCAAAGTCGGAGGCGGCCCGCGCGCGCTCCTGCTGTCGGTCCATGAGCTGCTCGTATCCTGTCATGTCGACCTCTAGACCGCGCTCACGGGCCATGAGCCGGGTAAGATCGATTGGGAATCCGTACGTGTCGTGGAGGAGAAACGCAATTTGTCCCGGCAGCGTCCCGCCACGAGCCGTGCGGGCGAAGTCGCGCAAGAGCTCATTCGAGTCGTCGGTGTCGACGTACGCTTTTTGCAGCAGGTCCAACGCCTGCGAATCCTGCTGGAGCTCGCCCACAAGCCGATCGCTCACGTCCCCATCCTTCTCCTGAAAGCTCGTCACGTACGGCGCCACACGCTCGAAAAACTCAATTCCGGTGCCCAGGGTCTCCAGGAAGCTCTCCTCTTCGGACCGGATCGCCTGCTCGATGAACGCTTGTTGCTCCGCAAGCCCGTCGAACTGCCCGCCCATTTTCTCGATCAGCGGATCGACGAGCCGATGCAGAAACGGCTCCTCCAGCTCCAGGGTCTGATAGCCGTAGCGCACGGCCCGACGCAGGATGCGGCGGATGACGTACCCCCGGCCCTCGTTGCTCGGCATCACGCCGTCGGAAATGGCGAAGGCGATGGCCCGGATGTGATCGGCCACCACGCGGAGGGCAATTCGGGCCTGATCGTGCGCCTCCTCGTCCTCCGTTCGCAAATCGTCGTAGCCCCGAATCTCGGTGCGCGGCGAGAGATCGGCCACGGCCTGCAGCAGCGGCGCGAAGAGATCCGTGTCGTACGTCGATTCCTCCCCCTGCAGCACGGCCACCATCCGCTCGAAGCCCATGCCCGTATCCACATGCTGGTCTTCCAGCGGCTCCAGACTGCCATCCGACTGCGCGTTGTACTGGATGAACACGAGGTTCCAGAGCTCCATCACCTGCGGATGGTCCGCGTTCACCAGCTCGCGTCCCGGCCTCTCGCGGCGCACCTCCGGCGGTCGCAGATCTACGTGGAGCTCCGAGCACGGGCCGCAGGGGCCGGTGTCCCCCATCATCCAGAAGTTCTCCTTCGACGGCTCGTAGAGAACCCGCTCTTCGGGCAGGGGCGTTTGCGAGAGCCACAGGTCGTATGCCTCCGCGTCGGCCGACAGCCCAAGGGCCTCATCCCCCTCGTGGACCGTCGCGTAGAGCCGGTCCGGCGCCAGGCCCCACCGTTCCACCAAGAGCTCCCATGCCCACTGAATCGCTTCGGCCTTGAAGTAATCCCCGAAGCTCCAATTGCCCAGCATCTCAAAGAAGGTGTGGTGGTAGGTGTCGTGCCCCACCTCTTCCAGGTCGTTGTGCTTGCCGGAGACGCGCAGGCACTTCTGTGTATCCACGGCTCGGGAGTAGGGACGCTGGCCGGTCCCCAAAAAGACATCCTTGAACTGATTCATGCCCGCGTTCGTGAAGAGCAGGGTGCCGTCCCCCTCCGGCACAAGGGAGGCGCTGGGGACCACCTCGTGGCCCTTCGCCTGAAAGAACTGCAAGAAGTCCTGCCGGATCTCTTCAGAGGAGCGAGACGGATCGGCGTCGGACTGGAGATGCGGGTTCATCGGATTCCAGGGAATTCAATTTCAGGTGAGGAGAACGGTCGTACAAGGTTCACAGGCATGCATTGATGCCCACTCACCTCATGTAAGGGGTTAAGAAGGTATTTTCGGACTGTCTACGTCCGCCCCAGCGCTGCGACTCCGCGGATCGCGCGGAACGGACCCCGGAGCGCCACGAACGCACTCCGACAGGTCCACTATGTACGGCTGACATTGTCGAGGATTCCGACCAGGGCCCCCGACTCTTAGAAGGCACAACTCCCCCTATCCGCTCGGGCGGGTCGGCGAGACGAATTGGTTCTCCGCTACGTACCAGCGCCACGCACGATCCACCGCCTTGGAGATGCCGATGCGTGAAGACTGAGCGACTCGTTCATCATCTACAGAGGCGCCGTTCGCAAAATACAGCGGGGGGCCCGTCAGGCGCGTCTTGTGAGCGTCGCTGTCAATTCCGAAGGCTTCGGCAAGCTTTCCCGGGCCGTTCGTCAAGTTTACCCTGCGCTCAACGCCCCGCTCCGCCCGCATGTCGTCGACGCCCTCTTCGGGCTCCACCGCCCGAATCAGGACAGCCCCGGCCGTGCCTTCCGGCTCCGTCACCACGTTGAGGAGCCAGTGAACCCCGTAGATGAGGTAGACGTACGCGGTGCCTGGCGCAGCAAACAGGTCTCGCCCGCGTCCCTGGCCGACCACCTCTCCAGTCTCTGAATCGCGCGCGAGGTGTGAGGCGTGACAGGCCGGGTCGTTCTCTGTATAGGCTTCCGTCTCCACGATCCGTCCCACAAGACGGGATCCCGTGGGCAGCTCGCGAACGAGACGCCCCCCTATCAGGTCCCGGGCGACGGACACAGTAGGCCGGTCGAAGAACGACGTGGACAGCGGCTCCATATCGGTGTGAACAGTTGGTAGGGTGGTCGGTAGGTCCAGGCGGCACAGATACTCGTGGAGCCTTTTCCCATTCGGTATTATGTCTCCCTCCTCTCCGGCAGCAACGGTCATGGACGCGGCCTTTGAGACCGATGGGCTCGAGGCGCTCATCCTCGACGTGCCCGAAGCGCACATTCGGCTCCAGCCCCACGACGAAGCCGATCGCGTTCAGGTCCAGGCCGCGGTGCCGGGGGTCGATCCCGACGTCGCCGAGGGACTGTCTGACCGGAAGCGGATTTCCACCCACCGATCGGGCGATCGTTTGCGCGTCTTTGGGCGTCGCCTCTCTGAAGGCACCGTGGACTGGCGCTGGCGCCACGACCGCCCAACGTCCATCTGCCTCGACGTATACCTTCCTGCCGGCATGAGGGTTGCCGCTCAGGCCGCGGGTGGCACGGTTGAAGCGTCTGACCTACCGGGCCCGCTCGACCTCACAGTCCCGGGCGGCTCCGTGCACGCGACCGGTCTGAGCGGGGCGCTCCAGGTGCAGGGCAGTGGTGGAGACGTCTCCATCCAGGACAGCACCGATCTCGCCCTCACCCTTGAGTGGGCAGCGGGCGCCATCACCCTCACACGCCTCCGCCAAAGCTCCATCACCCTTCGGGCACAGTCTTGTCCCACAACGGTCCGGGACCTGGGCGGGTCCACCGACCTCTCCGTTCACGGCGCGGCCCTCACCCTCCAACATGTGACCGGTTCCTGCGAGGCCCACGTCCGCGGCGCCCCTCTCACCTATCACGGAGCCCCGACCCAGGACACCACCCTCCACACGGTCGGCGGCCCCCTCCAAACACACCTTCCGCCCGATCACCCCGCAGCCCTCACCCTGACAGGCTCGCATGTGACCCTCGACGACGCCTTCTCGTTCGAAGGCACACGGACCGCCCGTCGTGTCGAGGGACAGCTCAACGGCGGCGGGGCGTCGTTCGAAGGCCGAGCCGTGCAGGGGACCGCACAGTGTCGCACACTGGCCGGGACATAGGTCCCCATGGTGCGCATTTCCTCAAGTCGTGCGCTCAATGGCCAAGGCCACCCCCCCGCCCGTGCCGTGACAGATGGAGGCCATGCCCCGCGTCCCGTCGTGTTGCCGAAGGGCATGGAGAAGCGTGACCGTAATCCGTGTCCCCGACGCACCGATCGGGTGACCGAGCGCAATCGCCCCGCCGTGCACGTTCAAGCGGTCATAGGACACGTCGAGCTCACGGTGAAAGAGGATGTTGTTGATCGCGAACGCCTCGTTGTTTTCGAACAGGTCGTAGTCGTCCAGCGTCGTGTCGGTCGCGTCGAGTACGTTGTGGACGGCCGGGATGGGAGCCTCCGGAAAGCGCCACGACTCGCGGGCCGACCATCCGCCCCGATGCACCTTCGCAAGGGGCGTGAGGCCATGGGCGTCCACCGCGTCGGCACTGGCAAGGAGCACCGCCGCGGCCCCGTCGGAAATCTGGCTGCTGTTGCCCGCCGTCAACACGCCGTCGTCCGCGAAGGCCGGGCCCAAATTCGCAAGCCCCTCCGCCGTCGTGTCCGGGCGGATGCCCTCGTCCGTCGCTAGCGTCTCGGGCCCGGAGCGCGTGTCGTACTCCACCGGGACAATTTCGTCGTCGAAGCGGCCTGCCTCCGTCGCCTCGGCGGCGCGCTGTTGCGAGGCGGCCGCAATCTCATCGAGGGCGTCCCGGTCGATGTCGTGCTCCGCGCAGAGCCGTTCGGTCTGCTCGCCCATGGCGTTGCCGGTCTCCGGATCACTGAGCCCGTCGCGGTGCATGATGTCCTGCAGCTGCTCCCCGCCGGGCGAAAACGTATAGCCCCACCGCGCGTCGGAGTCCAGGTAAAAGCCCGCGTCGGACATCGCCTCGGTGCCGCCGGCCAGGATGAGGTCGGCCTCCCCGGCCTTGATCATGGTCGCCCCGTTCATAATCGACATCATGCTGGAGGCACACACCATGTCTACGGCGTAGCCGTCGACGCTGTCGGGAATTCCTGCCTGGAGCGCGGCCTGACGCGGCACCAGTTGTCCCTGTCCGGCCCGAAGCACATTGCCGAAAATGTACAGATCGAGTCCGCCCCCGTCGACGTCGGCACGGTCGAGCGCCGCCCGCATGACCGGCGCGGCAAGGTCGACAGGAGAATGGGTTTTGAGGGCCCCGCCGAGGCGCCCAATCGGGGTTCGCACGGCCGCGGCAATGTAGACGTCACGCATGGCGAGAGAGGAGGTCTATGAGAGGGAGAAATGATAAGGGTCGCGAAGGCAGGCAGGTCAGTTGTCGTCACGGGCTTGAAGCTGTGCCCGCAATGCCTCCGGATCCGTGACGGGCGCCTCGCACTGAAAGTCCTGACACACGTACGCAGCGGCCTCACCATCGATCGGCGTCTGCGGCTCCACGAACGGGGCAAGGCCCGTGATGTCCGCGCTCCCAGGCGGGCGGTGGAGCGTGACCGTGGTCGGCGTGTAGCAGTTGTGGAGCACGCGAAGGAGAGCGTCGGTGTCGGCCGCTCCCCCCTCCCCCGCTACCACCACCTCCCGCGGCCGTCCCAGTGCCCAGTGCAGCCCCGAGAGCAGTGCCGTAAACCCGGTCGGTCGGCGCCGCGCGTTCGCCCCCGCCCATCGGCTCAGCGCCGCCGCACGCTCCTCAAACTCGGTGCGACCGGTGAAGCGGGCCAGGCGCAGCAGATTCATCAGCTGCACCGAATTGCCAGACGGCAGGGCGCCGTCGTTCGCCTCCTTCGGCCTCACGATGAGCGCCTCGCCGTCGTCCGGAGTCAGATAGAAGCCGCCCCCCTCCGAGTCCCAGAAGCGCTCCAGGGCCGTCTCCATGTGCCCGATCGCCGCCCGGAGCCACTCCGTGTCGAACGTCGTCTCGTAGAGCTCCAGGAGGCCCCAGGTCAGAAACGCGTAGTCGTCGAGCGTGGCCTGGATGCCGGCGTCCCCCTCCCGGTACCGGTGAAGCAGCCGCCCCTCCGTGTCGTGCATCGTGTCGAGCACGAAATGCCCCGTCTGGACGGCGGCCGTTTCGAAGGCGTCCTCATCGAAGACCCGAGCGGCCTTCGCGAGTGCCGCGACCATGAGGCCGTTCCAGTCCGTCAGCACCTTGTCGTCGAGCCCAGGACGAGGACGGTCCTCCCGCGCGTCGAGCAGGGTTTCGCGAGCGTCGTCGAGGCGATCGCGGAGCGTCTCCTCGTCCATCCCTCGCTGCTCGGCCGCCGCGGCGAGGGACTGCTCGCGGTGCAGCACATTCTTGCCGGTCCGCTCCCCGGAGCGCTCCTCCTGATAGTTGCCTTCCGGAGCCATGTTGTAGACCTCAATCACGAGGTCCGCGAGGGCAGGCTCCAAGTGCTCGCGAATGTCCTCGATCGACCAGACGTAAAACGCCCCTTCTTCCATCTCCCCCTCTTCATTCAGGCTATCGGCGTCCTCGGCGGAGAAGAACCCGCCGTTTGGCGCCCGAAGGTCGCGGAGCACGTACGTGAGCACCTCGCGCGCCGTTCGTTCGTACCGGTCGGTGCCGGTCGCCTGGTACGCCTCCGTGTAGGCCAGGACGTGCATGGCCTGGTCGTACAGCATCTTCTCAAAATGGGGAAGCTTCCACCGCTGGTCGGTCGAGTACCGGTGCACGCCGTACCCCACCTGGTCGAAGAGCCCGCCCCATCGCATCCGGTCCAGCGTCGTGGTCACCATGTCGAGCGCCCGCTGCTCCCCGGTCCGGTGCCAGTGGCGCAGCAGAAAGAGCAGGTTGTGCGGGGCCGGAAACTTCGGGGCCGACCCAAAGCCGCCGTGGGTCCGGTCGAACTGCTGGGCGAGCTGCCGCGCCGCCTCGTCGAGGAGGCTCGGGCCGGGCGCATCCCCGCCCGTCTGGTCCTCCCCGATGCGCTGGAGCCGGTCGGTGACCTGCTCAGCGTCGTCGAGAAGCTTTGCCCGGTCGTCGCTGTTCCAGAGCTGCTTGACCCGCGGCAGGAGGTCCATGAGACCCGTCTGCTGAAAGCGCCCTTCTTTCGGCAGGTACGTCGCCGCGAAAAAGGGCTTCCGATCCGGGGTGAGGAGCACGGTCAGCGGCCATCCACCCTGCCCCCGCATCATCTGGCAGACGTCCATGTAGATGCTGTCGACGTCCGGCCGCTCTTCGCGGTCCACCTTGATCGGCACGAAGCCGTCGTTGAGCAGCGTGGCCACGTCGTCGTCCTCGAAGGATTCCCGCTCCATGACGTGGCACCAGTGGCAGGTCGAATAGCCAATTGACAAGAAGATCGGCTTGTCCTCATCATGGGCCTTCGAAAATGCTTTTTCGCCCCACGGGTGCCAGTCCACCGGGTTGTCTTTGTGCTGGCGCAGGTACGGGCTCTGCTCGTCGGCGAGGCGGTTGGGCATAGCGTCGGTGGTTCGTGGACCTGTGCGTGAGAATACGCTATTCAGACTCGAACACTACAAGATCTGCCCGAAGTGGACGGCATTGAGGAAGAGGCCGTTGGTGCCGTACCAGAAGGCCCGGAAGTTGGGGTTGTCCATAAAGAGGATCACCTGGCCCCCGCCCACCTCGTGCGCCTCGATGGACGCGGCCCCACGGGCCTGCTCCGTCTGCTCGTCGGAGAGGTAGCCGCTGAGGCGCGGCGTGTCGTCGTAGGTGCCCACGCTCGCCCCCGGCTCGTCGCTCGGGTCGTAAAACCCAGTCCCGACGCGGAAGACGGGCACGCTCTCGCCGTAGCCGTAGGCAACCGGGTGGGTGGGATCGAGGTTTGTTTCGAAGATGGAGCCCCCAATGCCTTGCGCCCCATAGGCATTGTCCAGGTCCGCATACGACTGGTCCTGAACCAGCGAGTCCACGTCCAGCTCACGCTCGTCCAGGTCCACCATGCCCTGCTCGATGGGCCACTCCACGGCGTCCTCTACGCCGATGAGCGTGCCGCCGTTCTGGACCCAACTCTCCACCTTCTCTGTCGGCAGGTCGTCAAAGCTGCCCCCGGCCAACACCATGGTATTGTAGCGGTCGAGGTCCGCGTACTGCACGTCGGACAGGTCGACCAGAGAGACCGGCACGTTCATGCGCTCGCTGAGGAGGTGCCACACCTCCCCTGCGTTGTAGGCGCTCGTGCCGCTGTACCGCGAGCCGCCGCCCGTTCCCGTAATGATCGCCACCTCCGGGGGCTCCAGAATGGCGGAATTCCGACTGCCCAGGTCCGGCCCTCGGGGCGTCATGCCCTGATCCACGGCGTAGACGTCCACGTAGTCGTCCGCAGCGATCCGCTGCACCACCTGGTGGATGCTGTCGGCGGCTACCCCGCGCTGCTCTACCTGCACGACAATGGCCCCCCGGTCAAACGACTGAGACGACCCGTTGACGCGCGCCGTGAACGGGGCGGTCATCACGCGGGGGCGAATGTCGTTGTTGTGGAGCCGCTGCACGGCCCGCGGAGCGTAGTACTTGCCCCAGGGCAGGACGTAGGTGTACTCGGAGCGCCCCCCCACGACCTCGCCGCTTTCGTACCCCGGGTCTTGAAGCCGTTGCCCCTGTGCCGGCGCGTCGGAGACGGCCGCGTGATCGACGCCGAAGGCCAACGGCAGGCTCCAGGTCGACACGTCGTAGAAGATCGAGTCGGGATACGTAGAGGTGCGCTCCATGGCCGCCTTCACGAACCGGCCCTGCGGCTGGTCGAGCGGGACCATGTAGGCCTCCCCGGGGCGGAACGTCTGCCCGTCGACCCGGACCTGCTCGCCGAGGTCAAACATGCGCACCTCGTGGCGGTCGAGCACCTTCGCCAGGGCGCGGGCCCGGGTGGGCTGTGCCGACCGGTCGACCACGTACGCTTCCGTTTCGGTGTCCTGGAGCGCTTCGTTCCGGTTGGCAAAGAAGTCGCGCTGGTACTCCAGCAGGTCCGTCCGCAGTTCCACCGCGGCCCGCATCGTCGACAGCGACGTCATGAACTGGTTGCGCACCGTAAAGGGGTAGGTCAGCTCCCCTTTGCTCGTCTCTTGCAGCAGTGCCCGCGAGGAGGCCTGCTCGAAGAGAATGCCGATCGACCCGTTGATGTCGGGGTACGTCGATCCCTTGCCGTAGTAGAAGTCGTCGAACGTCTCGCGGGTGTAGTAGAGGGAGCCGATCTGGTCGAGGTACTCGCCGTGGCGCTCCGCGATGCGGCCGGTCAGCTCCTGATTCAGCTGCGGGGTGTTGGGGTTCGTGCGGCTCTGCACGCCCGGCTGGAAGAAGTAGGTCGCCTCCGCGCCCATCTCGTGGAAGTCCGTAAGCACCTGCGGCTTCCAGTTGTGGAAGTAGTCGAGTCGTCCCTGCGAGGCCGGATGCTGGCCGGGCAGCCAGTCCCGGTTCAGGTCAAACCAGTAGTGGTTGGTGCGCCCCCCCGGCCAGGGCTGGTTGTGCTCGCGGTCCTGCGGGTCGGCCGTGGGCGTGCCGCCGCGGTTGCCGTTCACCCAGTCCACGAAGCGGTCACGCCCGTCGGGGTTGAACATCGG
>NZ_JAZKRW010000101.1:0-10952 GCF_036626415.1 Salinibacter sp.
CCTGCGTCGCGGGGAAAGTCCGGTGAAAGGCCGGCGCTGTCGCGCAACGGTTCCAGCCCGAATGCCCGCTCGGAGAGTGATCACGTCTCCCCCGGCCGCTGTGTCGGAGGGAGAGCCCTGCGCGTCTCAAGGGCATGTGGTCCGTGGCGCACAAGTTGATTGACGGCATTCACTGGGGCCCTTCCGGGCAGTCCGCTCCTGCTGCACGGGACAGACCCATACCGAGAACCGCCGCTCTCATCGCGCCCTGGCCTTCGCGACGCGCGCCCATCGTCCGAGGTCCTTTTTCTTCCAACCGAGCGTTCAGTTATGTCCCAGAACCCCTCCCCGAAAGACTCCTCCGTGGCCGACCCGGCCACGTCCACGAACGGGCACTCCTCCAACGGACACCGTGCCAAGACCCGGTCCGGCAAGAACGGATCGCACCAGTATACGCTTTCGGACAGCGATCTCGTCGCGGACGACCGAACGAACGACGACATCTTCGAGACCGACATCTCCGAGGAGGTCTACGAGCAAAACTATCAGTACGGCACCGATGCCCACGTGCCGGACACGTGGTACCGCAACGCGCGGGCCCTGGCATCGATCGAGGACGACCCGACGATGTGGACCCAGCGCTTCTACCAGCTTCTGAGTGGGAAGGGCCTGGGCACCGGCCCATTTCCGTTCACCCCTGGCGGCCGCATCTTCGCCAACGCCGGCACTGGACTGGGGAAGGCAACTTTGATTAACTGTTTTGTGTCGGGGTTTCAGGGGCACGACCAGGACTCGATGGACGAGATCCAGGCAGAGCTGACCCGCCAGGCCAAGATCCTCGCGTCCGAGGGCGGCTACGGCTTCTGTGCCCACGTGATGCGGCCCCGCGGCGCGCGCATCGGCGGGGTTGGCTCCATGACACCGGGGGCCGTGCAGATGCTGGACGTCTGGAATAAGCAGGCCGCCACCATCGTCGCCGGCTCCGGCATGAAGTCCGACCGCGACGACATCAAGGACAAGATCCGGAAGGGCGCCCAGATGGTGACGATGGGCATCTGGCACCCGGACATCATCGAGTTTATCGAGGCGAAGCAGGAGCCCGGGCGCCTGCACAAGTTCAACATGTCGGTGCTCGTGACCGACGAGTTCATGGAGGCGGTGAAGAACGACGACATGTGGGCGCTTCGCTTCCCGGACTACGAGAACGAGAAGGAGTTCTACAAGGAGCACTGGGACGGCAACCTGAAGGCCTACCAGGCGAAGGGCGGCACGGTCAAAACGTGGAAGGACCCGGCCACCGGCGAGCCCGCGGTCTACGAGGCGCGGGAGATCTGGAATCGGATCATGGACTCCACCTACAACCGCAACGAGCCCGGCGTCATCTTCGTCGACACCATCAACCGGGAGAACAACCTGGGCTACGTCGAGCACATCAATGCCACGAACCCGTGCGGAGAGCAGGTCCTCCCCGTCGGCGGCGTGTGCCTGCTCGGCAACCTGAACGTGACGCAGCTGGTGGACCGGGAGGCGGGCACAATCGACTACGACCTCGTCGACGACCTGGTCCCGCTCGCGGTGCGCTTCCTCGACAACGTCAACGACCTCAGCTACGTCCCGCTGGAGGAGCAGCAGCGCAACCTGCAGGAGAAGCGGCGCATCGGGCTTGGCCACTACGGCGACGGCTCGGCCCTCATGATGATGAAGAAGCGCTACGGCTCCGACGAGGGGGCTCGCGTGATGCGCGAGTTCCAGGAGCATCTTGCCAACCGGGCGTACCAGGCCAGCGCGCGCCTGGCCGAAGAGAAGGGCGCGTTCCCGCTCTTCGACAAGGACGAGTACCTGAGCAGCCCCTTCGTGCAGCGCCTTTCGGACAAGACGAAGGAGATGATCGGCGACCTGGGGCTGCGCAACAGCCACCTGCTCTCCATCCAGCCGACGGGCAACACCTCCACCCTGGGCAACGCGCCGTCGAGCGGCATCGAGCCGGTGTTCATGCACAGCTACATTCGCACCTCCGAGCAGCCGGCCCTGCCGGAGGGCATCAACCGCCCCCCGATGTCGCCAGACGCCTACGAGGTGGGCCAGGACATCGACGTCGACGGCACGGCCTGGACCGCCGAGGAGCAGGGCGACGAGACGGTCCTCCGCTGCCAGGAAGAGGGCCACACCCACTGGCAGATTCACCCCACGCGCGACATCTGCAAGGACCAGGAGGTGAAGGACTACGCCGTCCGCCACATGGAGGACGACGGCTCCTGGGACCCGGACGCCGACTGGGCCGTCACGACGCGCGACCTGGACGTGGACGATCACCTGACGCAGATGAAGGCCCTCGCGCCGTTTGTGGACTCCTCGATGTCCAAGACGGTCAACATCCCCAACGACTATCCCTTTGAGGACTTTAAGGAGCTCTACAAGAAGGCCCACGACACTGGGGTCATCAAGGGCGTGACGACCTACCGCGCCGGGACCATGAGCGCCGTCCTCTCCGGGGACGACGAGGAGGAAGACCGGACGGTGCCCCGCACGGAGGCGCCCGATCGGCCGGAGACCCTGCCGTGCGCCATCCACCGCGTGCGCTACCAGGGCGACCACTGGACGGTCCTGGTCGGCTTCCTGGAAGAGGACCCCTACGAGGTCTTCGCCTTCAAGTCGGAGGGGGAAGCCCCCCTCTTCGGCGAGAACAGTGCGCGGGTTGATGAGGGCTACATCCGGAAGAACGAGAGCCGGCACTACTCGCTCCTCGGGCCCAACAAAACGGTCGTAATCGGCGACATCACCAGCCACATGCCGTCCGACGACGTGCGCGTGGAGACGCGGCTCGTGTCGACGGCGCTGCGCCACGGCTCCAAGATCGACTTCCTGGTGGAGCAGCTCGAGAAGGCCGAGGGCTCGATCGCGTCCTTCGGGCAGTCGATGGCGAAGGCGCTGCGCGCCCATGCGACCGACCACGAGGTGACCTGCGACCAGTGTGGCTCCGCAAACGTGCGGCACGTCGAGGGCTGCATGGAGTGCGCGGACTGTGGGCACTCGCGGTGCAGCTAGGGCGTACGCCCCGGCGGCAGTGGGAGGCCACGGTTGGAACGAACTCCGCCCGAAGTGCACTCCTCATACGTAGTCGGGACATACGAACATGTCTTTCGCGGCGCCCTCCCGGTGTGGAGGGCGTCGCGTCGTTTTTGGCAGAAAGAGCTGGAGTGTGATGGCAACGTCAGGTCGTCCGTGGGTCGTCTGCAAGTTTGGGGGCACGAGCGTATCGAGCCGGGCCCGCTGGGACACGATTGCCGACGTGGTGCGGACCCATCAATCGGAGGGGCGCCATCCGTTTCTCGTGTGTTCGGCCGTGGAGGGCATTTCGGACCAGCTGGGGGCGCTGTGCCGCCGGCTGGCCGCCGACGCACACGGAGACCCCCAGTCTACGCTCGCGACCATTCGGGAGCGGCACCGGACGCTGGCGCGCGAGCTGGGCGTGGAGGCAGACGCCGTGCTGGCATCGGAGATGGAGCGCCTGGAGCGGTGGACCGAAGCCATTCGAGACGGGGGCGAGGCGACGCCGCGCCAACGGGCCGCCGTGCTAGCGACGGGGGAGCTCCTGTCCACCCGGCTCGGGGCCGCGTACCTGTCGGCGCAGGGCCTGCCGGTGCAGTGGCTCGACGCCCGCGAGTTCTTGCGGGCCAGCGGCGATTCGCATGCCCCCCCGCGCCGCCAGTACCTGCAGGCCTCGTGCACGTCGCACGCCGACCCTGTGCTGCAGTCGCACCTCGCCGACACCCCGGAGACGGTCTACCTCACGCAGGGCTTCGTTGCGAGCAACGCCCTCGGCGAGACGGTCCTGTTGGGCCGGGGCGGCTCGGACACCTCGGCCGCCCACTTTGCGGCCAAGCTGGGGGCCGGGCGGCTCGAGGTGTGGACGGACGTGCCGGGGCTCTTTACGGCCAACCCGCGGGAGGTTGCCTCCGCACGCCTCCTTCGCCGGCTCGACTACGACGAGGCCCAGGAGCTGGCCACGATGGGAGGACGGGTGCTCCATCCCCGCTGCCTCGACCCGGTGCGGAGACATCAGATTCCACTTCACATCCGTAGCACCGAAGACCCGTCGCTGGACGGCACGGTGGTCACGGCCGACGGGCTCGACACCGGGCCCCAGGTGAAGGCCATCTCCGGCAAGACCGACATCACGGCCGTCAGCATGGACACGCTCGGCATGTGGCAGGAGGTGGGCTTCCTGGCGGACGTCTTTCAGGTGTTTAAGCACCACGGATTGTCGGTGGACCTGGTGGCCACGTCGGAGGCCAACGTGACGGTGACGCTCGACCCCGTGGCCAATGCGCTTGACCCGGAGGTTCTGGACCGGTTGCTGCACGACCTGAACCGGTACTGCGACGCCGAGCTGATCCGCCCGTGTGCCATCGTGAGCCTCGTGGGGCGTCGCATCCGCTCGTTGCTCAACGAACTGGGGCCGGCGTTCGAGGTGTTCGATGAGCAGAAGGTGCACCTCGTCACCCAGGCGGCCAGCGACCTCAACATGAGCTTTGTGGTCGATGAGGGCCAGGCGCCCCGCCTCGTGCGCGAACTGCACGCGCAGTTCTTTGGGCACCGGGCCCCAGACGCCGTCTTTGGTCTGCGGTGGCAGGAGCTGGTCGGCGACGGATCATCGGACGACACGCCGGACGTGTGGTGGCGGACGCGCCGTGAGGAGCTGTTGCGGCTGGCCGAGGAGGCGTCGCCCCGCTACGTCTACGACGCGGACGTGATGCGGGCCCGGAGCGAAGACGTCCAGGGCCTGGGGCCGGTCGACCAGGCCTTCTACGCGGTCAAGGCCAATCCGCACCCCGAGGTGCTCCGCGTGCTGGAGCGGCAGGGGCTCGGCTTCGAGTGCGTTGCCCCGGGAGAGTTGGATCGCGTGTTCGAGGCACTGCCCGGCCTCGATCCGGCGCGCGTCCTCTTCCAGCCCAACTTCGCGGCCCCGTCCGAGTACGCCGACGCCTTCGAGCGGGGCGTGCACGTGACAGTCGACAACGTGCAGCCCGTGGCCGAGCACCCGGACGTGTTCGCCGGGGAGGAGCTGTTTGTTCGGGTCGATCCGGGGCAGGGAGACGGCCATCACCGCAAGGTGCGCACGGCGGGGGTGCAGTCGAAATTCGGCGTGGTGCCCGACGACCTGGAACGGTTCCGGGCGGCGGTCGAGCGGGCCGGGGCGACCGTCGTGGGCCTCCACGCCCACGTGGGGAGCGGCATCACGGACGAAGACACGTGGGCCACCCTCGTAGACCTGTTGGCCAACCTCGCCGGCGCGTTTCCGGACGTGCGTACGCTCAATGTAGGGGGGGGGCTGGGCGTCCCGGAGGCCTCGGGGGGACGTCCCCTCGACCTCGACACGGTCGGCACAGTCCTGAGGGAGGCCGCCGATCGGCACCCGCAGTACGCCCTGTGGATGGAGCCGGGTCGCTACCTGGTGGCCGAGGCCGGGGTGTTGCTGGCCCGCGTTACGCAGACGAAGACGAAAGAGGCGGCGGCGTACGTGGGGCTCGACACCGGCATGAACAGCCTCCTGCGTCCGGCCCTCTACGGCGCCCACCACGAGATTGTCAACCTGACGCGCCTCGACGCGGCCTCCTCGCTGACGGCGGACGTGGTGGGGCCGATCTGCGAAACCGGCGACGTGCTGGGCCACGACCGGCGCCTGCCGCCCACCGAGCCGGGCGACACGCTGCTGGTGGCGACGACAGGGGCCTACGGGGCGAGCATGAGCAACCGCTACAACCTGCGCCCACCCGCGGACGAGACGATGCTCGACGCCGAGGCAGACGGGCCCGGTTCGTGATGGAGAACACAGGCGGTGCCGAGGGCCCGTTGGGGCTGCCCTAAAGCGTGTTCGGGAAGTCGGGGGCACGGGCCGACTGCTCCAGCTCCTCCTCCGCGAAGAAGTGAACGCGGCCTGTCTCATCCACGACCCACACCTCCTCGGCCCCGGCTTCCCGATAGAGGGAAATTTTCGCCTCCATCTCGTCCCAGTCATTTGAGGTGCTCATCACCTCGACACAGATTTCCGGGGCAAGCGTCGGTGGCTCCCCGGTTTCCTCCATGGTTCCGAGTCGGGTCTCCGATGTCCAAATCACGTCGGCCTGCTTTGTCCCACTGGCCGTCGCAATGGGCCATTCCGAAAACGCCTCTCCGCTGTTGAGAAGGGTGTCGAGCTTCTTCTGAATACGCTTTTGCTGGCGGGCGTGGTGAGTGGTGTGCGGGCTCAAGACAATCTGGCCTCGATGATTGGTCTCGACCTTGTAGGGGAGATCGCGAAGGGTTGGATCTGCGACGATCTCCCGCCACTGCTGCTGGTGCTCTTCCGCGGGAGCCTGGGGGGTGGGCATGACGTTCGGAGGCTTTTGAAACAGCGACCAGCATGAAAACAAATAGTGAAGATGGAGGATCCCCCTCCGGCCGAAGATCCGCTGGACCCGCTCACGTTTCGTCATGCCCCCCTTCCCTCCATCCCCGCCGTTTTGTATATTAACAAAATAGGCATGGGTGATCCATGGCCGCGCGCCTCTCCATCTTTCACACAACCAACTCCTCAGTTCCCATGAGCACCATCCGCACCGACGGCATCGACTACGACATCGTGGGCGACGACATGCAACTCGTGGAGGTTGAGCTCGACCCCCAGGAGGGCGTACGCGCCGAGGCCGGCACCATGATCTACATGGACGATGGCATCCGCATGCAAACGGACACCGGCGGCGGGCTCTTCAAGGGCTTCAAGCGCATGGTCTCCGGCGAGAGCTTCTTCATCACCACCTTCCTCCACGAGGGGCGCGGCAAAAGCCACGTTGCCTTCGCGGCCCCGTACCCGGGCAAGATTATTCCCATTCAGCTCGACGACTTCGGCGGCGAGTTCCTGTGCCAGAAGGACGCGTTCCTATGTGCCGACGCCAACGTCGAGATTGAGGTGGCCTTCACCAAGCGCCTCGGGGCGGGCCTCTTCGGGGGCGAAGGGTTCATTCTTCAGCGCCTCACGGGCAAGGGGTGGGCCTTCGTACACGCCGGCGGCACGGTCGTGAAGCGCGAGCTCGACGCCGGCCAGAAGCTGCGTGTGGACACCGGCTGCCTCGCGGGCTTCTCCAGCGAGGTCGACTACGACATCGAATTCATTGGCGGCTTCAAAAATGCACTCTTCGGAGGTGAGGGCGTCTTTCTTACGACGCTCACCGGCCCGGGCACCGTCTACCTGCAGAGCCTGCCGTTTTCCCGCCTTGCCGACCGCATCGTCGCCGGCGAGTTTGCGAACCGGGGCGAAAGCGAAGGCCCAGCGGGCACCGGTGTGCTCGGCGACCTGATCTCGGGGCGCTGAGAGGGGAGAAGGAAGACACATGTTTGAAATATGTGCGCTGGTTTGTATTGTGGGAAACCATGAAACCCACGCTCCCCACAGCTCTCTCCGCCGATGCCCCCCCTGTCCGAGCCCGACCGTTCCGCGCAGGCCTCCCCCGCTTCCGCGTCGCCCGTCGTCGTGACGGCCCTGTGCCCGGCCCGGCGTGCGTCGGGTCTGCGCCGTCCATTCTTCCTTGCCCGGATTGAGGCCGGCTTCCCGTCGCCCGCCTCCGACTACGTCGAGACGCAGCTCGACCTGGCCGAGCACCTGGTCGAGCACGAGGCGGCGACCTACTACCTGCGCGTCTCCGGCACGTCGATGACGGAGGCCGGCATCCACGACGGGGACCTCTTGGTGGTGGACCGGGCCGTAGAGCCGGCGGACGGGGATGTGGTGGTGGCCGCGCTCGACGGAGAGCTGACCGTCAAGCGGCTCCACACCCGCGCGGGGCAAATCGTCCTCGCTCCCGAGAGTGAGCAGCACGACCCCATCCCGGTCCGGGACGGGCAGGAGCTCGTGGTGTGGGGCGTCGTGCGGCACGTGGTCCACGAAGTATCGTGACGCCGCCGCCACCTGCACGCCGCCCTGCTTTGCTCAGTCCCCGATTTCGTCCGTGGATACGGTCTTCGCCCTCATCGACTGTGAGAACTTCTACGTCAGCTGCGAACGCGTCTTCGATCCGTCCCTGCGGGAAGTCCCCGTGGCCGTCCTGTCGAACAATGATGGCTGTATCGTTGCCCGCAGCGAAAAGCTGAAAGCCAAGGGCATTCCCATGGGCGCGCCATACTTCAAATGGCAGGAGGAGATCGAGGGGATGAACGGGGTGGTCTTGTCCTCAAACTACACGCTGTACGGGGACATGAGCCGCCGCGTCCATTCGGTCCTGGAGGAGGAGGCCCTGGAGCTGGAGCGCTACTCGATCGACGAAGCGTTTCTCACGCTTCCGTCCCTAAACCGGAAGAACCTCCAGCGCCTCGCCGACCGGCTCCGCCGAAAAGTGCGTCGCCAGATCGGCGTGCCGATCCGTGTTGGCATTGGCCCCACGAAGACGCTCGCGAAGGTGGCCGACGAAAACGCGAAAGCCCGCAAGCGGGCCGGATGGGGGATGGGTACGTACGTCTGCCCGGAAGAACCGGAGCTGGAAGAGCTGCTTCGGCGCGTTTCCGTCGGGGACATCTGGGGCATCGGCAGCGCCTACGAGGAGGCCCTGACGGAGAAGGGCGTGGCCAGTGCGGCCGCGTTCAGGGCGTTGCCGGACGCGTGGATTCGAAGCGAGATGACCGTGGTTGGGCTGCGCACGGCGCAGGAGCTGAGGGGGCGCCCCTGCCTGGCGCTCGAGCTCGTCCGCCCCGACCGAAAGACGCTCGTCCGCTCCCGGAGCTTTGGCGAGCGGGTCGAGTCGAAAGAGAATCTCCGGCAGGCCCTTGCAAAACATGCCCAGCGCGCCGCGGAAAAGCTGCGGGAGGAGGGCCTGGTGGCCCGCGGCATCAAGGCCTTCATCACGACCAAACGGTTTGGGGACGGTCCCCACTACTCAAACGGCGTGGCCGGGTCCATCTCGGAGCACACCGCCCGCGCTGCGCCCTTTGTGAAGGCCTCCAGACGGCTCCTGGAGGTGATCTACCGCGGGGGCTACGGCTACAAGAAGGCCGGCGTGTGCCTCTACGACATCCGGCCGAGCCGTCCCCATCAGGAAAGCCTGTTCGGCCGGGGGCGCAGGCAGGACGAGAACCTCACGGCGGCCGTCGACCGGATCAACGCCGAGCACGGGAAAGACACCATTGGGCTGGCGGCCGCAGGGCTCCCCTCCGAGCGCGAGTGGGCGATGAAGCGCCAAAACCGGTCCCCAAAGTACACCACGCGGTGGGACGAGCTGCCGGTGGCCCAGGCGTAGGGGCCGATCGGAACGAGGGGGCGGTGGCGGTTCGTTTCCCGCGTCCCAGCGGCCGACTGGCCGGACGAATTCTCGCCCCTTGTTCCCGACGCCCGTGGTTAACAACTACTACACCCTCCGCGCCCTCGTCCGCGAGTGGCGGTCCGACCTCGAAGGCACGACGGTCCGTGACGTCTACTCGCAGAACAAAAACGAGCTGACCGTCGCGCTGGGCGGGGCGGAGCAGGACTGGATGATCCGCGGCTCGGTGCAGCGTCCGTTCCTGTACCTGTTCCGCCGCCCCGGCTACCACAAGGCCCGCCGCAACGTGGCGACCCTCTTCGAGGATGCGATGGGGCAGACGGTGGCCGGGGTCGCGATTGCGGAGCGAGACCGGCTCGTGTCCCTCGTCCTGGACGACGGCGCGCGGATCCTGTGGCAGCTCTTCGGCGCGCGGGCGAACGCCTTCCACGTCGCCCCCGACGACACGATCGTCGCCGCCTTCCAGCGCCACGACGAACTCGTGGGCACCGACGCGCCGGAGCCGTACCCGGCGCCGATGCCGGAGACGGTCGACGAGTTCGAGGAGCGTTGGAACACCAACCGCAACAAGACGCGCCAGGCGGTGCAGTCGGCCGTGTCGCTCTTCGGGGGCGACCTGGCGCGGGAGACGCTGCACCGGGCCGGCGTTACGATAGACGCGCCGGAGGACTGCACGGAAGCGGACCGCCGCGCCCTCTTCGACGCCTCCCTTGAGGTCCGCGCGGCCCTCGACGCCCCTAAGCCCGTGATCTACGGCGACGGGCAGTTCCCGGACGTGTTCTCACTGCTTCCGCTCCGCCACCGCGCCGACGCCCCCGCCGAGCGGTTCGACACGGTGGACGCCGCGGTGTCCGACTTTGTGCGGCGCACGCTGGCGGAGCAGCACTTCCACCGCCTCTACGATCCGCTGGAGGAGGCCCTCGAATCGGCTGTGGAGCACGAGCGCCGGAGCGCCGAGCGGATGATGGAGGAGCTGCAGAGCGAGAGCCGGGCCGGGCGCTACGAGCGGTGGGGGCACCTGCTCATGGCCCAGCAGGATCAGGTGCCGCCGGGGGCCGAGGAAGTCGAATTGCCGGACCTGTTCGAGGAGGGGGATCCGGTCACCATTCCCCTCGACCCCGCCAAGTCGCCCGTCGAGAACGCCGAGCACTACTACGACCGGGCCCGGAGCACGCGGCGATCGCGGGAAGAGGCCGAGGCGCGGCTCGACGACACGATCGAGCGGGCGGACCGAGCCGAGGCGCTCCTCGAAGACCTCCGAGCGATCGACACGCTCGACGGCATCAAGCAGTTTCGGGACGAGCGCGAAGACGAGGTTGTCCCATTTGTGGAGCGGGACGACGCGGACGTGGACGATTTTCCATTTCGGCGGTTCGACCTTGGGGAGGGCTTCGAGGTGTGGGTCGGCAAGAACGCGCGCCAGAACCACGAGCTCACGTTCCACGCCAGCCAGCCGTACGACCTGTGGCTCCACGCCCGCGGCGTGCCGGGTGCCCACACCGTGCTCCACCGGCCCAACCGCGACGCCGAGCCGGGCCCGCGCCGCCGCCACACCGCCGCGGCCATCGCCGCCCACTACAGCACGTCGAAAGGGAGCGACGTGGCGCCCGTCATGGTGACCGAGCGCAAGTACGTCACCAGCCCCACGGGTGCGGACCCCGGCGTCGTCCGCGTCGACCGCGAGGA
>NZ_JAZKRW010000102.1:0-10833 GCF_036626415.1 Salinibacter sp.
CGACCATGTTCGACCTGCCGAAGATGAGCGCCATCCGGGCCCGCTTCCTCCGCGAAGGCGTACAGGACCTCCGGGACTCGTTCCAGGACCTCGGGGCCGACCTCGTGGTCCGCCACGGACGCCCCGAAGACATTCTTCCGGGGCTGGTGCGGCAGACAAACGCCGAGGAGGTCCTGCAATTCCAGGAAATTGGGGGTGAGGAAGAACAGGTAGAGAGGGCGGTGGAGGACGCCCTCAGGGAGACCGACGCCACGCCCGGCTTCTTCTGGGGGAAGACGCTCTACCACGTCGACGACGTCCCCTTCGACGGCCCCGACGACATTCCGAAGGTCTACACCAACTTCCGGAAGGCCGTCGAGAAGAAGAGCACGGTCCGGCCCACCCTGGACGCGCCGGACTCGCTGCTGCCCCTCCCCGAAGACGTCGATCCGGGGGCGGTTCCTACGCTCGACGAACTCGGCTTCGAGGACGACGGGAGCGTCGACGAGCGGGGCGTGCTTCCCTTTCGGGGCGGGGAGACTCGAGGGCTCGACCGCATCGACGAGTACATCTGGCGCGGAGACTTCTTGAAGAAGTACAAGGCCACGCGCAACGGCCTGCTCGGCGCCAACTACTCCGCGAAGTTCAGCGCCTGGCTCGCCCACGGCTGCATCACCCCCCGGCAGATCCACGAGGAGGTGGAGCGCTACGAGAAGCAGCGGGTCGACAACAAGTCGACGTACTGGATGAAGTTTGAGCTCATCTGGCGCGACTTCTTCAGCTACGTGACCTGGAAGGCCGGCGACCGCCTCTTCCGCCCCGGCGGCATCATCGGCAACGACATTGACTGGAAATACCACGACGAGTCGTTCGAGCGCTGGGCCACCGGCACCACCGGCATCCCGTTCGTCGACGCCAACATGCGGGAGCTCAACCGGACCGGGTACATGTCGAACCGGGGGCGCCAGAACGTGGCCAGCATGCTCTCCCAGAGCCTCAAGCTGGACTGGCGGATGGGGGCGGCCTACTTCGAGTCGCGCCTCGTGGACTACGACGTGGCCTCCAACTGGGGCAACTGGGCCTACAACTCCCGCGTGGGCAATGACCCGCGGGCCCGCTACTTCAACATCGTAAAGCAAGCGAAGCGCTACGACGAGAACGGCGAGTACGTCCGCTACTGGCTCCCTGCGCTAGAGGACGTGCCCGACAAGTTCGTCCACGAGCCCCATCGCATGAGCCACGAGCAGCAGAAGCGCTACGGCTGCGTCCTTGGGGCCGACTACCCGAAGCCCGTCGTGGACCTCGACAAGACGTACGAGCGGATCCGAAACGAGCGTGACTAGAAACAGCCCGCGTTGACAGACACGGGGCGTGCACCCTGCTTTTCACCGCACCCCCGTTTCCCTTCTTCTCTCCAGGCTGCGGGGATCTTGGACGAACGATCGCCAACAGCATAGCCGGACGCGCGACGACGCAGCTCTTGGGCCCCCTGCACGGCCGACTCGGCGCAACGGATCTGTGGTCCGCCTCGTCCCCGCTCCGCCTCTTCCCCACAGCGCCCATTGCCGCAGCGCAGGCCGTGGCTCAGGGACTCTTCCGGCCGCCCGCCACAAAGAAGTCGTCCTGGCGCCACGCGCAGTCCACCTCGGTAAAGCCGGCGCGCTCCATGGCCTTGAGCTGCGGATAGAGCGGCAGGGTGCCGACGTGATCGCCGATGAGGCAGTGCCCGCCGGGGCGGAGCGGTTCGAGAACGCTGCGAAAGAGAAGCTCGTAGCGCGACTCTGCCTCCGCCGGATCCACGTCGTGCCCCACGATGGCGTGGAGGGCTAGCGAAGCCACCACCAGATCGTACGGCCCGCCCGGAAGCGGCGCTCCGTCGGACGGCACCGCCACCTGCAGCGGCTCGGCGTTGCGGGTGAGCTGCCCTACCTTCTCGTGCGCAATGGACAGCAGGTCCGGGTCCTCGTCGAGCAACACGAGTTCCACCTGCGGGTAGGCGTCGAGCACCGTGGCGGCGGCGTTGCCGGTGCCACATGCAAGGTCACAGACCGTCGCGCCCGGCGGCAGGGGCGGGAGGGCCATGGCCAGCTCCTCGAGCATCGGAACCGCTTGTGGGAGGCGGCGCTCCAGGTGAATGTCGTACCACCGACCATCGTCCCAGTGGCCGCCGTCACGGCGCAGGTTGTTTCTCCAATTTGGGAGTTCGCTCATAGAAATGGAAGTCGTAAAGCCAGAACCATCGGAAGTCTACAGGGGCCCCTAGTGGACCGCCGCGGGCCCGCGCCCCCCCTTCTTGTGAATGCCCTCGTCGTTGACGTGCCCGACGTATCGCCCGAGGATGGTGACCTCTTCAAACACGTCGGGCTGGATGTGGATGTCGTCGTATTCGGGATTGCAGGGCTCCAGCCGCAGCCCCCCGTCGTCGTGGTACACGCGCTTAAGGGAGGTCTCCCCATCGTACAATATCGCGCCGATTCCGCCTTCCGGAATGTCCTCATCCATGAGCAGCACGTAGTCGCCGTCGCGGATGTTGGCCCCGCGCATGGACTGCCCGGACACCCGGATCGCGAAGATCTGGTTGAGGTTGGGAAACAGCATGTCCAGCGTGATGGTCCCCAGGTCCGCCTCCACAGCCTCCTGTAGCGTGCCCGCCGAAATGATTCCTTTGACCGGGATGCCAGGTTCGTCCTGCTCCTGATAGCGCTCGGCGAGGTGATAGCCTTGGTCGTCTCGGGTGAGGTGCCCCTTCCGGTGAAGGGCCTTCAAATTCTGGGTGACACTGTTGGGAGAACTGTAACCGAAGTGATCAATGATCTCCCGGTACGTCGGCCAGACTCCCGTCTCTCGGGTGTGGTCAATGAGGAATTGCAGGAACTCATGCTGCTTGGCGGTGAGCTTTTTTCGTCCCATGGTGTAATGGCGATTACGCTCGGTGGACGAATGCGGTGCGCACAGCTCCGGGTGTCAGCGCGCGGAAATGGGGCACATGTTCCACACAGTAGGGTATTGAGAACACCGGAAAAGGTCAAGTCGCCCCGTCAGGAAGGGCAGTTGCATCAGCGGGGGTTCCTCGACGCCGCTGCCCGAGGCTGACGTTCCAGTCATAAACACACGTCCCTGGTCGCACCACCCTTGATTTATGGTATCCGTCGCCTCGCTCGTGGGGAGGCCACACCCCGACGGATACAGGTTTCTTCGTCCGGGGGATGGGCCCTGCATCAAGCTCAAAGCGACGGCAGGAGGGGTTCGTAGTGGATGTGATTGTCCTGCATCACGGGGTCATGTCTCTTCGATCTGCGCAATCACCGAGTGGCTTTGGTCCGGATAGGCCTCGTCGAACTGGTACCGCAAGAAGTCTCGCACAAGGGTGTTCAGTTCCCGCCGTACCGCCGGCGCCATGTTTAGCCGCATCACCGTGTCGAGGTCGGCACGGGCGCAGACGGCATATGCCCGGAGGGCCGGCCGGGAGGCACGCCTCGGGCGCTCTGGGGTTGCGTCCGCCGGATACACGCCCCCGTCCGCCAGCGACAGAAGCCCCTCCTCGCCCGTTACGGCCTCTACGCGTGCCCGGTCGACAGCCGGCGCCACCCCCAGCACCTGCGCCAGTTGAAGCTGCACGAATGGCCAAAGGTTGCCCACCCGCACCTCCGCGTAGTTCAGTCGATGAAGGGCCCGGACGACCAACGCGAACGCAGCGGGCTGTGCGTCTTCCTCCTCCAGGAGGGCGTCGACGAGCTCCACGATGCGCAGCCCCACCGTGATGGTGGGCAGACGTTCGCGGAGACGATGGAAGGACTGAACATGGCTGCTCTCGCTGAGGGTCTGCAGAGTACGCGTTGGCTTGTAGTAAAATACCACCTGGGTGTACGACATGGGCTGCAGAGTGGCCCCAAAGGAGCTTTGGGGACGCCGCGCCCCCTTCGCCATCACACCGATTTTGCCCTTCTCCCGCGTAAAGAGGGTCACGATCTGGCTCGTTTCTCCATAGTCGATGCTTCGCAGGACGACTGCTTCCGTGCGTGTGATTGAACGCTGAGCCATGATCAACGGGCGGTGGTGAGTCCAGTCCCAAGGCTGCTACACCCAACAATAACACCAGATCCGGCCGTCCGAGTGAGGCCGTCTGGACAAGTTGACCGGTTCCTGCAGGGACAGAACGTTAGATTTTGATTTCGGAGGTGTCTTGTTTCTGACTTCTGGGATGTTCGTTGTGATCGATGGACCCGCAGGGTTACCGTCATGATCTGGCTCTACCGACTGCAGCAGCGGCTGTCTATCACCCGCCAGGAGGGACTCGCGATTCTTACGCTCACCGTGCTGTTTTTGGTGGGTCTCACCGTGCGCCACTTTCAGGAGCAGCAGGCCCCTCCGGTCGCCGTCGACTCGCTCGTGGCCAAGGTGCCCCCCGACTCCACGCCCCCCTCATCCGGGCCCCCGCAGCACCCTCGTCCGTCCGCATCTGCTCCGATCAACGTGAATACGGCGCCGCCAAGCGCCCTGGAAGCCCTGCCGGGGATTGGCCCGGCCCTGTCCGAACGGATCGTGACGTACCGGACCACTCAGCGCCCCTTCCAGCAAGTCGACGAGCTGAAGCGCGTCAGTGGCATCGGTCCGAAGACCCTGGCGACCCTCCGCCCGATGGTTCGGGTGACAGTTCCCGATAGCAGCTCCAGGTAGCAATCGTGCTACGTCGCAGATGAGCTCCGCACTGCACTCCCCTGTTCAGTGGAGGAGCCCCCCTCGTCCGAGGCCTCAGCTTCGCCCGACGAGGGCTGTTTCTGTTGCAAAATCCGCTCCTCAACCGCCTCCGCCGTCCACTCTTCAGCGACCTCTTGCTCCCGGTCGAGAAACCGCCAGATCGGGACGAGGAGCAGAGCGGCCAGGAGCGCAAAGCCGATCAGGGTCCCGGCAATGATCGGAAGGTACTCGGGGTTGAAGAGCGGCGATGCGTCCATGCGTTGCGATACACTTCCGGAAAAGGCCGTGTGCGTTGATGTACGTGTGTCGGGCGAGCCCGTTCGCTTTTCCGTCTCCGATGCACATGCCCCGAATCTTGCAGTTCACGCACCAGTAGGGTAGTTTTTCCAGCACAAACGCTTCCTCTCCTGTTCTCACGAATGGCCCGCAGGCACGGTCATGTCTCTGCCCGGTGACGCGTCGATGGGGTCTCCTGAGGCCCGCCTCCTCATTGCCGAAGATGACCCGGACCTCGGAAGCAGCCTGGAATCGTTCTTCCGCCGAAACGGCTATGAGGTCCATCATGTCACCGAGGGCGAGCATGCCCTTCAAGAAATGACCACCCTGCCGCCCTACGACCTCGTGCTTCTGGACGTGCGGTTGCCCGAGAAGGACGGGTTCGAGGTCCTGCGCGAGGCCCGCCAGGCCGGGGTCGACTCGCCCGTCATCATGCTCACCGTAAAGGATGAGCACAAGCACAAGCTCCGGGGGTTTGACCTCGGCGCCGACGATTACGTGACCAAGCCGTTCGGCACGGAAGAGCTCGCCGCACGGGTGGAGGCGGTGCTTGCCCGAAGCAGGTCGTCCCTCCCCGACACGGGCGACGTGTATTCATTCGGGAACCTGACCGTCCACTTCTCTGGAGACACCGTTGCCGAGGAGGGCGAGGCAATTGAGCTTACCGACCTGGAGTTTGACATCCTAGAGTACTTTATCAAACACCGGGGCCGCACGGTGAGCCGCGAACAGCTGCTCCGCGACGTGTGGGGCATCAGTGGCGACATCACCACCCGTACCATCGACCGCCACGTGGCGTCGCTGCGCAAAAAAATTGAGCCCGCACCGGACGACCCCACGTACCTCCAAACGGTCTACGGCATCGGGTACAAATTCGTAGAGAAGGAAGACGTCGAATCTCGTGGTTCCTCGGAAAACAGCGGATGACCTCTCGCTGAACGGATGATCACGGCGCCAAAATGTCCCCACTCACGCTCCACTGCGGCCGCGTCACCGCATCGGACAGCGTGCCGGGCGTGGCCGTGAAGCTGCCCTCAATTGTCATGAGCGGCTCCAGGGCCGTCACGGTGGGCTCCGGCGGCCGCGGGAATTCAGTGCTGTCGCTTGGCGGACCCTCCCGTAGCGAATCGCGGAAGGCTTCCATGTCAGCCCGGGACACGCTGGCCTCCATCGCCGCGTCGAGTGAAAAGGTGCCCTCGACGACCTCGTCGGTGGCCGTCTCAACGGCGACTGTTCCCTCCTTCAGCGGATAGAAGTGCAGCGAGTCGGCGGTCTGTCGCCCATAACTGACGGTAAAGAGCTCGTCCGGGAAGAAGCCCGGCCCGCAGGAGCTATCGCAGTGACCGTTCATTCCCACCTCGTAGGTGCCCGGCTCCAGGGGGCCGTCGGCCAGTCGCATGAACGAGAGATCGTGGGTCACCGACTCCTCGTATTCCCCGGAGAGCTGGACGATGGTAACGGTCTTGTCCAGCGGCTGGATGGGGTGCACAAAGACGTTCTGCTCGTCGAACGACAGGTTGTTGCCCAGCGTGGCCTGTCCTTGGACGGAGGCGTTGACCGGGGCTCCAGCCGTCAGTTCGAAGTGCGGCTCGGGCGTCGACTCGGGACCGGTGCTATCGCAGGCGGTGAGGAGTACACAGAGGGCGAGGAGGGAAAGGAAAAGTGTGCGGTTCATGCTGATCACCTCCAAACTACTGAGCGTTACTGCGGAGTGCCGATGCTGTAGTAAACTCCTTCTGGATCACGGTCGATCATCCGAAGGGTCAAATGAAGATGGCCGTCGTCGTCTGATGTGAGCCCGACGTGTTGGGCCGCCCCGCTGGTCCCAAAAAGGTTTCGAGGGGATGTCCAGTCCTCCCCAATGCCTCGGAGATGGTATGCCGGAAAGGAGGACGTGTTAAACCCGCCCATTTGGAAGGTCACGTTTGTGGCCCCTCGCTCATCAACAGCCACTTCCGGCGTGCTGGGAATGCCTTGACCGGCAATCGAGGGGGTAAGATTCTTCGCTTTGGCCCAGCGTTCGCCCCCGTCGGTCGAACAACTGCCGAAGAGAGCCTCCGGCTTGAGGTCACCCGTCAGGCTTTTCCGCCACACGATTTGAATGCGACCATTGGAGCTTGCGGCGATCGTGGGAGAGAAGCCCGGCTCGTCAAATCCCGAGCGGTGAACAAGTATTCTTTTCTCCCACGTCTCCCCTCCATCTTCCGACCAGGTGAAAAACACACTATTGCGATCCCGCTCCTGGCGTGAGGTATCGGCCGCGATATACGTAACCAAGAACCGGCCCTCTGGTCCTATCGCGATGTCGGGTTCCTTACCGCCCCCTCGATCCCCAATGGAAGTTCGACCGCCGGTCCACCCTGTGGACATTCGCTCAAAATGGCGGATCTGAGCCGGACGGTTGTCACTCTCCCGAGATGAAAACACGAGATGAAGATGGCCGTCAGCGTCGAAAGCGAGACTGTGGGGCATGCTAAAGAAGGCATCGCTGCGGGAGGCGAAAACCTCTTCGGGGGCCGACCAGGTTTGCCCATTGTCGGTGCTGCGGGCATAATAAACAGCATCGGGAGGCGCGCCGGGGCGCGGGGTGGCGTCTTGGAGGCGCTCGCCCCAGACGAGGTGCACGGTCCCGCCGGGTTCTGTTGCAATTACGGGCCGGGAAGACGGAGTGCCGCTCTGAGAGACGTTGATCGGTTCGCTCCAGCCCGCTTCCGTCCGGCGGAGAACATAGATCTCGCTGGGGGCTGCGAACTGTTGGGTCGTATCCACCTTGTGAATGGCAACAAATTTCTTCGAATCGTTGACAGCAATGTCCGGATGGCTCGCGATGCCCTGCACATCGATGGGAATATGTTGAGGAGTCTCCCACTCCACCGCCGCTGGAAGAGTGCCCTCGCAATTGATTTGTTTTGGATCCGGGGGACGGGGCTCATTGCTGTCACACCCAGTCAGAAGTCCACCGATAGATGGAAAGAGAAACAACAATAAAAGAGAACCTGTGGCGCGAGGAGACACGCACATGGCATACAGACAGGAGAACTATTCGTGGAATGAGTCACTAGGAGAGGGGAAGGGGGAGAACCGCCCCCCTACCCCAGTGATGAATATTTAGAAATTATACTCAAATGCACCAGTCCCGAATTGATCATAATAATAACCATCTGGGTACTGGTCCCCTTCGTCGTAGACGTAGTGATTCCCATCCTGATAGTACCAAGTATCCGACTCAGTATCTACAGAAGTCCATACCCCAGCAAAGCTCGCGTCAAATCCATAGTCGTATCCAGAAAACACGGGAAAGAAGTCGACGTATGAAGTTCCAATTACATCGATATACGAGATATTTTTTGTAGCCCCTGTGTAGGATCCCATTCCTGTGTAGTAGTAGCCTATATTTATGTAGGACCCTCCGTAGTACGACCACGACCCTGAGTTCGGGGCATTGGTGTATTCAACAACCGGAACAGGGCTGTCTTTCTCCACCGTTGAAGTGAAGCCAACGGTATCGGCGTCAGCGGCATTCTGTCGAGTATTCTGTGACGGCTTTGCATCGTCACCGATGTTCGACTCCTGAAGAGATACGTTCGGGCGGGTGTTCGGAATCTTGAATCCGCTGGGTGCGCGGCTCTGAACGCTGTTTTTTAAACTGTCTGGAACGGATACGTTCTTTGTGGAATACACGCCTCGACTGAGGTCAGTAGGCAACCCCAGGTCGCTCAGGCGATCCGTCTGGATGCTGTCTTGAACTTGACTCGAAAGAGTCGTTGGGACTGGACTCGGATCAGACGCCTTGGGAGCGTCCGATCCGACGGGTGCCTGCTGGTCGCACCCAATGAGCAGTACCCCGATCAGCAGTGTGAAAAGCCACGAAAGAACGGATACTCTACGCGGAGACATCATGCGTTATCACCTCCTGATGAGTGATAGATCACGACTATTCTCATCAGTATGGATATGGCAGATTCCCCCGTCGGTCATGTATCGACCGTCATAAATTGAGTGTGCCCATCGATACATTTTACTCTCGCCCAATTTCATCAGGGGGGGGGGCAACAGCCGTTTCAGGTCGTGCCGGTGGGCCCACACAATCAGCTTCAAGCGCGTAGGCAAGCCCAGCTTCTGAAGAATCTGGTGTACGTGGTTTTTCACCGTCCCCGTGCTGATGCAGAGCTTCTCGGCAATCTCCGGATTTTGCAGCCCTTCGGCCACGAGCCGGAGCACGTCGCGCTCGCGTGGTGTCAGTTGGCGTATGCTCCGGGCAACAGGCACTCCGTCGGGAACCAGCGACCTTGAAATGTGGGGACTGATCCAGCCGTCCTGTCCCTGCGCCACCCCGTTGAGTGCCTTTATCAACAAGTCTGGATCGTCCCGCTTCAGCACGTAGCCCGACGCTCCGGCTTCCAGCATCTGCTCGGCCAGCCAGGGCTGCTCGGAGCGGCTCACCACCAAAACAGGAGGTGCACCGTCGACCTCGGCAAGCCGTTCAACGGTGTCGAGGCCCGTCGGCTCGGACAGGAGCGCCTCCAGCAGCACTACGTCCGTAGTATCCGTGCAGCCATAGCGTACAGCCTCATTTCCATCGTCGGTGGTCGCCCCCACCTCGATTTCGGGCTGCGCGTCGAGGAACGCCTGCAACGACGCCCGGACCAGCGCATATGGATCGGCCAGAACGACCCGTACGGACATCGGATTGTGCGGACGAAATACGATTCTTGCGAATGTTATTCGCAACTAAATAGAACGTACTTTTGCTGTCAAACGAGGCAAACTCATCGAGCACGGGATCGAGAAATATGCCAACAGAGTAAAGAATTTCACCCTTCGGGACGGGACATCAAGCGCACTCTCGTAAGGATTCCCGCCGTGCGTCGACGGATAGGTAACCCAAGTTGCGTGTCATTCCGCACTCCGATGCGGGATCTCCCTTGAACGGCCAGATTGGCCTACAGAGATTCTGAATCGAGTTCAAAATGACCATCTTTCGATTAGGGAGCAACTTGGGTTAGGTAGTCCATAAGTTCTCGATTTTCGACGTGGCAAAAGAAGTTGAATCCCAAGCAGAAGCCGTCCTTTGAAGACACCTCAGCCCACCACCCCGTAGCGTTGTGTCTTCCTTGCCCCACGACTCTTCATCCAAGCCTCCTCCTCCCTCCTTCTCCTCTCACCCCCGCTTCGACCCTCAACATTGCTACCTCCGTAACTAACTGATCCCTTCGTGGAAAGAGACAAAACTGCTTTCGTCACGGGCGGCACCGGCTTCGTCGGGAGTCATCTCGTCGAAGAACTCCTGCGCCGCGACATCGACGAGATCCGCTGTCTCGTCCGCACCGACCCGAAATGGTTGTCGGACCTGGACGTGACGACCGTGCGCGGCGATCTGTCGGACGTGGATGTGCTCTGGGACGCGCTCGATGGGGTCGACGAGGTCTACCACGTGGCTGGGCGGACACGGGCGCCGACCGAAGACGAATTCTACGAAGCCAACGTGCAGGCCACACTCAACCTGCTGGGCGCCGTGAAGCACGCCGCACCGGACCTGGATCGCGTGCTGGTGACGAGCAGCCTCGCGGCCGTCGGGCGCTGCGCGCAGGACGTGGCGACGGAGGACGTACCGCTCCGCCCCGTCAGCATGTACGGCCGGAGCAAGGCGCGGATGGAAGAGGCCCTCCACGAACGCCCCGAGACCACGCCCGAATCGTACGCGGAGAGCCTCCCCCTCACCGTCGTGCGCCCCCCCGCCGTCTACGGCCCCCGCGACCGCGACATCCTCGACTTCTTCCGGGCCGTAAAGCGACACGTCTGCCCCGTCGTGGGCGGGGGCTCGGCCCGCACGCTGAGCCTCGTCCACGCCGAGGATCTTGCCGCCGGCATGGTCGACGC
>NZ_JAZKRW010000103.1:0-10657 GCF_036626415.1 Salinibacter sp.
CGACCGGCGGCCTCACCGGCGATGCCCTCGACGCGGCCGTCACCCTCTCGCTGGACACGCTCTCCGCCGACGAACGGCGCCGCCACTGGCGGGCCGCCGTCGAGGGAGCCGACGTGGCGGACCTCGACGCCATCGTGGACGGGTTTCAGCTGCCGGGACGCTACCTGCGCCGCGCCGGGGCCGCCGCCGTGCGCCACGCTGCGCTCGACGGACGTGAAACGGTCACCACCGGCGACGTGCGCCACGCCACTCGCTCCCTCGGGCGGCAGCTCCTCGACACCCTCGCCGAGCGCCTGGAGGTGGACGGCACGTGGGACCGCCTCGTCGTCGACCCGCGGACGGAGGAGAAGCTGCACGACCTCGAGCGCCGCTGCGACCACCGCGAGCGGCTCCTCGACCACCTCGGTCCGGCCTTCGGCAGCGCCACGACGAAGGGGGTGCGCGCGCTTTTCACCGGCCCGAGCGGGACGGGCAAGACCCTCGCCGCCCGCATCCTTGCCGCCGAACTGGGCATGGACCTCTACCGGGTCGACCTCGCCTCGGTCATCAACAAGTACGTCGGCGAAACAGAGAAGAACCTGCACCGCGTCCTGAGCACCGCCGAGGAGCTGGACGTGGTCCTGCTGCTCGACGAGGGCGACGCGCTCCTCGGCAAGCGCACCGAGGTCTCGACGGCGAACGACCGCTACGCGAACGTCGAGACCGACTACCTGCTGCAGCGGCTGGAGCACTACGCAGGAATCGTGCTCGTCACCAGCAACCTGGCTGACAACATCGACCCGGCGTTCCAGCGCCGCATGGACCGGGTCATCGACTTTGCGCCCCCGTCGGCGGACGAGCGCCTCGCCATCTGGTCCATCCACCTGCCCGGGGACCACGCCGTGAGCGAGGCGACGCTCCGGCGGGTGGCCCGGGAGTGCGCTATCAACGGCGGACAGATCCGCAACGCCGCCCTGCAGGCGACGCTCCTGGCGCTCGACGACGCGAGCGAGTCCACCACCCGAGCGGAAACCGACACCAATGATGAGCACCCCGATCCGGCACCGGAGGCCGTGGAAGTCCGCGACGAACACGTCCTAGCTGCTGTCCGCGAGGAGTATCAGAAGGACGGCGCTGTTTGCCCGCTCACCGTCGAGGAAGAAGCGGGCCCGAGATCCGGGTCGCAGCAGTTCGTCGAGGGGATGACGTCGTGACGGTCCTCCTCCTCACAGCCTTCCACTGACCTTCTCTCGTTTCCATGTCCGTAGCGCGAGTAAAATCCAAGTCGGACGCGTCGAGCGAAACGACGTCCGAATCGACGTCGACGGGAGAAGCGACGCGCCGGGATGCGTCGTCGACGGCGTCGGTCCGGGAGCAGGAACTGCTGCGTACGAGCGGGCCGGCGCTTGGGCTCCGTTCGGAGGGTTCTGACACGAAGGGTCTGGCCATTCACCCGGAGTTGACCGTCAACGAGCCGGGCGTCAAGTACAAGAAGAAGGGCGACCGGGTTGCCGACACCGTGCTCCGAACGGGTCGTCGGAAACCGGATGAACCGGTGGTCGAACCCGATGTTGACCCGCTACAGTCCAGATTGTCCGATGCCTCGTCGAAAGTGGAGGAATCCGTCGAACGTGACATCACCTCGCTCCGGGGCGAGGGAAGGCCCCTTCCCGGGTCGGTGCGGTCGTACTTCGAACCGCGCTTCGACGCCGACTTCGGCGACGTGCGGATCCACACCAGCCCGACGGCGGCCGCGACGGCACAGGCGTTGGATGCACGAGCGTACACCGTGGGTCGCCACATCGTGTTCGACGAAGGGGAGTACGCCCCGGGCCGCGCGGAGGGGAGAGGGCTTTTGGCCCACGAGTTGGCCCACGTTCGTCAGCAGGTGGGCCGGATGGACGGTCCGTGGTCGGAGCTACGCCTTGCTCCGGCGGACGGCGCCGCCGAGCGCCGTGCCGAGCGGGCCAGTCGGGCCGCAGCCAAAGGTGGAGTCGGCCCAGTCACGCGGACGGTTTCGCCACGAGTGTTGCGCGCGACGCGCACCTTCTCGCTGACGTTCGACGACGGGCCCCACGTGGCCCCGCTGGGGAAGGGGAAAAACCTCACCGAGAGGGTGCTGGACACGCTGAAGCAGAAGGGGATAAAGGCCGGCTTCTTTGTCCAGACGCATGTTCAATACCGGGGCGGTCACCGCATCGGACAGAAGCTGATCGCACGGATGGACCGCGAGGGCCACACGATCGGCGTCCACACCGGCGGGAAGAAGGGTCACGAACCCCACCCGGAAGCCCAGGAAGCGGGGCGTCTGAAGTCGGAACTGAAGGCCGCAAAGGAGCGGATCAAGACAGTGACAGACTCGGAATCCGAGGAGGGCACCGAGCCGACGTACGTGCGCCCGCCGCATGGAGACATCGGTGACGAACCGGCGACCAAGAAGGCCGTCAAGCAAACCTACGAGTCGACCGGTCTCACCAACCTCCTGTGGGACATCGAGGGCGATAAGGGCGGGAGCCTGTCCCTGGACGAACTGAAAGAGAATTTCCAGACCGGGTTGAAGAAAGTCAGGGATCGGGATTGGGAGGGAACGACGTCCGCCGCCCCGAAGATCGTGATCCTCTACCACGACGTCCGCGAGGGGACAGCCAACAACATCGGCGCAATAATCGATTACATCCGGTCCTACACCAAAAAAGTCGACGACGAGACGGACGCGGTGAAATTCGAACCCCCGTGACGGTCTCCCACCGGCCTCGCTGCGCCCTGGAGGGTGTGGCAGTCCGCAATGAGCGCTTCACAGCCGCCGTCCGCGAGGTGTATCAAAAGGGCGGGGCTTTTTGCCCGGTTACCGTCGAGGAGGACGAGGGCCCGAGCTCCGGGGCGCAGCAGTTCGTCGAAGGAATGACCTCCTGACGAGAACGGGGCTACGCGCCGTTTGTTGTTCGCAGGATCCGTTCACTACAGGAACGTCTCATGACTCGCACTCGGACGAAGTCCAAGTCCTCCTCGACGACGGTGTCCAAGACGGATGGGGAGGAACGCGACAACCCCCCACCGTCTGCGGCGAATATGCAGGAGAAGGGACCGCTGCGCGCGGCGAGACCGGCCGTCGAGCTTGGTGCTGACAACCGGGGCACGCAAGACGGCCCTCACATTCAACCGAAGCTGACGGTGAACGAGCCGGACGACAGGTACGAGCGCGAAGCCGAACGCGTCACCGACGCGGTGATGCAGACGCTGGAGCCAGACGCGAGCGCGAACCTAGAAAAACCTACCGCACCCGGGAGGAAGGAACCTGTCATCTTTCGGCGAGCGACCGCTGAGTCAGCAGCGAATTCGGCGGTGCAGCAGCAAATGGACAACATCTCGATTCCGTCCGGTGCTGGATCGGAAAAAACCCGGCCACAGGAAACACCCTCTCCTCTCGCGGACCCCGCAGAACAGTTTGTGCCGGACCGGCCGATGGGGGACGTGGAGCGTCAGCAGTACAGAAGAGAACTTGCTCGCGGGGAGCAGTATCGCGATCTCAGTCGCCCGATGGGAGAGTCCGAGCGACAGATTGTGACAATGCAGCCGTCGGGAGTTGAACTCTTCAATTTTCCGGGAGGCGCCTCGCTTCCCGTCGTGCACGATTATTTAGATCGGTTCAGCGATCCCTTGAACACCGGGAATCCCTTGCTCGACACGAGCGGTGTACACCGAGAAAAGAATCTAACCCATGATTTTACGGTCGATGAGTACGCTCAAAGCGGAGGAAATGAGTTCCAGCGGTCTCGGATCGATCCGAGTTTAATGGATCTTCTACAGCAAATTCGAGACGACGTGGGGACAGCAGTGATCATCAACTCCGGGTACCGTCCTCCGCCATACAACGAGGAAGTTGAGGGAGCAGAAGATAGTCAGCACATGGGGGGACGGGCAGCCGACATTCGCACAGCAGATATGACGGGCCGCGAGCTTGCAGAGGTTGCGCTGCAAAACAAGTGCGACATCGGCCTGGGAGTCGGGAGGGCCTACATCCATGTGGACGTCCGTGGTAATTGGGCTCGTTGGAATTATGATCCCGGACCTTCTGTGCAATGGATCGATCGGTTACACGATCGTGTCTGCGGGTAGATCAACGCTGTCCGGGAGAGGGACGGTGGCCGGACTTGCTTCCAGAGAGGCGGTGCCCATCTTCTCGATGGAGAATCGAGCAAAAGAAGAGGGGAGAAAATACGATAGAGCAGTGACTGTTCGTCCCCAGTCATGACCAGCGATTGCACAATGCGTCACGCTCGTTCAAAATCAACAGAGTCATCGTCCTCGGCTGCTCAACCCAAGGAGAGGGAAAGCAGCGACAGCTCCCCGGAACTATCTTCCGTGCAGGAGGGTGGACCGCTGTTTGGAATGGGGGCGGAGATTCGACTTGGTGCGCGGGACCGAAGCGCACGGGCAGAGGCCGTGATTCAACCGAAGGTGCGCGTCAGCGAGCCCGGCGACAGGTACGAGAAGGAGGCCGAACGCATCGCCGACACGGTAATTCGGATGCCGGAGTCGGAATCGACGGAAGAGCTCGGGCAAGGCACGCCGGGAGACCGGATTCAGCGAATGTGTCCACGCTGCCGCCGGCGTGTCCGGCAGGGACGGCCGCTGGACTGCCCGGGGTGCGAGGCGGAGCTGCGGCGCAAAGGGGACGGACCCGGCGGAGAGGAGACAGAATTAAGGAAGCAGCCCGGAACGGGGGGACAAGGTACGGCAGTGCGGCGGGCCGTAGACGTGACGAGCGGACCGGGGCGCCCGCTGTCAGACCGGGCTCGGTCGTTCTTTGAGGCCCAGATGGGAGCGAAGTTTGGCGACGTACGGATCCACATGGGTGGGGAGGCCGACCGGGCGGCGCGGGCGATTGGGGCCCGGGCTTACACGCTCAACAACGACATCGTCGTACGCTCCAGTGAGCATAGGCCCGAGACGCGAGAAGGCCGGCGGCTGCTGGCACACGAGCTGACCCACGTTTTGCAGCAGCGTGGTCAGCGCGGCGACCTGCGTGAAGGGAGCTCCTCTGAGGGAGAAACTGTCAGACCCCAGATCCAGCGCCAGGATGGGGCGAACGGTGAGGCGATTCCGGATGACGGTCGGGCGCCGGAGGACGAGGGCAAGCCAGGGCAGAAAGGCGAACCGAAACAAAAGGGTGAACAAACCAACCAGGAGAGCGGCGAAAAAGAAGAGGCGAAAACGGCCTCGGTGCGGGTTGCTTCCATCGGCGGGGGGGAGGCAAACTGCGTCGAAACAGTGGGGAGGGGCGAGAGCCGAACGAGTGTCGAGCCGTTTACAGTCGCGTACACGATGCCGTCCCCGATGAAAAGCGCTCAGGTTCTGCTGCTGGAACGGGGAACAGGTCCGGTACAGAGCAAAACCGTCACCGAGGCAAGAGGAGAAGTGACATTCGAGAAAGGCATTTCTATTAGCGAGAATGCTAGGTATCTGGTGCGCATGAAGATGAAGCGGAAGAACGGATCGGAGACGTGGGCGCAGAGTAATCCTCCAGTCGTCAAGTTCCAGCTCTGCAAGTTGCCCGCTGCGCCGACCGGTGTCGACCTCAAGTTCGCCAAGATGGTCTACGCGGAGGCGGGAACGACAGGCGAGTTCCCAATGGTGCGGGACCTCGTTTACAACCGAATTCAACACGTGAAGAGGTGCCCCAAGGACGAAAGTAGTTTCGGAGAGCCGACCATCGACGGCATTCTCACACACGAGAAACAGTTCGAAAGCGTACTTCAACAATCGCGAAAGTTCAAAGAGCTGGAGAGCGAGCTAAATGATCATTCCGGTCCTTGTGGGTACACTACGTCACCGCGCTCGACCGACCCGAGCAAGTGCTACCAGATTAACAAAGCCATCGAGGCGATCAAACAGGGAGACAGGGGCACGCACGACTATCTTTTCTTTCGATCCGACACAGACAAGCCCTCTGACCGAGCACACAGCCGATTTGATCATTCGGGGGGAAACCACTACTGGAAGATCAGAGGGTGTCCCGGAGGAGAAGAGGCCGAGGGGGATGGCGATTGAGTGCACTCGGGGGGAGAGGAGGTTCCAACGGAGCCCTGGGGCGAAGAAAAGCCGTACGACGACCACTCTTTAGAAATGCCACCCTCTATGTTACGCCCTCGTATCCAGTCCGATTCGGACAAGTCTTCGGCGACGCAGGAGGCAGGAGAACAGGATCAAAGTACGTCTTTGCGGTCTGCCCATCGAAAGCGGGGACCGCTGAGGGGGGCAAGTCCCGGAGTTGAACTCGGGAGAGACAGGGGAGTGCGCACGTACGGACGCACTGCGCCGGAGTTGACCCTGAGCGGGCCGGGGGAAAAGTACGAGAGGCGGGCCGAGCGCATCGCCGACGGGGTGATGCGAAGGCCGGACGCTACGGATCTGAGAATCGCTTCCCTCTCCTCGTTGGTGGACGGAATGGGGCAGGACCTCATTTTTCGGCGTGTTACTACAAAGTCGGCCACGGAGTCAGCGGTCCGACAGCAAATGGACGAAATCTCGGCCCCACCCAACATTGGACCGGAGGATGTCCCGTCTTGGGAAGCGCCTTCATCTCCTGCGCATCCCGCCGAACAATCATCGCCGGATCGTCCGATGGGAGAGGTCGAGCGGCAGATCTCGTCGATGCAGCCATCGAGGGGTAGGCAACAGGACCCCCTTCCCGACATGTCTACCGTCCAGGCCGCAAGCCGGTATCACAGCGGATGCAACAGCCTCTTCGGGGATCTCCGCGGCCCGAATTGCAACCAGTCGCACGACGGCGTCGATTACTACGCCCCGGTAGGAACGGCAACGTACGCCGTGACGGACGGTCGGGTGCAGAACCTAGTCATGTAGGGATACGGCAGCTCGGTTATCCTGAGCGAAGACGGTGGAACCGCGGCCTACCTGTACGCGCACTTGAGAACCTGTTTGGCGGATTGCCGAAAATCGGCTTGGACAACAGAAAAGCGCCGGTCAGCGTCTTGTGAAAGGCACCAAACCGTTCACAAGACCGACTCAGAGCGATGAGCTCTTGCTATCCCTCTGATCTGACCGACGCAGAATGGAAACAGATCGAGCCGATCTTTGATCGCTTCCGCTTCGATCGGCATGATCCCCGAGATCTGCTGAACGCGGTGTTTTATGTGCTGAAGACCGGTTCACAGTGGCGAATGATTCCGAAAGGCTTCCCTCCGTGGCAGACCGTGTACTACCATTTTCGAAAATGGCGGCGGTTGAATCTCCTTCAGCGGCTTTGTGACCGAGTCCGACGGGCCGCGCGCGTAGCTGCCGGGCGTCGGCCCAGTCCCAGTGCCGCGGTGATTGACACCCAGTCGGTCGATACCGAACGACAGGCCGGTCCGGGGCGCGGGCGCGACCCGAACAAGCAAGTAACTGGACGAAAACGCCACGTGATTGTCGATACATTGGGGTTTCTTCTGGCTGTTGTCGTGCACCCGGCCAACGAGAATGACAGTCAGACAGCTCCGCCGGTGCTGAAGCAACTACTTGGAAAGGTGCCTCGCCTGAAGGTGATTTTTGCTGATAGCGGGTACAAAGGCCTTCCGGGAGGGCTGGTCTGGCGGTGCTTTCACTGGCTACTCTCGATCGTGGAGCCGGACGAGGAGACCGAAGGCTTCGAACCACTTCCGAAACGGTGGGTGATCGAACGCACATTCGGCTGGTTTGGAGGCTATCGCCGTCTAATTCGAGACTACGAGCATCTTCCTGAAATGTCGGAAGCGATGGTCCGGGCCGCCATGATTCGATTGATGATTCGCCGCGTCACCTAATCCGCCAAACAGGTTCTGAGTGCCCACGACGTCCAGAACGGGAACAACGTCGAAGCAGGCGACCAGATCGGTCGGACGGGGGCGTCCGGAATTGCGGTCACGGACCGACCGCACCTGCAGTTCGAAGTGCATCCCGACGGATGGAGGGACGCAGAGGATCCGTTGGACCACGGGTTTCCGACTCCCATGGACCACCGGGTGTACGATGACGGAGAGGGGTGGCATATCGAGAATTTCGACATTGACAATTGCAATTGCTACGACGGTTAATGGGCACGGCTTGAGCTAACGCTTGCCAGCTTCACTCCTGTACAACTTCAGCGCCGCCATGACACGAGTCCGCAGAACAACCCGATCAAATGACTCGTCGAGGCTTCCGTCGTCGGCCGCGTCGTCGCGAGATTCGGAGCAGAGCGATCGCAGTCCTGTGTCGGAAATCGACGCCCGCGAGCTCGGACCAATGCAGACGGCAGGACTGGCCGTCAGCCTTGGGGATGAGGGTGCGCACATAGGAGGGGGGGATCAGTCGAAGCTAACGCTGAACGAGCCCGGCGACAGGTATGAGCAGGAAGCCGAGCGGGTCGCCCGTGCGATTGTACCGGCGCGGGGGACGACTGGGACGGTGGAGTCGCGGGAACCGCCTCTCTCTGCTCGCGTCCAGCGTCTATGCCCGCGCTGCCGCCGGCGCGCCCGGAAGGGACGGCCGCTGGACTGCTCGGAGTGTGAGGCGGAGCCGCAGCGAAAAACAGACAATGGCGGGATGTCTGTAGAGCGGGACGGCGCTGGGCAGGCGGAAGACGTGGCGAGCGAGCCGGGCCGGCCTCTCCCAGAGAGCGAGAAGTCGTTGTTCGAGCGCCAGATGGGGGCGGACTTCAGCGGCGTCCGTGTTCACACTGGACAAAATGCCGATCGGGCCGCACGTTCTCTCAACGCTCGGGCATTTACGCTTGGACCGGACATTTCCTTTCGCTCCGGCGAGTACTGCCCCGACACATCAGAGGGCAGGCGGCTGCTGGCGCACGAGCTCACTCACGTCCTACAGCAGACCGGAGCCCGGAGATTTGCGTCTTCCTCGGCGCCCGGGACACGTATTCAACGCCAGCCCGATCCGGCCGAGACACGCTCCGCGAAGACCTCCGAGGACGAGAGCAAAAAGCTCAAAGCGGCCAGTCGCCAGATCGGCGAAGCACGAGCCACAGCCGCCGCGGACGTGAGAGCGCGACACGTGGTCCTAACCTCCCTCTTGCGGTCGGACGAGGAGTTGAACCAGCTCCTGAAGAAAGTAGGTCCAGAGGCCGAGAATGTCCCGCTGGACGTGTTTAAAATGCAGTATCATCTTCGGCGCAGGGGGCTCCTCAGTGCGAAGGCGGTAGAGGAGGAGGGCTGGTTGGGGAACGCTAGGGCTTACTGGTCGATCTGGGATCTCGACTCCCTCTCTGAGGGCCGTGTCCCGCCTGAGGCCATTCCCAAAACGCTGGAGGCGGTATCCATCGCCCAGCAGCAGGAAACCCTCCGTGGACATCTGCGCGACGTGGGGTCGGCAGAGACACAGGAGGATCGGCGTAAGAAAGTGAAAGAACTCATTGCATTCGCGCAGTCGAGAGTAGCGACGTATCCGGAGCGTGTCGACACCTTCATCCAACAGCCGGTGCCATCAACGGACGAAAAGGTGCGGATTCTCGGACGTGTAGCCGCGGCTGCGGCCCGGTTGAACTTTCTTACTGGGGTCATCTTCGTCGGCGGAAGCGCTGAACGTCACAAGTGGGAGCCGAAGGGAAAGAATCGGGGCTACCTGCCCAATCGCTACAATGCGAAGGGAAGAGCGTGGTGCACGCGGTTCGCCACGAAAGTCCGGGCATCAGTCCTTGGTGGCGAAGACACAAGTTCCGGATTTCGACTGGCAAATCCCGAACAGTTCCCGAACGACTTCTCGGTTGAGGAGCCGCGATACGACGAAGCTTCCGGAGGCGCGTTTGTCGGCGCTCGGTTCCCGAGGTCTGCGCGGAGGAATCCAGCCTGGAATGATTTGCGCACCTCTCTGGAGCAGATCCAGAAGGACGGCTCGCTGTCGGACGTGGAAAAGGAAGAGAAGAAGAAAGAAACCCTCGATAGTTTCTTCCAAGACCACTTGAAGCCACAGGCCGGCGATTTCATGGTCGTCCGCCGGTCCAGTTCGCCGGCGCACTCCTTCTCGGCGAAGGAAGCGAAGAGTCACACAATAATGATCGAGCGCTTCGCCGACTACCGGATTTACACCATTGAAGGAAACAAGCAGGGACGCGTGACCGGACGCGAGTTCAATCTCCTCGATCCGAAGCACGTCCGGGAAATTATTTACATCGCCCGGATGGGCCTTCCGATGAGCGAGAAGAAAGGCGCAACCGCTGGGAGCTCCGTTGCCCAGACGGCAACACAGACTGCCGGCGGACAGGTCTCGTCGGAGCAACGAGTCCTCACCGAGACCGACCTACTTGCCCCTCTGCAACAGATGAGCAATCTTCTTCAAGAGTACGCGCTCCTCCGCGGCATGATCGACCGGGTTCGGGAGGACGAGATCGACGCGGTTGCGAACATGGTTCATCATGAGATCGGCGCCACTCAGGGAGGGGATGCGGGCTGACCTTCGAAGATGCAGGATTCGTCCTGTCATTGGTGCACGGAGGAGCGCAGAGCGAAGGGGGGAAAGGAGAAGATGGTCATCATCGGGGCCGCGATGCGGAAGCTCCTCCACATTTGCTACGGGGTTCTCAAGTCCGGCCGTCTCTTCGATGCCTCGTTGCATCCGGGGACCTAAAACGCTTGACGTTCACCACAGCATCTCTTCATTTGAAATTCGACCCCCACCCGGGCAACTTTTCGCCGTCATAGGCCTT
>NZ_JAZKRW010000104.1:0-10530 GCF_036626415.1 Salinibacter sp.
GGGCAGGGGGCGGGCGGAGTTGCCGACGACGCCGAGGCTGCTGGCGGCCATGGCGAGGGCGGCGAAGAGGGGATTGATGAGGCCGACCAGGGCGAGCGGAATGGCCACGGCGTTGTAGAGGAAGGCCCACGCCAGGTTCTGTCGGATGCGGCGCCGGGCGGCCTGGGCCAGGGAGAACACCATCGGGACGTGGTTCAGGTCGCCGCGCAGGATCACCACGTCGGCGGAGTCGGCGGCCAGAGCCGTGGGGCCGAAGGCAATGCCCACGTCGGCCTCGGCAAGGGCTGGGGCGTCGTTGCTGCCGTCCCCGATCATGGCGACGGTCCCGGCGTCGCGCAGGCCGCGGACGAGGTCGGACTTCTCGGCGGGCTGCACCTCGGCGATTACGCGGTCGATGGCGTCGTGGGTGCGGAGCGGGCGGGCCGCCGCGGCGCTGTCTCCAGTGATCACCACGACCTCGCGCTCACGGCCCCGGAGCGCCGCCATGACGTCGAGGCCCTCGTCCCGCAGGGTGTCGCCCACCACGATGAGGCCCTGCACCGCGCCGTCCCACCCCACGGCGACGGGCACCTGCGCGTTTTGCTGGGCCGCCTCCGCCCGCTCGGCCAGCCGATCGCCCATGTCTAGTCCTTCGGCGGCGAGCCACTCCGGGTGTCCCACGCGGACGTGATCGCCCTGGACGCGCCCCTCCACACCCCGCGGACGGCTGCGCACGTCGGTGGCCGTGATGGGGGCGCCGTCGCCGGCAGGAACGCCGTCGCCGGCAGGACCCGTGTCCCCGTTCTCCACGATGGCGCGGGCGACCGGGTGGGCGGCGTGTTGCTCCACCGCGCGGGCGCGCTGCCACGTCGTCGCGTCGGCGACGGCGTCGACCACCTGCATGGCGCCGGTCGTGAGGGTGCCGGTCTTGTCCACCGCCAACGTGTCCACGTCCGGCGCCGTCTCGAAGAGCGACACGTCGCGGATGACGATGCCGCGCTCCAGGGCCGTGCGCAGCCCCGAGGCCACGGCGAGGGGCGTGGCGAGGCCGAGCGCGCAGGGGCACGACACGATCAGGACCGACAGCCCCGTGAGCAGGGCCGCGGTGGCGGAGGCCCCGCTCATCCACTGCCAGCCGAACGCAACGGCCGCCAGCACCAGCACGAGCGGCACGAACACCGCCGCGATGCGGTCGGCCACGCGCTGGGCCCCGGGCTGGCTCGACTGAATGTTCCACATGAGGTGGACGAGGCGGTCGAGCGTGCTTTCGGCGGCCGCGCCCACCTCGATGGTCAGGGCATTATTGGTCACCACCGCGCCCCCAATCACGTCGTCGCCCTCCGTGCGCGTGACCGGCAGCGACTCGCCCGTCATCAGCGACTCGTCCACCGCCGCGCGCCCCTCCACCACGGCACCGTCCACTGGGATGCGCTCCCCCGCCCGCACCAGCACACGGTCGCCCGGGGCGAGGTCGTCGACGGCCACCGTCTCCGTCTCGTCCCCCGCGAGCCGACGCGCCTCGTCCACCTGCTCGCGGGTGAGGGCGCTCAGCAGGTCGGTGGCGCGGCGCTTCACCTGGTCCTCGTAGTAGTGGCCGAGCGACACCGCCAGGATGATGACGACCGTGACGTCGAAATAGACGTCCGTCTGCCCCATGAGCACGGCGCCGGCGCTGTAGAGGTAGGCGCTTACGGCGGCCAGGCCCACGAGCAGGTCCATGTTCGGCTGAAGCACGCGCAGGCTCACGGCGGCGCCCCGCAGCGTGGGCCAGCCGGTGACGAGGAGGACGAAGGTGGTGAAGGCCCACACGTTTGCCAGGACATAGGTGCCGCCCTTGGAGCTAAGGCTGACGAGCCCCTCGCCCCCAAGGTGGACGGGGTAGAGAAGGACGATGTACACGGCCATCACCATCATCCCGAAGAAGCCGCCGAAGATGAGGCGCGCGGCGGTGTTCTGGTCGGCGGTCTCGTCCGCCGGCGCCTCCAGGTGCGCCTCGTAGCCGGCCTGGCTCAGAAGGGCCGGCAGGTCCGACTCGTGGTGCCGGGACGGGTCGTACGCCACCTTTGCCATGTCGGAGGCGTAGCTCGCCTCCGCCTCGTGGATGCCGTCCGTCGACGCGGCGACCGTTTCGATGAAGTCCTCGCAGCTGGTGCAGTGCATGCCGCGGACGTGGAGGAAGGCGGTCTCCGTCTCGGCCCCGTGTGCTTCGTGGCCATGATCGTGGCCGTGGTTGTGGTGGCAGCAGCCCTCGTGCCCCGCCTCGTCGGCGACGCGGTGCGCCTTCAGGCAGCCCGAGCAGCAGAACACGCCGTCCACGTCCTCGGCCGTGACGGGGGCGTCGGTGGGGGCGTCGCAGTAGGTGCAGGCAGGCATGGGGCAGGACGTAGGGTGAACAGCTTGACCGTGTGTACAACGCCAGCGGCCCCCTCTCGATTCCCCCGCGCCATGAGAGGAATCGTGGGAACCTGGACCCGTTGCCTGTAGATCAACGAGGGCAAGTCGGGCCGCTCAACATTCCCTCTCGGTCCTGGTAAGAGAAAGCTCCACATTGGGTTGCCACTTTTTTCATATTCCTGGCCCCGGCGTTCCGCGGCGACAGCCACCAACCACTCGCCCCATGAGTTCTTTGTCCCCCGAAGAGGCCCCGCCGTCTCCGTCTCTCTCCGTGCCCACTGCAGTCGACGGGGGGGCGGACTTCCCCGTGGTGGGCATTGGCGCGTCGGCCGGGGGCGTCGAGGCGCTTCGCCGCTTCTTCCGGCACCTGCCGGACGAGGTGGGCATGGCCTTCGTGGTGGTGCTGCACCTCTCCCCCGACCACGAGAGCAACCTCACCGAGATCCTCCAGCACGAGACGGAGCTGCCGGTGCAGGCCGCCACGGACGAGTGCCCCCTGGAGCCCGACCACGTCTACGTCATCCCGCCCCAGCATGAGATGCGGGTGGACGAGGCGACGCTGCAGCTCTCGGCCCGCTCCTTAGACCACCGCCCCGACACCATCGACGCCCTTTTAGGGTCCCTGGCCGAGGACTATCAGAGCCAGGCCATCGGCATCATTCTGTCGGGCACCGGGGCAGACGGCACCCTCGGCCTCCGCTCCGTGAAGACGTACGGGGGCATCGCCATGGTCCAAGAGCCGGCCGACGCCGAGCACGAAGAGATGCCCCGCAGCGCGCTGGACGCGGGAGTCATCGACCTCGTGGCCCCCGCCGACGAACTCGCGGAGCGCCTGGTGGCGTACTGGCAGAACGCCCGCACCATTCAGCTTCCCGACTCCGAGGAGGCCCTCCCGCCCGACGAGCAAACCACCCTCCAGAAGATCTTCACGGAGCTGCAGGCCCACACCGGCCACGACTTCAGCCACTACAAGCGGTCGTCCGTGCTACGGCGGCTCGAACGGCGGCTTCAGGTCACCGATGTGGATACCCTCGGTGCCTATCTCCAGGTTCTTCAGGATCAGCCCGGAGAGGCCCGGGCCCTTTATAAGGAACTGCTCATCAGCGTCACGCGGTTTTTCCGGACGCCGGAGGCCTTTGAGACGCTGGAGGACACCGTCATCCCGTCGCTGTTCGAGGGCAAGGCGCCCGACGAGGAGGTGCGGGTGTGGGTGGCCGGGTGTGCCACGGGGGAGGAGGCCTACTCCCTCGCCATGCTGCTGCACGAGCACGCCCACACGCTGGGCGCCCCGCCCGAGCTTCAGGTCTTTGCCACCGACGTCGATCCCGAGGGGCTCGCCACGGCCCGGACGGGCATCTATCCGCCGACCATCGAGGCCGACGTGTCGGAGCCCCGCCTGGATCGGTTTTTTCGACACGAGGACGACCAGTACCGCGTGACCCCGTCACTGCGCAACTCGGTGGTCTTTGCCGAGCACAACCTGATTGAAGACCCGCCCTTTTCGAACCTGGACCTGGTGTGCTGCCGAAACCTGCTCATTTATCTCGACCAGGAGATGCAAGAGCATGTCTTCCGGCTCTTTCACTATGCCCTGAACGACGACGGCGTTCTGTTCCTCGGGCCGTCGGAGGCGATCGGGCCGGCCCAGTCGCTCTTTTCGGTGGTCGACGAGACGCGGAGCATTTTGAGGAGAACGGCGGGGTCCGCCGACGACCGGCGCATGCCCCTCTTCCCCCCGTCGGAGACGACGGTGGATCCGACTCCGCAGCCCACGACCTCGGCGAGCGCGGTGCAGGACCTGGCGGGCCTCCATGAGCGCCTGCTGCGGACGCAGGTGGCCAGCATCATCGTCGACGAGAGCCATGAGATTGTCCACCTCACGGAGCGAGCCGGGGCGTTCCTGCGGCACGAGGACGGGACGCCCACCCACAATCTCCTGGACAAGGTGGCCCCGTCGCTGCGGCTGGAGCTGCGCAGCGCCCTGTATCAGGCGTTTCAGAAGGGCGAGACGACCGAGCGGACCCTCTCGATGTCTGGCTCGGCCGGCGCCCCCGGACCGGTTCGCGTGCAGGTGGATCCCGTTGACGATCCCGACCGGGGCCGCTCCCTCGCGCAGGTGCGCTTCGAGGAGGTCGACGGGCCTTCGCCGGCCCCGACGGAGGCGGCGTCGGATCAGGGGCCGGAGGCCGAACCGACGACGCGGGAGTGGGACCTCGAGGAGGAACTGGAGGAGGAACTGGAGGACACGAAGGAGCAGCTCCAAGTGACGACCGAAAAGTACGAGACGGTCACCGAGGAGATGGAGACGGCCAACGAGGAGCTGATGTCGATGAACGAGGAGCTGCAGGCCAGGAACGAGGAGCTCCAGACCAGCAAGGAGCAGCTGCAGTCCGTTAACGAGGAGCTGACGACCACCAACCAGCAGCTCAACGCCAAGGTGAAGGCGCTAGACCGGGCCAAAAACGACCTCCAGAACCTGATGGAGGCGACGGAGGTGGCCACCTTGTTTCTGGATCAAAACCTGAAAATTCGACGCTACACTCCCCCCATCACGCACGTCTACGGCCTCCGGGATTCGGACATCGGGCGCCCAATCACCGACTTCACGCCGAAGATTGCGTACGATGGACTCGTGGACGACGCCCGGCGTGTGCTCGACGACCAGGCCCCGGTGGAGCGCGAGGTGGAGGGCGAGGGCCGAACGTGGTACCTGATGCGGCTCCGCCCGTACCACTCCGCGGGGGAAGATGTGGACGGGGTGGTGGTGACCTTCGTGGACATTACGGCGCAGAAGCACGCCGCGGAGACGCTCCGAGAAGAGCGCGATCTCGTGTCGGCCCTCATCGACACCGCCGGCGCCCTGATCGTGGTGCTGGACGCCGACGGGACCATCGTGCGCTTTAACACCGCGTGCGAGGAGGAGATGGGCTACGCGGCCGCGACGGCGGAGGGGGAGGACCTGCGCGACCTCCTGGTGGCCCCCACCGATCAGGACGCGGTCACCACGCACCTGGAGGCCCTTCGCGAGGGCACCACAGAGCGGGTGGACGTAGAGATGGAGTGGATCACCGAGGGCGGCCAATTCCGCATCATCCGAGGGTCCATCACCGCCCTGGCGCGGCCCGACGGAACGGTGCGCCACTTCATCGTGACCGGCACCGACGTCACCGAACACCGCGAGCTCGAGCGTGAGATCGTTGAGATTAGCGACCGGGAGCGCCACCGCATCGGGGCGGACCTGCACGACGTGATCAGCTCTGGGCTGACCAACGTGACGATGCGGGCGGAGACCCTTGCCCACAAGCTCGAAGAAGAAGGAACTGCGGTGGAGGCGAAGGACCTCCGGGCCATTTCAGAGAAGACCAAAGAGGCCGCCGACCAGATCCGGTCCCTCTCCCACACGCTCGTCCCCCAGGCGCTCCGAGACGGTCAGCTGGCGGGGGCCCTCGCCGAGCTGGCGGAGGACGAGGAGGGCTTCTCGGGGCTCACGTGTGACTTCGTGGGCGACGAGACCGAGACGCGCCCCGACGACGAGACCGCCGCGATGAACCTCTACCGCATCGCCCGGGAGGCGGTGGCCAACGCCCGAGAGCACGCCGATCCGACCCGCATTGCGATCGATCTGCGACGGGAGGACCCGGGTCTCGTCCTCGCCGTCCGCGACGACGGGGAGGGGTGGGACGAGGACGACCCGCCCGACGGCGGGCTGGGCCTCCACCTCATGCGCTACCGGGCCAACCTCATCGGCGCCTCGCTCGCCCTCACCACCCGCGACGGGGAGACGGTGGTGGAGTGCCGCCTGCCGCTCTCGTAAGCCCATCTAGGGCACGCAGTCGTGGTACGCTGGGGCCAGATCCGTTCCTCTTTGTCTGCCGAAGGAGAGGGAAGAGGGCCGTCAACCTCATCCTGGTTTCACGCCGCGGACTTGGGCCTCCCCCTCGGACCTTTGTAGGTTGGCGTCGCGCTGGTCCCATTTCTCCTCCCGATCCCCATTCGCCACGATGACCTGGTGGGAAGCCTTGCTCCTCGGCCTCATCCAGGGCCTCACCGAGTTCATCCCCGTTTCTTCCTCCGGCCACCTCGTGCTGGGGCAGTACCTGCTGGGGCTCGACGGGGAGGCCGCGGACGTGACGTTCGAGGTGTTCGTCCACTTCGGCACCGTGCTCAGCATTCTGACGGTGTACTGGGACGAGGTGGCGGAACTGCTGGGGGAGGCCTGGGCGGGGCTGCGGGCGCCACGCGCCGTTCCCACGCGGTTCGCCGAGAACGACACCTTCCGCCTCGGGGTCTTCATTCTCGTCACGCTCGTGCCCACCGGCGCGGCGTACGTGCTCTTTCGAGAGCCGCTGGAGCAAGCGTTTGACAGCCCGTACCTCACGAGTGCCATGCTGTTGGTGACGGGCCTGCTCCTCCTGCTCACGCGGATTGGCCCGCGGCCGGATGGGGCTCTGAGTGGTCTCAAGGCGGTCGTCGTGGGCGTGGCGCAGTCGTTTGCCATGATTCCGGGCATCTCCCGGTCGGGCGCCACGATCTGTACGGCGCTCTACCAAAACGTGCAGCCGGAGCGGGCGGCCAACTTTTCGTTTCTGATGCTGCTGCCGGTGGTCCTCGGGGCCACCCTTCTCAAGAGCCTGGAGCTTGCGGAGCAGGGCCTCGGGACGGCGGGGGTGCCGCTCTTGTTGGGGACCGTGGCGGCGTACGGGTCCGGCATCGGGGCCATCTACGTGGTGCTCGACGTGGTGCGGCGGGGCAATCTACAGTACTTTGCGTACTATTGCTTCCTGGTCGGCGGGCTCGGGCTCTGGCTGTTGTAGCGTGGGGAAGAGGGAAGGGGGAAGAGGGGAGGGTGAAGAGGGGAGGGTGTGGGCGAGGGCGTTTCGCTGTTGTGTCGGTAGGGTTTGAGGTATGGCGTCTTCGAACGTGTCGTCCGTGCTCGTGGAGCGGAGTCCGGTCTACTACGGGTGGGTGGTGCTCTCCGTCGCGACGCTCGGGATGGCGGCCACGCTGCCGGGGCAGACGGCGGGCATCTCGCTCTTCATCGACGCGTTCATTGAGGACCTGGGGCTGTCCCGGTCGGTCGTCTCGTGGCTCTACACCGTGGCGACGGTGCTCGGGTCGCTCGGCCTGCCGCTTGCGGGGCGGCTCCTGGACCGCTACGGGCCGCGGCGGGTGGCCGTCGTCCTGATCGCCCTGCTGGCGGCGAGCTGTGCCGGAATGAGTTGGGTGAGCAGCTGGGTGGGCGTCTTCGTGGGCTTCGTGTGCCTGCGCGGCTTCGGGCAGGGGGCACTCGGCCTCGTCAACAACCACGCGGTGAACCTGTGGTTTGAGCGGCGGCGCGGGCTGGCGGTGGGCGTGCTGGGGCTGGGCATGGCGGGGGCGACGGCCCTTTTTCCGCCCCTCATGGAAATGGGCCTGCAGGCCTACGGCTGGCAGACGACGTACCTGATCATGGGCGGCCTACTCGCCGCGATCATGCTGCCGCTCGGGGGGCTGCTGTACCGCGACGCGCCGGAGCGCTACGGCCTCTCGCCCGATCTGGGGACGGCCTCCGAGGGGAACGAAGTGCTGTCGGAGGGCGAGGAGGCAGAGACGGCGACGATGTCAGGGGTGCGGCCCGAGGCGGCCTATCGCACGTGGACGTTCTGGCTCTTCACCGGGGCGGGCGTGTGCACGGCCGGCTTCGGAACCGGCCTCCTCTTCCACCACTTCTCGATTCTGGAGGAGGTGGGCGTGGCGCGCGGCCGGGCTGCGCAGTTCTTCGTCCCGCTCGGGGTGGTGACGGCGATCTTCAATGTGGGGACGGGCTGGCTCGTGGACCGCTATCCGCCGCGCCTCCTGCTCGCGGGGCAACTGACGCTCTTCGGGGCGATGATGGGCCTGCTTCCCGCAGTAAACACGACCGTGGAGGTCTGGGCGTACGGCGGGGTCTTTGGGGTGGCGCAGGGGATGCAGCAGGCGCTTCTCGGCAGCGCGTACGCCCACTACTTTGGCCGCGCGTACCACGGCACCATCCGCGGCCTGGCAAACACGGTGTTTATTGGCGGCACGGCCATCGGCCCGGCGGTGCTGGCCTTGGGGCCGGACGTTCTGGGCGGCTTCGCGCCGATCTTGTGGATCTGTACGCCGATTCCGCTTGTGCTGGCCCTCGCGGCGCTCGTAGGGTGGGCGGCGGACTGGGACGCAGCCGTGGTGACTGGGAGTGCGGGAGATCGGTGGAATGGGGGAGAGAACTGAACCTGTCTCTCGGGTGTCGAGTTGTTCTAAATAAAGCCGGGTCTCTTCCTCTACGCAGAGTGCCATGCCCACGCTCGATGACATTCGGGCCCAGCTCCGGGCAGAGCTTCCCACGCTCCGCGAGCGCTACAACGTGGACCGTCTCGGCATCTGCGGGTCGTACGTGCGGGGCGAGCAGACGAATGATAGCGATCTCGATTTGCTCGTGACGTTCACTGAGACGCCCGGTCTTATCGAATTTGTTGGTCTTGAGCACTACCTGGAAGACGCTTTGGGGCTGCCTGTCGATCTGGGAACACCGGGCGGATTGAAAGAAGGACCGGCGGCGGAGAATATCCGCCGGGAGGTGGAGTACCTGTGAGTCGACGCGATCGGCAGTATCTGCAAGACATTCTGGACGCGATGGAGGCCGCCGAGTCGTTCGTCGAGAACGTATCCTTCGAGGAGTTGGAGGACGACCAGCGGACGCAGTTTGCTCTCCAGCGAGCCTTTGAGATCATCGGGGAGGCGACGAAACAGCTCAGTGAGGAGGTCCGGGATCAATACCCAAGCATACCATGGCGGGACATCGCGGGGATGCGAGACAAGCTCATCCACGAATATTTTGCGGTCAACCTGGAGATTGTCTGGAAGACGGTCCACAAGGACTTTCCCAGGGTAAGACCAAAGATCCAGCAGATCCTGGTGGAGTTATCCGAATAGGAGATATTAGAAATTAGAGTATTGAGGATGCGCGAAGGAGCAGTAAACCCTCCGGATTTATCCGGGGGATGTGGACCTGTCGGTCCGTGACTCCTTCGCAGTGAGAATGCGAGTTCAAAACGAGTATTCTCACCCGGAACTCTTCCGGGGGTTATTCTCTTGCACACAATAGTTTTGAAGGCGGACGTGGAACTCCGCAAACAAGGCGTTGTGAGTATTGACGCCCTCGCGTTTCTGGCAGCCGGGTCGCCTTGTACCCAGTTCCACCTGCCGGAAGCTGCGAGGGCTTTTATTTTTTCGGTATGTACTTGACTCGCAAATTCCATATTGAGGGCACCCAGCAGCTTGAGCGGCTCTCCCGCGCCTCCGCGGATCTGTGGAACAACATCTGCAAGTGGTACTGGCGAACTGTAGATCGACAAGACCACTGGCTCAGTAAGACGGCGATGCGCCGGTGGCACTGCAAAGGCCACGACGAACTGCCCTCTCAGACAGCCCAGGAAGTCGCAGAGCAGTTCTACGAAGCGGTTGGGTCGTGGCATAATAATGACCGAAAAGGCGATCCTCCGAAGCGTTGTGACAAGACCTACAACGTACTCCGGTGGACCTACCAGGGCGTCACGCTTCGAGATGACGGTGTGCTTCGTCTCTCCACAAAACGCGGTGAAGACTCGATTCTGATCGACTGGCCCGTCGACCAAGAGCCCCGTACAGTAGAGATCGGAAAGCGTCCCGGTGGATTTGTTGTCCGGGCTCAGTACGACATAGAACCCGTAGATCGAACTACCGGAAGTGAAGTGGCTGGGATTGACCTCGGCGAGAAACATCTCGCTGCTATTTTCACGGGCGACGATGCGTTTACGATCAACGGCGGAGAGCTTCGCGCCCTTCGCCACTACCAGAACCAGCTGAAGGCAAAGCTCGATGCGAAGATCGACCGCAAAGAGCCTGGCTCGAACCGCTGGAAGAAACTCGTCCAGTCGAAAAACAAGCAACTGGGTCACATCGACAACAAGATCACGGACCTTCTTCACAAACTGAGTCGGAAGGTCGTGGAGATGCTCCTTGAGCGACGTGTCTCTGCGATCGCTATCGGCGATGTTCGCGGTATCCGTGATCGGATTGACTACGGCAGCCAGATGAACCAACGGCTGCACCAGTGGGCTTATGGCGAGTTTGCTCGGATGATCGAGTATAAAGCCAAGCTCGCCGGGATCACTG
>NZ_JAZKRW010000105.1:0-10480 GCF_036626415.1 Salinibacter sp.
CGGTCCGTCGACGAACATTCTGCATGGTGGAGTCGGCGGCTCGGTCGTAGAGCACCAGGCCCAGGCGCACCGATTTCACGGTCCGGCGAGAGGGGTTCGAGAGGAAGACGGAGACGATTGTGGCCCCGCCGCGCCCCGTGAACCGGGCCAGCCGGGGGATGGCGATCGCCGCCCGGCGGCGCCCGAACACCGGAAACGGACGACGCCCCGCCAACGGGAGGCGCCACGACGGCCGAACGCCCGTCACGGCGCTGCGCCCTGGGGCCGAACGGCGAACGACGGCGGGCCTGGGGGTGAGGGCGGATCGCGACACCCATCCCGGACCGGAGTCCGATCGCACGCGCAGCCGCGGGCCCTCCACCGCGTCCACGACGAGCCGCGCCCCCGAGGGCAGGGCCGCCCTCAGTGTTACCGCGTCGGCCGACGCCCAGAGCGCCGTCGGTGCCGTCGTCGTCACCGTGTCGCCCGGGGCCGGAGGGGCCGACTGGCCGTGGGCCAGAAGGGGCAGGGCGAGGCCCAGCCCCCAGAGGGCCATCGTGCAGGCGATCCGTGGGAGCGTCATGGAGCGGAGAAGGTGGGTCCGGACAGAGGCGACGAGAGAGGTTACACTCTATGTACGCCGGGGGTGCGTCTTCGTTTGGGCGAGGGCCCAAGACTCCGGCCGAGAGCGGCCCGAGCGCGGGTTCGGGAAGGACACGGCCGGCGACGGCAGGATCTGCCGTGGCGGGTCGGAAAATTGTGCCCGGCGACGAGCAGGGCGGACGTGATCGCGCGCCCGGGGCCGCCGCTCGAGGCTTGGTAGGCTCTTTGAGAAGACAACAGGCCGCAACGAACCATCTCCGTTTACAATGCCCTGGCCCCGCGATGCTCGCCCGGTTCGAAAATGCCGCCGCCGCCATGAGCGAGATGCGGCGCCACCAGGAACAGGTGGCGAACAACCTCGCCAACGCCAGCACCACCGGCTACAAGAAGGACCGCATCTTCAGCGAGGCCCTGAACGAGCGCCTCACGAAGGACGGATCGCCCCGAAGCGACCGGCGCCTGCAGCAGGCCAACGATCTGTCGGGCGGCAGCCTGGAGGACACCGGCAACCCGCTCGACGTGGCGCTCGGGGACGAGGGATTTTTCGTCACCCAGCCCGAGGGGGGCGGCGCCGAGCGCTACACGCGGGCCGGCCACTTCGTCGTGGGCAGTCAGGGCACGCTCCGCACGCCCGAGGGGCGCCAGGTGATGGGGGAGGGCGGCCCGATCCAGATTCCGGCGGAGGAGGGCGGGGAGATCAACATCTCCGAGGGCGGCCGCATCACCGCCGGCGGCAACGAGGTCGGTGCCCTGCGGGTGGCCACCTTCGAGAACCCGGAGCAGCTGGAGCGGGTGGACGGCGCGTCCTTCGTGGCCGGAGACGCCCAGCCCCAGCCGGCCGAGACCCCGGTCGTCGTGCAGGGCAAGGTCGAGGCCAGCAACGTGGATCCGGTGGCCGAACTGACGAACATGATTGAGGTCCAGCGCCAGTTTGAGGCCCAGCAGAAGACGATCCGGACGACCGACGGCGTGCTGGGCCGCGCGACGCAATCGCTCGGCGGCATGTAACCTCGGCACTCTCTCCTGAATTGACGCTCGACGCCTATGCCTCCCCGCTCCCTTCAGACGGCCGCGCTGGGCATGCAGACCCAGCAGACCAGCATCGACAACATTTCCAACAACCTCGCCAACGCCAACACGACCGGCTACAAGCGGTCCCGTGTGGTCTTCCAGGACCTGATGTACGAGAACGTGCAGGCCAGCGCGGAGGGCGAGACCGACGGGGCCGAGCCCGCAGAGCTCCAGATTGGAAGCGGCGCCACCTCCGTGGCCACGGTCCGGAATTTCTCGCAGGGCAGCTTTTCGAAGACCGGCAACTCCCTGGACCTCGCCATCAACGGCGACGGCTTTTTCCAGGTGCAGCGGCCGGACGGCTCCCTCGCCTACACCCGCGACGGCACGTTTACGCTCAGCAGCGAGGGCAACATCGTCACGCAGACAGGCCTCCAGATCCAGCCGAACATGAACGTGCCGCCGAACGCGGTGGAAGTCAGCATCAATCAGGAAGGGGTCGTGAAGGCCCGGCTGCAGGGGGAGTCCGAGATGGTGGAGCTCGGCCAGTTGGAGCTCGCCCGCTTTACCAACTCCGCCGGCCTCCGGCCCACCGGGGGCAACCTCTACGAACAGACGGAGTCGAGCGGGGAGCCGTTCATCGGCACCCCCGGCCGAGACGGGCTGGGCACCGTGCGACAGGGCTTCTTGGAGAAGGGAAACGTAGAGGTGGTGCAGGAGATGACGAGCCTGATTCAGGCGCAGCGGACCTACGAGCTGAACTCGCGCATGGTCACCACCAGCGACGAAATGATGCAAACCGCCAACAATGTGAAGCGGTAGTGCCGTCCTTCTGAAATTGCGATTGCTGCGATGCTACGGTCTGTGGGTTCCGTGCTTCTTGGGCTGTGGGCGCTCCTTGGGGGGGCGCTGGCGGGGCAGGCCCAGGACGGCAGTCCGGAGGCGGCCGTGCAGCGCGCCGCCGAGCAGCTGATGGCGTCCCGTCACCCCGAGAGTGCGCGTCACCTGGACGTGCGGGTCCGCCGCGTCCGGGGGTCGATCGACAGCACGGCCCGGCTCAAGCTGGAGCTCCTCAACCGGGGCACCGTCCCCGAAGGGCTTACCCGAGCCCGGGTCCGGACGAAGGGGAGCTCGGGCGGGTGGCGCGACGCCGGCTGGGCGATGCTCCGCGTGGCCCGGTACGACTCGGTGCTCACGACGCACGGTCGCATCAAGCAGGGGGCATCCATCGGGCCCGACGACGTGGAGCGGGCGTGGATGAACGTGACCGACCTCCACGGCGAGCCTTTGCGGGCGTCCGAGTTTCGGGGGCAGCAGGAGCAGGGGCCGCTCGTTGCCGACCGGCACCTGCGCTCGGAGCGCGTCCTGCGGACGGGGGACGTGCGCCCGCCCTACGCGGTGGGCCCCGGCACGGACACTGACATGTACTATCGGCGCGGCCGGGTCACCTTTCGCCTCTCCTGCACGGTCCGGGAGCCCGGCTTCGTGGAGGAGGTGGTTCGGGTGTACTGCTCCGACACGCGCAAGACCTACCAGGCCCGCGTCCAGACGGAAGAAGCGGTCCGGTGGGTCAAAACACTGTAGCCGCGAGGTCCCTCATTGCGCCCTCGTTCATTGTCTCGACGTTCATTGTCTCGACACGCCCTCATGATTCGATCTCATTCTGTCTCGCTCGCGTCCCTCCTCATCTTGACGCTTGTTCTCGGCCTAATGGGGACGCCGTCGGCCCACGGCCAGGAGTCTTCGACCTCCGTAAAGGCGTCGGAGCAGTCGCTGTACGCCGACCCGGTGGCCCGCGAACCCGGGGATGTGATTACCGTCGTCATCAACGAGCAGACGTCCGGCCAGCGCGAGAGCGCCTACGAGGGCAACTCCTCGTCGAGCCTGAACGGCAGCGGGTCCGGGACCTTCTCCGAGGACATCAGCGGCAGCTTCTCGGCCGGGACGGAGGTGAGCTCCGAGACCGAAAACAGCAACGAGTCCGTCCAGAGCGAGGTGCTGAACGGCACCTTCACCGCCCGCATAACGGGCGTCAACAACGCCGGCAACCTGGAGGTCAAGGGGGAGCGTCGCCTGACGATCGACGGGGTGACGCACGTCATGGAGGTGAGCGGCGTCGTGCGCCCGTCCGACGTGCGCCAGGACAACACGATCCTCTCCACCCAGATCGCCAACGCCAAGATCAAGTACGGCGAGGAAGGCTTCCGCCACGAGGGTGTCTTTTCGAAAGGGCTCCTTCTGAAAGTGGGCGGCGTCGTGGCGACCGGCATTGGCATCTTTCTTGGGATGCAGTAGCCGAGGAAGGCCCCGAGACGATGCCCCACGCGCCCCATGCACACACCCACTGAGTTATGACGACCGTTCGCTTCCGGCATTTTGTGTTGGGACTGCTGGCCCTCGCCCTGAGCGGCGGGGTCGGGTCCGCCGTCGCGCAGCAGGGCCCGGCCGCGGGGGACTCGGCGTCGGGCTCGACGGCCACCTCAGAGTTGAAGAGCATGGTCTCCATCGAGGGGGCGTCCTCCCTGCAGCTCACCGGCTACGGCCTCGTGGTGGGGCTCGACCGCACCGGCGACCGGGCTCGTGCCCAGAGCGGCGCGGTCTTCACCGTGCAGAGCATCGCCAACATGCTGCGCGAGTTTGGGGTGAACGTCGACCAGGAGGTGCTGCAGTCGCGCAACGTGGCGGCGGTGCTGGTGACGGCCAACCTGGACCCGTTTGCCGGCACCGGCAGCGAGATTGACGTTACCGTCTCCTCGATGGGCGACGCCCGCTCTTTGTCCGGGGGCGTGCTCCTGCGTACCCCGCTGCAGGACCCGAACAAGGTGCTCCGCGCCGTGGCGCAGGGCCCGCTGACCACCGGGGCGGCCCAGGCGTCGAGCCAGGGAACCGAGGTCACGGTCAACAGCCCAAACACGGGCCGCGTCCCGAACGGCGCCATCGTCCGCAAGGCCCACCCCGTCGACCTCAACCAGGAAGAGGTGGGGCTCGTCCTGCGCCGGCCCGACTTCACGAACGCGAGCAAGATTGCCGACGCGATCAACGAGGTCTTTCCCGACGCCGCGGAGGCCGCCCACGCGGGCCTCGTCAACGTGGGGATGCCCGAGGCGCTGAACAACACGTCGCAGCTGATGGCGGCCCTGGAGGGGATCGAGGTGGAGGTGGAGGCGCCCGCCCGCGTCGTGATCAACGAGCGCACCGGCACCATCGTCGCCGGGGGCAACGTCACGATCAGCGAGGTGATGGTGACCACCGGCGGCATCACGGTGTCGACCCGCGAAGACCGGTTCGTCTCGCAGCCGAACCCGCTGGGCGAGGGGGAGACCCAGCCGGTGGCGGAGGGGGAGGCCCAGGTGCAGCAGGAGGGGGCACGGTCGGTCGTTCTCCCGCCCAATACGAACGTGAGCGAGCTGGCGTCCGCCCTGAACGACCTGGGCATCACCGCCCGCGACATTATCTCCATCTTCCAGTCCATCGACCGCGCCGGCGCCCTTCAGGCCGAGCTCGTCATTCTGTAGCCCCCCGACCCGCTCCCTGTCCCAACCCCACGCTGTCCCCCATGTCCTCCGTTGCGTTTGCCAGTTCCGAACAGGCCGCCCGGGCCGTCCAGCGCCGCGCGTCCCCCTCCCCGGACGGGCTGGGCATGGGCCTGACGGGCGACGACAACCCCGAGACGCCCAAAGAGGCCGCGGAGCAGTTCGAAAAGGTGCTGGTCCGCCAGTTCGTCGACGTGATGACCGAGGGCATGTACGACGCGTCCCTCGCGGGGGACGACGGCAAGCACTGGATGAGCAGCCAGCGCGACCGGCAGCGCCGGGTCATGACCGACATGATCACCGACAAGCTTACCGAGGCCGGCGACCTCCAGATTTCGAAGACGCTCCTGCGGAGCTGGGGCGTGGAGGGCTCCTCGGAGGCCCAACAAACGGAGCCCGAAGACGAGGCCCCCGCGCCCCCGTCGCCGGAGACGTCGGTCCCGGACATGGTGGACCCGCTCCCCGCCCCGGCCGACTCCCCATCGTCTCAGAACCGTTCCCAGATTGACCATGTCGTTTAAACGCCTTGCGCCGGTCACCGATAAGTTGGTTGAGACCCTCGAACAAAAGGCCGACGCATTTGAAACGCTGGAGTCCCTGTTCGAGCGGCAGCTCGACGCCCTCCGCAACGGCGAGCCCGACGCGCTGGCCGCCCTCACGACGCAGACCCAGGAGCACACGGCCGCGCTCGACGAGCTGCGCCAGACGTACCGGCGGCAGGCGCGCCTGCTGACCCGGGTGCTGGAGCTGGACGCGGACGACCCGTCGCTCCAGGATCTGATCGACGCCCTGGAGGCGCACGGCGCCCCCGAGGCGAGCACGCAGCTGGAGCGCGCCCGCGCCGCCGTGACGGACCGGGCCGAGGCCGCCCAGGCGAAAAACGACACCCTCCAGTTTGCCCTGGAGCACGCCGCCGGCCTCAACCACGAACTGCTGGCCGCCGTGCAGGCGGCCGCCGCCGACCCCGACTCCCGCACGTACACCGCCGACGGAACGACCCAGTCCGGGGGCGGCGAGCATTCCCTCGTCAACACCATTGGATAAGTCCCGCCTCGCCCCGTGAGTGTCAACTCGCTTTTCGACATTGGGAGCCGGTCGCTCCGCGCCGTCAACGAGCAGATGGACGCGACCAGCCAGAACATCGCCAACGCCGAGTCGGAGGGGTACCGCCGCCGCCGCGTCACCCTCAGCTCGCGCAGCGTCGCCACGACGGGCCTGTACACCTCGAACGGGGCCCAGGACGTCACCGCCAGCGGCGTGGGGGTCGAGACGTTCGAGCGGGTGCGGGACGGCATGCTGGAGGCCGCCGGAAACGATGCCCAGAGCGGAGAGAGTGCCGCCCGGGAGGAGGGCCGTGTGCTCGGCGTGCTGGAGGGGGCCCTCGCCACCGGCACCGACGCGAGCCTGTCGGCCTCCCTGGAGGGGCTCTTCGACGGCTTCAGCGACCTGGCGAATAATCCGGACAGTGGGGGCGTGCGCGAGGCCCTCCTGGGCAAGGCCCGCCAGCTGACCGACACGTTCGGCCGCCTCGACGAACGCCTCGGAAAACTCACGTCCAATACCGAAGACGCGCTGCAGGGCAACGTGGGCCAGGCCAACGAGCTGCTCAACAAGGTGGCGTCCCTGAATGAAAAGATTCAGAACGCCGAGGCCGGCGGGTCGCCCGACTACGCCGCGGAGGACACGCGGGACCAGACGATCAAGGAGCTCTCGAAGCTGATGCCGGTGGAGGTCCAGGAAGACCGATCGGAGGGCTTCACGCTCACGGTGGACGGCATGACGGTGGTGCAGGGCACCGAGAGCACGAATCTGACCCTGAAGGGCACGAACGACCCCAGTGTGAGCACGACGGTCGAGTTTGGCGACACCGGGGTGGCGTTCGAGCCGGGGGACGAGGGCGGCGGCGAGATCGGCGCCCAGGCGCGCCTTCTCGGCGACACGCTGCCCGGGGTGCAAAACGACCTGGACGCCCTTGCGGGCGACGTGGTGCAAAAGGTGAACGGCGAGCACCAGAGCGGCTTCGACCAGAACGGCGACACCGGAGAGAATTTCTTCGACCCCTCGGAAACGACGGCGGGCAGCATTCAGCTAGACAGCAGCATCCAAGGCCCCAGCGACATCGCGGCTGTAGCCGGCGACGGGAGCGGCAATCCCCTCCCCGGCGACACCAGCCCGGCCCAGAACATCGCCGACCTGTCGGAGACCCTGACGCCGCAGGCCACCGACCTGGCCGCCAATGTGGGCACCCGGGTCCAGGAGGCCGCCTCCAAGGAGGAGGCCCAGGCCGCCGCGGGCGAGCGCATCCAGGCCCAAATCGAGGACGTGTCGGGCGTCTCGATCGACCAGCAGATGAGCAACCTGATCGAGCAGCAGCAGGCGTTTGCCGCCTCCGCGCGGGTCCTCACTACGGCCCGGCAGGTGACGGACACGCTGCTGTCCATTGCCAGGTGACACGTGATGCGTGACACGTGATGCGTGAGACGTGATGCGTGAGACATGATGCGTGAGACGTGATGCGTGAAGGGTGATTTGCAAGGAGGATGGTGGGAAGAAGGAGAGCGGAGAGCTCCTCTTCCTCGAACCCCCAACCCAAAACCCCCAACCCAAAACCCGCAACCCACAACTCACAACGCCCAACGCGAACCGCCGCCATGGCCAACGTCAGCATTGCCTCCAACTCCAGTGTCTACTCCGGCGTGATCTCCGACGAGGTGCCCCGACTGCAGCGCGACATCAGCCGCCTCCGTGAGCAGGTCAGCTCCGGCACGCGCATCAACCGCCCCTCGGACGACCCCAGCGGGTTTGCCGTGGCCGACCGGATGGAGACGCTGGGCAACCAGCTCGCGCGGCGGAAGGAGTCCATTGAGTCGGCCCGCCCGTTCGTCGACCGCACGCAGCAGGAGCTCGACGGCCTGGCCGACCTCTTTACGCGGGCCCGGGAGAAGGGCGTCCAGGCCGCCGACGACACCCGCAGCGACGGCGACCGCGCGGCCATCGCGCAGGAGCTCCGCTCGATCAAGGACGAGGTGGTGGACCGGATGAATAGCACGCAGGGCGGCGAGTACATCTTCGCCGGCAATCGCACCGACAAAAAGCCGTTCACAGAGACCGGCGAGCCGAACTACACCGATGGCGCGGGAAACCCGGACTACGATCCCATCGACGGCGACCGGACCCGGCCGATCGGCAAGAACCAGGACCTCACCATCAACATCGACGGCAAGGCGCTCGCCCAGTACGGCACCACACCCAGCGGGAACCCCAAGACGATCACCAACGCGCTCGACGACCTGATCACCGCCGTGGACCCGGTAGATAATACCGGTTCGGACCCGGACATCCGCCCGGCCCTCGGCGAGGTGGAGGACGCGCTCGACCACGTGATTTCCAAGGGCTCGGAGGCGGGCACGATCGGGCGGCGCCTCTCCACGGCCCAGGAGCAGATCGAGGCGGCCTCTCTGGACGCCAAGGCCCGCCAGTCCGACGCCGAGGACACCGACATGGCCACCGCCCTCTCCGAGCTGCAGCAGAAGCAAACCCAGCTGCAGGCGGCCCTCCAGGCGACGGCCTCCTCGCAGCAGACGTCCCTCATCGACTTCCTCTAAGTCCGCGTTTTGCCATATGTGAGATGCACGTGCACCCTGCTCTAAACGTTAGGAACAGCACTGCCGTCGCTCCAGACTTGATCTGGAGCCCATCCAGCCGAATGAGGGGGGCTTCGGCGACCGTCAGATAGGCTCTGAGTCAAGCTCAGAGCGACGAATGGGCTGTTTCTCCCGGAAGAAGCTTGCTTTCAGGCCCGCACCACAGTACACGACAAAACCCAGATGAGCCTTCAAACGCCGGAGGCATGGTCATTCTGAGGAGCGGAGCGACGAAGAATCTCTTCGATGCTGGGTAGAGCCAGAGTGACTGGCAGTGCTGGCCTGCAACGCGTCCGCTACATTCGAAGAGATCCTTCGGCCGACGGCTGTCGGCATCAGGATGACGCGCCTTACACTGGAGACCGGGGGTTGGTATGTAGTGTTGTGTCAACCCTCAATGTTGTATCGTCATTCCGGCCCAGGCTCCGTTAGGAGCCGCTGAGCCGGAATCTATCCAATCCGTCACGCAACCCTGAAAGGGAAATGACGGGCGACAGAGGCAAGCCCCCGTGAAACGGCTTGCCTTCTCCCGGCAGTTTGTGGATTACTGGCGTGAACTCGCTGCACTCGTTTCCGGATCTCCGCTTCGCACCCCAGAGAGGACTCGGTCGCTGTCGTTCCCAGCGCTCCGCTCGGAATGACGGTTTTTGAAGTTGTTTTGCCAATCTACGTAGCACGCCCCCAACCCTGAGCCGCGCCCGTGGCCCGGTGATCTTCTCCAATGAGTTCCGACCCCGCTCCCGCCTCCAACGCGTCCCTGCGCGCCCTCGACCTGCGCGTGCCCCCCTTTCCGCGCACGCTGCCCCGGGTGCTGGAGCTCCTCCACGAGCCGGAGATCACCGACCCGGCGGCCCTGACCGAGATCGTGCAGCACGACCCGGCCGCCACCGCGCGCCTCCTCAAGCAAATCAACTCCGCCTACTACGGTCTCCGCCGCTCCATCACGGATGTGGGGCGGGCGATCCGCATGATGGGGGCGACCACCGCGGCCGGGTCGGTCGTCAGCCTCGGCATGCTCCGCATGGACGAGCTGGCCGACGGGGCCGTGGACGCCTGCTTCCAGCGGTTCATCCGCCACAGCGAGGCGACGGGCTTCCTCACTCGCACCCTGCTCGACGGCCTCCCGACCGGGCCGTCCGCCCACGGGCCGGCCCCGGACGCGGCGGACGGCCTCGGCGGCACCGGCTTCGCGGAGGGGCTGCTCCACGACTTCGGCAAGCTGGTCCTGTTTTACAACTACCCCGAAAAGGCCGCCGCCCTCTACGAGGAGAAACGGTTCCGGGCGCACCTGCAGGAGGCCGACGACCGGACCCTGGAGCGGCTCGTCTTTGGGTGCGACCACTGCACGGCCGGGGCCTACGCCGCCCTGGAGCTCCACTTTCCGCAGCGGCTCGTCGACGTCGTGCGCCACCACCACGCGCCTCCCCCCGAGGCGGACGCCGCGTCGGAGCGGGTGCTGCGGGCGGTCCGCGCCGCCAACCTTGCGGCGAAAGCGATGGGGCCGCCCCTCGCGGGCGTCGCGCCCTCGGAGGAGACGATCGACTGGGACACGTGCGCCGCGCAGCCGGTGTGGGACCACTGGCGGCCGGGCGCGGACGCGGCGCAGGACGAGGCGGAGCCCAACGACGCGGGGCCCTCCCTGATGGACCGCCTGCGGGCGACGAAGGAGACGGTGATGCTCTTTACGGACTTCTTCGTGTCGCCGCCGGA
>NZ_JAZKRW010000106.1:0-10357 GCF_036626415.1 Salinibacter sp.
GCGGTCCCTCTACTCGAGGTCCACCTTCGTCACGCCCGCGCCGCCTTCTTCGATGGGGGCCTTGCGGTGGTCCGCCACGTCCGGACGGTCCGCGAGCATGTCGTGGAGGGCATTGCGGAGCGCCCCGGTGCCTTTTCCGTGCAGGATCTCGACCGTATCGAGGTTGGCCGCCACGGCGTCGTCGAGGAAGTGCTGCACCTGGTGGCGGGCCTCGTCCACCCGTTGCCCCCGCACGTCGATCGAGGGGCTCGCCTCCAGGGCCGTCATCTCGGTGCCGCCCCCAGCCTCCGACTCCGGCTCAGGATCGGGGCCGTCGACCCGGGTGAGCCGGTCGAGCGATACGCGCATGTGCATGGCCCCCATCATCAGGCGGGCCTCCCCGTCTTCAATCTCCTGCACCTCCACGGCGGTCGAGCCGTCGTCTACCACCACCTGATCCCCTTCGGCAATGGGCGCGTCCGAGACCGCCTGCGACGTGCCGTCGCCCTGCGCCGGCGGCGTCTCGTCGCGCTCCGGCGCGGCCTCCTCGCGCCGCGCCTGGAGGTCCTCTTTGTATTCTTCGAGCTGCTGGCGGGCCTCCTGCGTGGCGTCCGACTCGGCCTGTGCTTCTTTAATTTCGCGGATGGTGTTTTCGATGCGGGCGTTGGCCTCCTCCACGATGCGCTCGGCCTCTTCGAGGGCCTCCTGGCGGAACGCGTCGCGCTCCTTCTCCAGCTTCTGCACCTTCTCCTCGTAGCGCTGCTGCTCCGCCTCGGCCTTCTCGCGGGCCGTGCGCGCGTCGTAGAGCTCGTCCTCCAGCTCCTGCGTGCGCCGCTCAAAGGTGGTGATGAGGTTCTCCATCGCCGTCTTCTGGGTCCCGGCCAAGTCCTGGGCCCGTGCCAGCAGGTCGTCCGCCAGGCCCATGCGGCGGGCAATCTCGAAGGCGTAGGACGACCCGGGCACGCCCTCCTGGTAGCGGTAGGTGGGGCGGAGGGTCTCCTGGTCGAACTCCATCGACCCGTTCTCGACGCCCTCCGTCTCGTGGGCGTACGTCTTGAGGGTGCCGTGGTGGGTCGTGGCGATGGTGCGAGCGCCGGCCGCCGTCAGCCGCTCCAGCACCGCCTGCGCCAGCGCCGCGCCCTCGTCCGGGTCCGTGCCGGTGCCGGCCTCGTCGATCAGGACGAGCGCGTTGTCGCCCGCCGCGGAGAGCATGTGGCGCAGGTTGGAGACGTGCGAGCTGAAGGTCGACAGGTCGTCCTCGATCGACTGCTCGTCGCCGATGTCGGCCACGATCTGGTCGAAGAGGGGCACCGACGAGTGGGGCGCCACCGGCAGGGGCAGCCCGTACGCGAGCATGAGCGAGAAGAGGCCGACCGTCTTCATCGTCACCGTCTTGCCGCCCGCGTTGGGCCCGGTGATGACGAGCGTGCGGAAGTCGGTGCCCAGCGCCAGGTCGAGCGGCACCACCTCCCGCGGCGGGATGGATTCGTCTTCGCCCGGGGCGCGCCCGTCGGTCTCGGGCTGCTCGTCCAGCGCCTCGAAGTGCAGCTGCAAGACCGGATTGCGGCCCTCGTAGATCTCGATGCGGCCCTCGTCGTTGAGCTTGGGGACCACGGCGTCCAGCCGGTTGGCGAGGCGGGCCTTCGCCCGCAGCAGGTCGAACTGCGCCAGCACCGTCAGGTTGGTCTCGATCGCGTCGCTCTCGGCCCGGATGTGGGTGGTCACCTGTCGCAGGATGCGCTCGATCTCGGCCTGCTCGGCGCTCTTCAGCTCGCGCACCTCGTTGTTGAGTTCCAGGCAGGCCGCCGGCTCGATGTAGACGGTCTGCCCGCTGGCAGAGCGGTCGTGGACAAAGCCTTCCACCTTCCCCTTCGCGCTGGCCCGCACCGGGATCACCATGCGCCCGCCGCGGAGGGTGGCCTGCTCGCCGGTCGCGTGGCCCTCCTGCACGGCGTGGCGGAGGGCCTTGTCGAGCGTCGTGCGGAGCTCTTCTTCTTTTGAGCGGATCTGCCGGCGCAGGCGCCGCAGCTCCGGCGACGCGTCGTCCCGGATGGAGGCATCCTCGTCGAGGATGGACGCGATGTGCTCTTCGATCTCCTGCAGCGGCGTGGCCCGCGCTACGGCGTCGGCCAGCCGCGGGTAGTCGTCCCGCCGCGCCTCAAAATGCCTCTTCAGCCGCCGGAGCGTCACGAGCGTGCGCCGGGTCGCCATCAGGTCCTCCGGGTCCACGTAGGCATCCTCTGGGGCGGCGCGCCGGAGGGCGTCGCGGAGGTCGTACATCGGGCTCAGCGGCACCGAGTCGCCGTACTGGAAGGCGCCCTGCAGCTCCTCCACCCGGTCGAGCTCGCGGCGCAGCCCGTCCATCGACTGGGCCGGCTGCATCGACTCGAGGCGCTCCTGGCCCAGCGGGCTCTGCACGCGGGCCGCCAGGCGGTCGCGCACCACGTCGAAGCCGAGCTTCTCGTCCAGCGCGTCGGGATAGGTCTCCATTGGGGCGTGTAGGGGGTGGAGAACGCGAGGGGCGTGCTGTTTCAGTGCCTGGAGGCGGAGACGATTTTCCCACCTCACGCGTTTCCAAACAACGGACCCGGGCCGCCTGCTCCGACCGACCGCCCCCTCGGCGCGGTCACGACCCATCCTTCACCACAAATCCGTCCCACTCAGCTGCGCAGCTCCACGTTGATCTGGGAATGGTCGCCCACGTTGAGGCTTTGCACCCGCTGGTCGATCGCAGCGTCGCGCCCGATGACCGAGTCGGCCAGCACCGCGTTCTCCACTTCCCCCCCGGCGAACACGATGCTGTCCCGCACCACCGCGTTGGAGACGGTCGCGCCTTCTTCGATCGAGACGTGCGGGCCCACGACCGCGTTCTTCACGGTCGCGTCCGGGCCGATGTAGACCGGATCGTGGACGACGCTGTCTGTGACGGTGCCCTGGTGCAGGTCGTCGGACTCGCGCTCCAGGACGCGCCCCGTCGTCTCCAGGAGGGCCGGAATGGTGCCGCAGTCCATCCACGCGTCCACACCCGCCGTGGTGAACACGTCGCCCTGCTGCAGGCGGTAGTCCAGGGCGTCGGTGAGCTGGTACTCCCCGCCCGCGCCCTTCAGGTCGCTGTCGATGACGTGGTCGATCCCGTCCTTGAGCTGCGCGAGCTCCCGGAGGTAGTAGATCCCAATGAGCGCCTCGTTGGAGACCGGGTCGTCGGGCTTTTCGATGAGCTCGGTCACCCGCTCCCCGTCGCGCACGGCGACCCCAAAGCGGCTCGGGTCCTCGACCTCGCGGACGAACGCCATCACGTCGGCGTCCCCGAGGGTCACCGCGTCGGACAGGCCGAAGAGCGTGTCCGCGAAGACGACCACGCCCTCGCCCTGCAGGTGCCCCTCCGCACAGCCGACGGCGTGGGCCGTGCCCAGGGCCTCCTCCTGTACCGGAAAGTGGGGCGTGATGCCGCGCTCGTCGCAGAGCGCCGTGAGCTGGTCGCGGATTTCGTTGCCGAAGTCAGGCCCGAGAACGAACACGCCGTCGTCGGGCGGCGCCGGGAGAACCTGGGAAAAGGTGTCAACGATGCGCTCGACGATGCTTTGCCCTCGCACCTTGAGGAGGGGCTTGGGGGTGACGTGCGAGTGGGGACGAACGCGGGTGCCGCGCCCGGCCATGGGAACGATGAGCTTCATGGGTGCCAATGATGGGATGCGTACAGGAAGACTGTGGAGTCGGGGCCTCCGCGGGCGAGATGATGCACGAGGGACGCGCCCGGCGGAGCGCCCCCTTAACAATAACGAGATCGCGCCCCGAATACCAGCACGCACCGTGCTCCCCTTCTGCCCACACCTGCCATCCAATTTGGGCTCTCGTCCGGGCAGAGTGTGTGAAATCCTAGACAGCCCTGCGCATCGCGCCCTACGAGCGGCCTGCACACATCGCCCCCCAACGCCCCGCATATCATTTTCATATTCGTGACCGGCTTCGGCCGCGTGCGGCCCCACGCTCCAGAAAGGACCGCGGAGGACGGGCTGCACCGATCTGGGGAATGGGCGCGGAGGCCCGGCGGTCGTCCCGTAGGCGCCTCCGGCACGGACGTTGTACCCTGAACAACTGCGTCGGAAACAGACCAACCGGGTCGTGCCTCCCCCCGACGCTTCCGTCGACATCGGGCACGTTGCCCCCGGAAACAAAAGTGGGGAGCACTCCTAACGTACTCGGCATTTGTTATCGACGGTTTTTCACTCCTCCCTGCAATCAGCCCACCAGTTATGAATACGCACTGGCTTCCCCGCGCCCTCGTGACCCGCTGGACAGCCGTCGCTTTCGCCTGCCTGCTCGGTCTTCAGCTCGGGGTCGGGAGCGTTCTGGCACAGAGTGAGAGCACCCTGTCCGCCGAACAGAAGCAGAAGTTGAAGAAGGAGCTGCAGCAAACCTACAAGGAAGGCGCCCAGGCCGGGAACGCGGAGAACTACGAGGTGGCCGCCGCGCGGTTTGAAGAGTCCATTCAGCTGGCCCAGCAGCTGGGGCTGGACAACCTCATCGGGAAGATCGAAAACAACCTCATCGAGAGCCTCAAGGGCGCCGGGAGCGCGGCGCTGAATCAGGAGGACTACGAAGGGGCCCTGGCCCACTTCAAGAGGCTGCAGGAGTACACGGAGGCCGACCCCACCGTCCAGTACAACCAAGGCCTCGCCCTTATCAACATGGAGGACAGCACGGAAGTCGGGCTCCAGTCGCTCCGGCAAGCGATTGAGGTCGGCAACGAGGTCGGCAACACCCGCGTGGCGGGCCTGGCCACCGAGCGCATTCAGGACGAGTTTCTGGCCCAGGCGTCGGAGGCCCTGCAGGGCGACAACCCGTCGCAGGCCCAGGTCAACGAGGCGCTCGACGCCCTCGACCAGATGACCGAGTACGTGGACCCGAATGCGAACGCCATGTTTTATCGCGGCACGGCCCTCTACGAAAGCGGGCAGTACCAGCAGGCCATCCAGGCCGCCCGCCAGGGGCTCGACATGCACCAAGGCAGTCGTACCGACGCCGCCAAGTTCCACTTCGTGATCGCCGAGTCGCAGATCGAGCTCGGCAACAAGGCCTCCGCCTGTCAAACCTTCGAAAACGCGGCCTACGGCGACTACGAGGCCCGCGCCAACCACTACCTCGAAAACGAGTGCGACGATGTGTAGTGGGGTGCCCTCCGCAGTCACGCCTTCCCACAATCCCCGAACGCCCGTGCCGGCCCTCCCGGCACGGGCGTTTTCGTGTGGATTCGGGGTTCTGTAGGTGCGAGCTGGGGACCGCCCGGGCCCCTCAAATGGTCGTTTGTGCCCCCCAGTAGACGAGCACAACGAGGAGCACCGCGGGCACGAAGAGGGCGGCGAGGGTGAGCCACTCGATGCCCGTCCCGACCGGCGCGTTGGCCTGGAACTGAGCGGCGGTTTGAAGGAGCGCGGGGGCAAGGGCCATGGCGGGCAGCACGTGTTTTTGGGAAAGCAAACGGTCGACGGCACGTCCGATCTCGATACCGGGGCCGTCGGGCGGCGGTTTCTCGGCCCCGACGCGACGTCACTCCTTCGGCCAGGCCGTCTCTTCGGGCAGGTCCGCGTCGGGCGGCTGCAGGACGAGCTCGTCCGGCAGGTCGTTCACCTGATCGTCCGGGTTGACCACCGACACCAGCGGCAGGGCGAGGGCGGTAAAGAACTTGCCCATGGCGGCGAGGAGGAACTCCTGCTGAAGCTCGATCATGTCCTCCTCCAGCCGCCCATCGTCCCGGGCGTGGCCCTCGATGTCGAGGTACAGCACGCGCGGCCAGTCCGGAAACTCCGTCTGCGCCTCCTTCAGCAGCGCGAACACGTCGTGGGCGGCCGCCTCGAAGTCGTCCCCCGCCTGCACGACGTGGTAGAGGGAGACGGTGTTGTCGAAGTTCATGTGCAGGCCGGGGGCGTCCGGCTTGTTGTACTCCGGCACAAAGTCCGGGCGGTCCGAGGACGAACTCATGGCGGGGGCACGGCCAGTTCACGGAAATCAGCCCGGCTTGAATGCGCGCCCGGGCGGAGAGATTCAGCCCCGAGGCCTCGTCGCTAGGCCTGCGCCCCGCATTCCGCGGCCCTCTCAGTCACTGTTTCCCCCTCGTCGGCCGACAGCTCCGCGGCCCCGTCGGCCCGCTGGCGCCGCTGGCGCTCCACCGAGTGGGCCAGGATTTCTTCGAAGAGGGCTTCGGCGAGGTCGGGGGGGAGCCCGGCCTCGTCCGCCACCGCCCGGACGTGGGCCAGCAGCTCGGCCTCCCGCTCGGGATCGCGGACGGTGCGGCCGGCGTCGGCCTTCAGGGCACAGAGGTCGTCAACGATGGACTGCCGCTCGGCAAGCAGCTCCACGACCCGCTCGTTGATGGCGTCGATGCGGGCGCGGGCCTCCTGCACGGTCGAGGCGTCGGTAGACGTGGGCATGGGTGGGGCGTCGGTGTAAGAATGAGTGGGGACGTCGGGGACCCACCGGACGCGTGGCCGTCGGCCCACACACAGCAAAACCCCGCCGGGGCCGAGGGCGATCGGCCGGCGGGGTGCAAGGATGCGGTATGCGCTCGCTCTACGTGCCGCCGGCCGTCAGGAGATAAAAATAGACATACGCGTAGCCCAGATAGAAGAGGGCAAAGGCGTAGAGGCCCCCGGTCGCACCGACGTGCGGGTCGGCCGCGGACAGGCAGGCGGATGTGGGAGCGCGTCGATTCATGACGACTGCACGGTACGGGTCACGAACAGGGATGTCAACGTCCCCGCAATTCTACACAGAACAATAACATTCGTCTCACGCCCCTACAGATGCCCCGGAACGTTCGGAATCACCTCGGACGTGTCTCGCTCTTCGTCGGCAAAGAAGCGGACCGCCCCCTCTTCGGTGACAATCCACACTTCTTCGGCTCCCGCATCCCGGTAGAGTGAACGCTTTTCGTCCATCTCCGTCCAGTCGTTCGACGCGGACATCACTTCGATACAGACCTCCGGAGCCAGAGTGGGAGGGTCTCCTGTCTCTTCCATCTCCTCCCTTCGCTCCAGGGTGCACCACACGACATCGGCCACCTTCGTGCCCTTTGCCGTCACGATGGGGAATTCTGGGCGGACCCTCCCCCCGTTGGCATGCTTCTGCAGAAGAGCAATGATATCGCCCTGGGTGTCAGAATGCGAAGCAGAGTGTGGACTCAAAATCAGCTGTCCTCGGCGATTGGTTTCGACCTTGTACGGGAGCTCGGAGAGAAGAGGATCGGAGATCACCTCTGCCCACCGCTTCTGCTGATCTTTCGCTGGTGTGACGGGGGCTGACATGGCCGGGCAATGGAATATTCAACGGCTTGCAGGCCTAAAAATGAGCGATCATGTTAGAGGATCCGTCCTTCTCCTCATCCGCCCATCAAGCCGTCTGATTGACCATATGAACCGCCCCCCGTCTCTTGTGCCCGACCGATAATATTTCTCTAGGCCCTCCCGTCGGACATGTTGGAGGCTCCACGGGTCGTGGGCTACCGACTTGCCGGATCGTACAGCCCCTGCCACGTGAGCCCTACCCGAACGCCCACGCTCTCCCGCCGAAAATCTCCGGTGTCCACGGCCACGCCCAAGTCGTAGGAGAGGTGCTCCGTCCCCGGCACCTGCCCGAACGCTTCCATCAGAAAGGACCATTGACTCGTCCGCGAAAAGCGATCGTCCAGCAGCCGCGTGCAGTCGGCATCCGAGCACAGGCTTGTCGAGCCACTGTTCTCGCTGTACGTGCCCGTGAGCCGGTAGGAGAGGCCCGGCTGGTGCAGCGTGCCCTCCACGGCCACGTGGTGGGCCACGACGAGGCTGTTGGCGATGCCGGGCCGGTCGTCCGGCACACCGGGCGTGTTGGCGGGCGGCGTCACAAGCGGCAGGCCGAGCGTCCGGCCCTGGTACGTCCAGCCCGACCGGTAGAGGCTTTGGCTGAAGTTGCGGTCGGCCCCGGCCCGCTCTCCCTCCGCGTACTTCGCGTTCTGGCGGATGAACCGGAAGTGCTCGTACAGAATGGCGTCCACGAGTGACGGCTCGCCACTGCGCTGGAGACTCACGCCCCAGAGCCCGTCCCACACGTTCCGAAACCACAGCCCGGGCTTGTCCTCAAAGAAGAACTGCCGGTACACCTGTCCCTTCACCGGCCCCGCCGCCACGTCGGCGCTAAAGTCGTAGTTGCCCATGTGGTCGGGCCCCCGCTCATTAGAACCGCGCAGCGCGAAGAACACGCGGCCGAACTGGCGGAGCCCGTCCCGAAAGGCCCCCTCCTCCTGACCCGCGACCGGAGCCGTGGGCGTTCCCCCCCACAGCGCGTGGTGGATCAGCCCCGCATGGAGCGTCACGGGCCCGTCGGGCGGCAGAATCCGCAGGTAGCCGTACTTTTCGTGCAGAAAGGGGCTGCGCACCACCCGATCGCCGTCCATCCAGCCGTGGGCCAGATATCCCTTGACGCTCAGGAACCCGTTCGTGCCCGGCACCGGCACGTATCCGTCGGTCGACACGCTCACCTTTGGGAGGGGCGTCGCGTTGGGGCTTCGCGTGATGCCGCCGAGCGAGCGGGCCGTGTCGACCCGCCCGATGACCTGCTTCTTCCATCCGGCCGTCAGTTGAAGCCCTCGGGATCGGAGCTGCCCGTAGAGCTCCTGCACGTGGAGCGTGCTGTGGGCGGAGGCCCGTCCCAGAAGGCTCGCCCCGACGGCGTAGTCGAGCCCGCCCGCCGCGCCCGAAAAGGGCCGCCGGGCCGCGAGGCGCGCCCCAAGGGGCGTCCCGCTCCGGCCCAGCCGCCCGTACTGGTTCGCGCCCAGCCAGAAGGGCAGCGCCTCCGTGCTCGCCCCCGCCCCGAAGACCGACACCTCCGCCTGAATCGGGCCCACGCCCTGTGCCTGCGCGGGGCGGGCCGTCGTCTCAACGAGTAGGCCACAGATCCCCGCCCCCATGAGGAGCCCCACCAGGAGGGACGACGTCGATCCAGCGAGGCGCTGATGGGGCGGGGCGTGCATACTCAAACTGGGCGATGTCACAAGTGGCGCGGCAGCTTTTGGCGAACGCCTGTGTCCATCAGTGCCGGTGCGCTTTGTTCCCGGCCGCCGCACAGAGAAGCTGGACCTGCATGTGGGGACGACCCCCGGACGAGAGCCACCGCGTTCGCGCTGGAGAGGCCACTCGTCGTGGCCCGCTTTGCGACATTTGGAGCGGGCCGACGCCCGCGACGAAGACGGGGGCCGTGCCAGGTCGGAGAGCCAGAACCACACCCCACTCCCGGTCGTTATTCCAGTGCCCCTCACAACCAGATGCTCGTTCCCATGGCCTCTTCTTCCTCCCCTCCGGTTCCAGCGCTTCAGAACGGGGATCGTCTCAGCCGACACGAGTTCGAGCAGCGCTACGAGGCCATGCCCGACGTCAAGACAGCCGAGCTCATTGAAGGCACCGTCTACATGCCCTCTCCCGTCCACTTCCAATCCCACAGTGAACCCCACAGTGCAGTTATCGGCTGGCTCGTGGCGTACGCGGCCGCCACACCGCACGTGTCGGTCGGGGACAACGCGACCATTCGCCTCGATCTCGATAACGAGCCACAGCCCGACGCCCTGCTCCGGATCGACGCGGACTGTGGGGGCCAGTCCCGAATCAGCACGGACGATTACATCGAGGGCCCGCCGGAGTTGGTCGCCGAGGTGGCGCACAGTTCGGCCGCGTACGACCTGCACGACAAGAAGCGGGCCTACCGGCGCAACGGCGTCCAGGAGTACGTCGTGTGGCAGATTGAGGAGGGCCGACTCGACTGGTTTGTGCTGGAGGGGGGCGAATACCTGACGCTCTCCCCGGACGGCGAGGGTCTTCTGCGAAGCCAGTCTTTCCCCGGGCTCGTCCTAGACGTCGAGGCACTTCTCGGGGGGGACCTGTCAGGGGTACTGGCGGCCGTGCAGGCAGAGACCGGAATGAAACGGCACCAGGCGTTCGTCGAGCAGCTGGCGGCGGGCTGACCCCCTCTCCGGACGGTCCCCGGATCCGGGGGTGCACGGACGCGGAGTCGGCAGACCGGCCTCCCGGCACCGCCCCCGCAACTGGGGGATGATCGTTCGGACGGACGCCCCGCTTGGTGCCGGTCTCTCTTCTCGTCAGATGGAAGGCCTCCTCCCCGCTTCCCAATGAGCATCTACGCCACCCTCTGGACGCTCAAGTTTCCGCATCAGGGCCGCGCACGCCTGGACTGCGACTGGACTCTTGTGCGCGCGCAGGGGGTCCCCCCGCACATCGGATCCCCGACGCCCGGCTTGGGGTACGCGGACGGCGACCCCTACGGCGCGTTTCTCCCGCCCCCGCTCGAAACCAACAAACACGGGGAGCACGACTTCATGCGTGCGGTTGTGTTCGTG
>NZ_JAZKRW010000107.1:0-10326 GCF_036626415.1 Salinibacter sp.
AGAGGCGAACAGATAAGGGAGCCGAGGCGAACAGACAGCCGTCGCAGGTCGGCCCTCCGCACGCCGATGGGGCGGGGGATTCGGTGTGTGGCGTCCCCTGGTGGAGACCGATGTGTAACACTTGGGGGGCGGGCGCCCCAAAGGCTTGAGCAAGACCCAAACTTGGTCTCGCGCTCTTCTCCCAATCCCCTTGTCTCCATGCGACCCTGGTCGGTTCTTGCCGCTTTGATGAGCCTGATGGGCCTCTGGGCGCTTGGCGCCCTGCCGGGCGGGCAGGCGCAGTCGCTGCCCGCGGACGCGCCGACGGCCCTGCAGCAGTTCGACACGGACCACTCGACGTACAACATCGACCTCACGACGCTGAAGTCGGGCGGCCCGCCGAAGGACGGCATCCCGTCGGTCGACGCCCCGTCGTTCGTGTCGGTGGGGGCGGCCGAGGACTGGGTTGCCCCGGAGGAGCCGGTCATCGCCTTCGAGCACGACGGCGTGGCCCGGGCCTATCCGCTCCAGATCCTCACGCACCACGAGATCGTAAACGACCGGGTGGCGGGAACCCCGGTGGCGGTCACCTTCTGCCCGCTCTGCTACAGCGCCCTCGTGTTCGAGCGCACCCTCGACGGGGAGGCCGTCGAGTTTGGGGTCTCCGGGCTGCTCCGCAACTCGGACCTCGTGATGTACGACCGCAAGACCGAAACGCTGTGGCAGCAGCTGACGGGCACGGCCATCGTCGGGGACCTCACGGGCCGGACGCTGACGCAGCTCCCGTCCCAAATCGTCTCGTTTCGCCAGTTCGGAGAGGCCCATCCGGACGGCGAGGTGCTCTCCCGCGACACGGGCCACAGCCGCCCCTACGGCCGCAACCCGTACGCCGGCTACGACGACATCAACAACAAGCCCTTCGCCTACGACGGCCCGACGGACGACCGCCTCCCGCCGATGGAAAAGGTCGTGGCGGTGAGCGTCGGGGACCTCCACAAGGCCTACCCCCACTCGACGACGGAGGAAAAGCGGGTGATTCACGACACGATTGGGGAGCACCCCCTGGCGGTCTTTCATGCGCCGGGGGCCGTCTCGGCCCTCGACGCGGCCCGGATCGAGGACTCGAAAGAGACCGGCTCGACCGGGGTGTTTGATCGCCGCGTGGACGGGCGCACCCTGCACTTTGCCTACGCAGGCGACGGGCGCTTCCGGGACGAAGAAACGGGCAGCACCTGGACGGTGACCGGCACGGCGGTCGGCGGGCCGCTGGAGGGCACGCAGCTCGACCGCCTCCAGCACGGGGACTACTTCGCGTTCGCCTGGCTGGCCTTCCGCCCCGACGCCCCGCTCTACGAAGCCCAGGGGGCTTCTTAAAGCCCCGCCCGTGCGCCCTGCGCCGCACACGCCGACTGCCGCACCCGCTGACTTTTGAACGACACCCCTCTATCCTCCATGACGCTTTTCCGTGCGGCACGCCGGCGCCTCTTCGGACTGCTCGTGGGAGGGATGATGATCGCGGGAGGGACGCTTCTCACCGGCTGTGACACGGGCGGGGTGGAGGGCACCGGGGGCGGCGGCAGTTCGGGCTTCAACCTCGACAATTGCACCATCCCGACGGACCGGCTCGTGGACGGTGGGGTCCCCCGAAACGGCATTCCGTCCCTCAACGGCTACACGGCCGGCGACGACCGGCTCGTCGGGCCGGACGCCGAGGACGCCGGCTACCTGGCCGACGGGGACCGCGTGATCGGGCTGCTCTTCGGCGACCAGGCGCTCGCCGTTCCGCACAACATTCTCTGGCACCACGAGATCATCAACATCGACGATTTTGCCGGGCGCACCTTCGCGGTCACGCTCTGTCCCCTGACCGGCAGCACGCTGGCGTTCGACCGGAGCGCGGTGAACGGGGCCGAGTTCGGGGTGTCCGGGCTCCTGTTCAACAACAACCTCCTGATGTTCGACCGCCGCGAGGGAGAGTCGCTCTGGCCCCAGATGAGCCGGGGGGCCCGATGTGGGGCCAACGTCGGCACGGACCTGGACATGCTGCCGGTGATGGTGATGACCTGGGGGCACTGGAAAGAGATCCACCCCGACACGAAGGTCGTCTCCTCGGAAACCGGTCACAACCGCACCTATACGGCCCGAGGGTACCCCTACGGCAACTACAACGCCCCGAACAACGACCGGCTGCTCTTCGACATCCCGATCGACGACCGCCGCCCCCCGAAAGAGCGGCTCCTCGGAATTCCGGTGGAGGACGGGGGCCTCGCGATTCCCTTCGGCGAGCTCGACGATGGGTCCACGGCCCGGGCCGTGGAGGTGACTGCGGGGGGACGAGAGGTCGTCGTCTTCTGGAACCAGGACGCTCGCGGCGCCATGGCCTACCGGCCGATGATCGATGGACAGCCGCTGTCTTTTTCGGCGACGGAGAACGGGCGCTTCGTCGACGATCAGACCGGGCGCACCTGGACGCTCGACGGCCGCGCCCTGGACGGCTCCGCCCGGCTCGATCCGGTGGAGACCGCCTACATGTCGTTCTGGTTCGCGTGGCCCGTCTTTCAGCCGGAGACGGCCCTCTGGACCGACCAAGGGTAGCGCCATGCGCCGTGTCGCCACCATCGTTGGGCTTGCACTTCTTCTGTGGGGCGCCGGTGCCGGCGCGGGCTACGGCCAGTGGGTGGAGGCGCCGGGGACCGGGTGGGTGCAGCTCCAGGTGGCCCACCAAAGCACGCAGGAGGGCTTCAGCCGGACGGGCACGGTCGTGTCCCTCGATGAGCTCGACCCGAGCGCCCGCTCCATCGTTACGACGGCGCGGCTGACCGGCGCGCTCGGCCTCGTTCGGGGGCTCGACACGTGGGTCGACCTTCCCCTTCACCGCCAAGAGTTCAACGGGTCGGGCTCCGACCTCTTGACGACGGGACTCGGGGATCCACGCGTCTTCCTCCGGGCGGGCCCGGCCCTCGTCGGACAGTCGGGGCTGCCGGTGGCGGTGGCCCTCCGCGGGGGCGTCAGGCTCACGACCGGCACCTTCGAAAACGACGCCGAGACGATTTCCCTCTCGCAGGGGCAGCGCGATTGGAGCCTGCTCCTGGAGCTGGGGAAGAGCCTGCACCCGTTGCCGATGTACGTCTCCGGATGGGCCGGGTACCGGTGGCGGGAGGAGAACGAAGCGATTGCCCGCGACCCCGGAAACGAGTGGGTCTTCAACGCGGCGGCGGGCGGCTCCCTGGACCGCTTCGAATGGAAGGTGGCGGTCGACGGCCTGTTTGGGCAATCGTCGATCGACACCCGAACGGGGTTCGAGTTTGCCCCCCGCGAGCTCGTGCAGGTCATCCCGACGGTGGGCTGGCGCATCGGGCCGGGGGCCGTTCAGGCCGGCGTGCGCCTCCCCGTACACGGCCAGTCGACCCGCTCCGACCGCCTCCCGGCGAGCCCGACGTTCACTGTTGGGTACTTCCTCTCGTGGAGCGACCCGCTCTGGAAATAGCGCCCACGGGCGGCCGACGGGGAACGGCCGCGCTCCCACCTACCCCCGTCCCGACCCCGGGAGCGCTTCCACCTCAGAACGGCGCTCGCCGGGTGTTATGATTGGCTGAAGAGCCCCGGTGGCTCTGGCCAGAGACTTGGTCCCGTCGCGGTCGCCTCATACATTGGTCTTGTCTCACAAATCCTTGACATTCGCCCTCACGACGCCATGCGCCGCTGGGACGACCTCGACCTCGAAACGGAAGGCACCGGCATCTCCAAGCCCCTGAGCCGCCAGGTGAACCTGGTGGGGCGCCTGCTCGGGCAGATTGCGGAGGAGCAAAGCGGGGACGCCCTTTTCGAGCACGTCGAAGGGCTGCGGGCCCTCTGCAAGGAGGCGGAGCAGGAGGGCACCCCTGAGAAACGGGAGGAGGCCGCACAGCGGATCTCGACCCTCGACCAGGACACGCTGGAGCGGCTGCTGCACGTCTATACCACGTTTTTTCACCTCGTCAACCAGGCGGAGCAGCAGGAGATCATCCGCATCAACCGCGAGCGCGCCCGACAGTCCGGCCCGACGGAGTGGCCGCTGGGGCCGGGCGAAGAGAACGGCTCGTCGGAGGCAGAGCCGCGCCCGCAGTCGATCGATGCGGCGGTAGCGAGCCTGAAGGCGGAGGGCTACGCCTTCGACGAGGTGGTCGCGTTCTTTCGGCAGCTCGACATCCAGCCCACCCTCACGGCCCACCCCACGGAGGCGCGGCGGCGGTCGGTGCTCCGCAAAGAGCAGCACATCGCCGACCTGCTTGCAACCCTCCGCCGCCCCGACGCCACGCCCGACGAACGCGCGGAGACCCTGGACCGCCTCTACGGCCAGATCGCGTTCCTGCTGGGCACCGACGAGGTGCGGGCCGAGCGGCCCACGGTGCGGGAGGAGGTGGAGCAGGGCCACTACTTTCTGCACGGCTCCATCTGGGACACCATCCCCGCGATCCACCGCGACGTGCAGCAGGCCCTGCGGCGCCACTACGACGCCACCGCCGAACTGCCCGCGTTCCTGCAGTACCGCTCCTGGATCGGGAGCGACCGCGACGGCAATCCCAACGTGACGGCCGACGTGACGCGCTGGACCGTGGCCCGCCAGCGCCGCACCACGCTGGAGCACTACCTCGACGAGATCGACGAGCTGCGCGACGACCTGAGCATCTCGACCCGCCAGCTGACCGTGTCGGACGCGCTTCGGGACTCGCTGGAGCGGGACGCGGCGGCGGTCGACCTGCCCGACGACGTGGAGCGGCAGTACCAGCGCGAGCCGTACCGCCTGAAGCTGTGCTACGTCGAGGAACGGCTCCGCGGCCTGCTCGACCGAGTTGACGCGACGGACGTGGAGGCGATGGCCGGGGACTACACCGCGGACGACCTGCTCGACGACCTCGACCTGATCGCCGAGAGCCTCCACGCCCACGGCTTCGAGAACGCGGCCCGGAGCGGCCAGCTGCACCGCCTCCGCTCGCTGGTGAAGACGTTCGGCTTCCACCTCGCCGCGCTCGACGTGCGCCAGCATAGCGGCGTGCACGAGGACACGGTGGCGGCCCTGCTGGAGGCTGGCGGCGTGACGGAGGACTACGGCGACCTGTCGGAAGAGGACAAGCTGGAGGTCCTGTCCGAGGAGCTCCAGAACCCGCGTCCGCTCGTAAACCCCCACGCAGACCTGCCGCCCGACGCCGCGGAGCTGATGGAGGTCTTTGGCGTGATCCGGGCCATGCACGCGGTCGACCCGGACGTGGTGGGCAGCTACGTGGTGAGCATGACCCACACCGTGAGCGACCTGCTGGAGCCGATGCTGCTGGCGAAGGAGGCGGGCTTGGGCGAGGTGACCGGTGGCAGCTACCAGTGCCCGCTCGACGTGGTGCCCCTCTTCGAGACGATCGAGGACCTGGGCGCCGCCGACGACCGGATGGAGACGCTCTTCACGCATCCGGTCTACGCCGCGCAGCTGGAGGGCCGCGACGGCTTCCAGGAGATCATGCTGGGCTACTCCGACAGCAACAAGGACGGCGGCTACTGGATGGCCAACTGGGCGCTCCACAAGGCCATCCACGCGCTCGGGGTGGTGTGCGACGAGCACGACGTGGATCTCCGCCTCTTCCACGGGCGCGGCGGCACCGTGGGGCGGGGCGGCGGCCACACCTCGCAGGCCATTCAGGCGCTTCCGCCCGTCGTGCACAACGGCCGCATCCGGATGACCGAGCAGGGGGAGATCATCTCGTTTCGCTACGCCCTGCCCGACATTGCGCGGCGCCACGTGGAGCAGATCGTGAACGCGACCCTCACGGCCACGGCCCGGGCCCAAAGCACCTCGCCCCCCGAGAACCCCCTGATGGCCGACAAGGTGTCGATGGAGTCCGACGTGGTCGCGCTCATGGACCGCCTCGCCGAGGAGGGCATGTCGGCCTACCGCGAGTTCATCGACGACCCCGAGGGGTGGCAGTGGTACGCTGCGGCCACGCCCATCGAGCACATCAGCCGCCTGCCCATCGCCTCACGGCCCGTCTCGCGGGCCTCCGAGGGAGAGGAGGTCGAGTTTGAAAACCTGCGGGCCATCCCGTGGGTGTTCGCGTGGACGCAGCCGCGCTACATCGTGCCCGGGTGGTACGGCACCGGCCAGGCCTTCGCCACGCTCATGGACGAGGAGCCCGAGGCCGGCGACGCGCTCCAGGAGCTGTACGAGAACTGGTCCTTCTTCCGGACCGTCCTCGACAGCGCCCAGCGCGAGATGGCCCGCACGCGCCTCCCCATCGCCGAGCGGTACGATGCCCTCGCCGACGTGGACACCTCGTTCCATCCGCGCATTGTGGACGACTACGAGCGGGCCGAGGAGGCCATCCTCGAGATTACCGACCAGGAGACGCTCTTCGGCGGCAACCCGGTCCTCAAGAAATCGATCGAGCTCCGCAATCCCTACACCGACGTGCTCAACCTCCTCCAGATCGAGCTCCTGAAGCGCTACCGGGCGAGCACGGACGCAGAGGAGCAGGAAACCCTCCGCGAGGCCATCTTCCTCAGCATCAACGGCGTCGCCGCCGCCATGCAGAGCACGGGATAGTTTGGGCGGGAGAGTGGAGGGCACGGGAGCGGGGGAGTGGAGAGCGCGCATTCCGATTCTCCTCTTCCCCCTTGCCTCTTCCCTCCAACGACGTACGCTTCGACCGGGGAACAAGTGCGTTTCCCCGAAGCTAAAAGCGGCCCAGTCCTCTCGCCCATCGTCCGGTGCGCCATGGCCGATCCCGACTCGACGCCCAATGCGGAGGTTGTCTCCCCCGTCCAACACGGCACCGGCGCGTTTGAGCAGGCCCTTCAGGCGCTTCTGGGCGAGGGGGGCGAGCCGTCTACGGCCCGCATCCTTTTCCATGGCGGCGCGCGCGAGGGCCGGCAGAAGGCCCTGGCCACGCTCACGCGCCACACCACCGCCAACGTGCACCAGTTCCGGGTGCCGTCCCTGCTGAACGAGCAGCGCATGCAGACCCAGAGTGCCCTGCGCAAGGCCTTCGACCATGCGGCCGAAGAGTCGGCGCTGCTCTATTTTGACGCCGCGGACGCCCTCTTTACGCACTCGCACGTCGACACGCCCAACGACGGAAAGGACCGGGCCGTGCCGTCCACCGTCGAATATTTCTTCGACCGCGTGGTGGCGTACGGAGGGGTTGTCATCATTGCGTTTCAAAAAAAGGCCCACGTCGACTGGGCCGGCGAGCACGTCGATCTCGTCGTTGAGTTCGAATAGCCGCAGGTTGGGAATTTAGAAAGAGGGATCCCAGCTTGCGCGATTGATGTCGGTCACGAAGGAACAGCAGGAGCCCGGTCGGAGGCTCGCTCCGGCCGGCGGTCCTGGACATGAGAATTCCGGTAGGACGGGGACCTACATCTTCAAGAGTCCTGCAAGCTCCCTCGAGGTTAGCACCTGTGTGCGCGCCGGCCCGAAGTCCTCCAGGTCTCGAGTACAGATCACGTCGGTTCCGTATTCGGCGGCTGTCTCACCGATTACCCCATCTTCGAAATCGTCGTACTGCCGGACTGCGCGAACGGCCCCGGCGTGCGAAACCGAGGCCACGTCCAAAAACGACAGGGCTGATTCGATAAAGTCTCTCGCGGGCCCGGGGCCGGCGGTACGTCGTCCAACGTAGAACGTGTTCGTCAGCACGGTCGGCGTGACCGTGCCCTCAACCTTTCCTTCCCGGGACTGGTCGAGAAGAAAAAGTCCCTCTTCCGCGTGAGACCGGTCCAGCAGGATGTCCAGAAGCACGTTCGTGTCGAAAAGAACCGTCATGAGGAACGTCCTGAAGCATGAGGGAGGTGTTGAGGAAGGGCCGCTAGGCGTGGCTCGGGACCCCCGAAGACGTAAGGGGCCTTGGGAGCCTTAAGGGTGGCTTCCCGGCGGCAGCTTTCAAGGATTGTGTTTCTTCTCGATCTCCTCCTCCAGCACCTTCTCTTCCCAGGCCGGATCCTCCGGGTAGGTCGTTCCCTCCTCGGCAAACGCACCGCGCCACCGCCGTGCCCACTCGGAGGGAGCGTAGCCCGACGGCGAGAAGTCCCCCTGGGCCTCGAATGTTGTTCCGCCCTCCTGCCTCTGGGCCTGTTCGCCTTGGGGAGTGTCGTCCTCCTCCGACAGGGCCGTGAAGAAGGTTTCGACGAGGCGGGAGACGCTCGTGCCGCGCTCCTTGGCAATGGTCTTGGCACGGCGAGTCAACCGTTCCTCAACCGATAGGGTGAGCTTCTTTCGGCTCATAAGCCTTTACGTATAGAAGTTTTGATTCCTACGTATGTTGTGCGACCGTCCTCTTCTTTTCCGGTTCCCAACCTGGGGGGATTACGCCGCCTCCAGCCCAACGTCGACGAGGAGAATCTCCGAGGGGCGCTCGATCAAAACGTCAATCGCACCCGCTGCCGTAACCCCGGCGCCGTCGCCGGCCCGAAGCGTCACGGGGCCAACCGAGACCGTCCCCTCCACGACCTGAATCCACGCGCCCCGGTCCGGAGGCACATCGTACGAGACCCGGTCGCCTGGGGAAAACGCGCCGGCGGACACGTACGCGTCGGCATTGACGGGCATGGAGTCGCCACGGCCATCGGGGGAGACGTAGAGACGAAATTGTCCGTCCTGCTCTCCGGGCGGGGGCGTCCGCTCGTGGTAGGCGAAGTCCGTATCGGGCCGGTCGGGCTCAAGCCACAGCTGGTAGTGGGCGAAGGAGAACGTGAGGTAGTTGGTCGACCACCCAAGGTCCTGCACGCCCCGTTCCTCGCTGGGGCGGAGGCGAAGTGGGGAGGAAATCGGTTGTTCGGTCGTGCGGGGCTGCGCGATGGGCCGGTATATGGGTTGGAAGAGGACGCCGGCGGTCGTTGGTGGGGTGTCGGGGGCGAGCCCGGGGACGCACGGCCCCCACGCGGGCCCCACGAAGGGAGGACGTGAGGCCGTTGTGGCAGGGCGTACGTCAAGGAGCGCCCGCTATGCGGCGGCTTCTTCTTTCTCCGGAGCGCCGCCGGTCGACTGCAGCCGGGCGGCGACCCGGGTCACCCGCTCGCCCAGCGACCGGGCGGTTTCGCGCTCGTCCGGCGTGGGGGCGTCCACGCCGCTCTCCTCGCGGGGCATCGTGCCGGGGCCGTAGGGCGAGCCGCCAACCCCCTCGGTGGTCATGATCTGATCGTTCGTCGAGTAGCGGACCCCCACGAAGACCATCCCGAGGTGAATGAGGGGCGCCAGGCTCGTGAGGATGGTCGTCTCCTGCCCGCCGTGAATGGAGCCGGTGGAGACGAACATGCCGGTGGCCTTCCCCTCCAACTCGCCCTCGAACCACATGCCGCCGAGGGTGTCGATGAACTGCTTCACCTGCGCGGCCATGTTGCCGAAGCGGGTGGGCGTGCCCCAGATGATGCCGTCGGCCCAGCGGAGGTCGTCGTGCTGGACGCGGGGAATGTCCTCCATCTCGGCCTGCGCCGCGTCGTAGGCGTCCTGGCCGGACATGGCGTCCCCCGCCGAGGGAAGCTCCGGGATGCGGCGCAGCCGAACGGTCGCGCCGGAGACGTTCCCCACGCCCGTCTCAACCGCCCGGGCGAGCCTGTGGGTCGTGCCGTACGAGGAATAAAACGGAATGACGATGTTTGCGGTGGATTGCGTTTTCATTGTGGTTGGTCTGCAGTTGTGTGTGGAAAGCAGTGAAAAATGCCCTTTTCGTTCTACATTGAAGTGTTCAATGTTGAACAGTACGATCGCAAAAAACTCCTCTGAGTAATGGAAAACGAGGTCACCGGTTGCCCCCCGCGAGAGGCGCGTAGAGATCAGGCGTTGGCCACGCCCAGCTTCTTGCAGAGGCGGCTGAAGGTCTCCAGTTCGTCTGTCTCCAGGGCCTCGAGGGCCTTGACGATCTGCTGGACGTGCTCCGGAAAAATGTCGCCGATTAGCTGCCGTCCGTTTTCCGTCAGGTGAATCTTGACGTAGCGACGGTCCTCCGGGTCTCGCCGGCGTTCGGCGAGGTCGCGCTCTTCGAGGTTGGTGATGATCGTGCTGATGTTGCCTTTGCTCTGCAGGAGCTTCTCGCCGAGGGCGCCCTGGTGCATCGGCCCGAGGTGGTAGAGGGTCTCCAGCACGCCGAACTGCCCCGACGTGAGATCGTGGGCCTTAAAAGTCTGGCTGATCTGTGCGTCGACCGTACTGAAGGCCCGGGCGAATCGAATGTAGGCGGTCAGGGCACGCTCTTCGTCGTCGGTCCCGTCGTAGTGAGTCGGCATGGAACGTGGCGGTCGTTGAGTCGGCGGAGAATCGACGTGCCGAGAGGTCTCGGTATTCCCGAGAGGTCCCTACACACCTGCTATATCCTGCTATGTCTACAA
>NZ_JAZKRW010000108.1:0-10274 GCF_036626415.1 Salinibacter sp.
TTTTCTGTTCCGGGCCGAGACAACGGATCGGACAGGGGGCGCTGGTCTCATACCATGGCTGGTCTCATACCACGGCTGGTCTCATACCACGGGCAAGGTGATCCATCCGAACCAACCACCTTCACGGACCGTCCGCAGGATCAGTGTCCGCCGAGCCGTGGTCGCCTCCGGAGCTGAGCCGCGCCAGGGCGGCCCGGTCCCGAAGACACCGCCAAGGACACCCATCATATACAGTTCTACCCTGGGGATCTCTCCCACGCAGTGCCTGCGTCCACTACCCCTCTGGGCGCCTTTGTCTGCTGGAGGGCGTTTTCAGAAGCGGCGCTTCTAAATTTAGCAGGCAGGCGGCTCAGGTTTACGCCTCGACTACAGATACCTACAGCTCTCACGGTTTCCACTGCGCATGTCCACACTCTCGCCCAGTCTCTTTGCAGCTGCGTCGGTTCTGTCAGCCCCCCAAACTGGCCACAGGGGGGATGACCCCACCCGGACTCTCGCAGCCACAGGGGGCTCTTCACCCGTTGTAGTGCCTGATCCGCCCGGTGCATCGCAGCGGAGCAGAAAACTTCCAGACGCCTTTTGACGTCCATTCGGCGCAGGAATCAACCTCGAAGAACGAGGCTAGGATTGGTTCGTCAAGACGCGTCGGCCTCGGCCACCGGAGGATCCAAGAGCAGCAGCGCGAGCAACGCGCACCGGTCGAGAGTCTCCTCGATGCAGATGTGCTCGTGGGCGGCGTGTGCCCCGTCCCCAACCGCCCCCAGACCGTCGAGTGTCGGGGTGTGCTGACTTGTAAAGTTGCCGTCAGAGCCGCCCCCTGCTCGCCCCTCTTCAAGGTCGAGCCTGAGGTGCCGCCCACGCTGCCGGGCCCGTGTCCACAGCCGCCGATTGCCCGGGGTTCGCTCCAGCGGCGGCCGGTTCATGCCTCCCAGCACATCCACCCGCACACCGGGGGTATGGGGCTCGATGTCCTCGATCGCCGAAAGCACCGTGTTGGCCGCGGCTCGGGTGGGCACGCGCACGTCCGCGACGAGTTGACCGTATCTGGCCCCCGTCTCCTCGTCAACCTTCTGGCCGTCAATCGTCCCCACATTGATCGTCACGCCACGCTCCGGCTCGTGAAACTCGTTGAGTCGCTGGACGAGGGAAGAGAGCTCCAGGACCACACTGCTCTCTGTGGCCCCCTCAACGGGACGAACCCGAATCGTCATTTCACCAGTTCCTTTGCGGGCCGTCTTGATCTTGCCATCGAGCCCGAGCGCCGGCTCCAGCACGTAAACTCGCCCGGCGAGTTGCGCGAGGCGTTCGATGTGGCGGCGCGACTCCGGGCTGCCGATCTCCTCATCACTCGTCACGAGGACGACCGGACACACGGTGGGCGTCCGGTCGAGCGCATCGAGAGCCCGGAGCGCAAACACGATGGAGGCAAGACCCGCCTTCATGTCAAAGACGCCAGGCCCCTGCATCCGATTGCCCTCTCGGGTCACCGGCATCTCGTCGAGCGTGCCGTGGGGCCAGACCGTGTCGCTGTGTCCAAGGAGCAACTGGTAGGGAGATGTTGGATTGGAGGGGCGGGCGTAGAGACTGCCCCCCGTGTCGTCCCCCGGCAGACGCGCCACAGCAATGTCGAGATCGGTGAGGGCCTCTGCCAGGAGCCGCTGCACCTCCCACTGCGCTTCGGGATCCGAGGAGGGGGACTCGGCACGGGCCAGCCGGCATAGAAAATCAACATAGTCATCCGCGTGGTCGTGCACCCATGCCGATAGAGCGTCGGCGGGAACGGTCGGCTCGAGCTCGGGCTGTGCGGAAGGCATCTGCAACAAAGCAACAGGCGACGGAAGAAGTCGGGCGTTTTCACAACCAGTGGCCCGTAACGTTCTCGACGTGAGCGGGATGCTGGGCGCACCGTCCCATTTTGCCCGGCATCAAGACCGCTCTCGTTCTACGAGCTGCTCCACGTCGAAGACCGATTCGAGCTCTAGCACCTCCAGGACCTCATAGAGGATGTCGGGCGGCTCCAGAAGCGTCACGTCCACGCCTCGCTTCTGAAGTCGGACGAGGGCCATCACCGCCTCTGTGTCCACCAGCCGAGCCCGCGCGAGGTCGATGCGGACGCGAGTCGCGTCCTCCATGTGGTACCTGAGGTGACGGACCGCCATCAAGTTGAAGTCGCGTCGGGAGCGGACCGTGAGGGTGTCTCCGTGCCGTTCGAGGTCCATGACAGTTCGTGTAAGATGTGCGATTTGAGGTCGGCGGCAAGGTCTGAGTACACCTCGATGCCGTGCGGGTCAAGCCGCACGAGGGGACGTTGGAGCCGCAGATAGTCGCGCCCTTCGTGGAAGCGGGGCATGAGGCCCGCGAAGACGAAGTCATTCTCACAGAGCAGTTCCGTAGCGGCCGGGAGGGCCGGATCGTCGAGCGGCAGGTCCACATACGCCACGGTCATGTTCTCGTCCTCCAGGTCGCGGAGCGCCTGGTGCACCTGCGCCGGGAGGTCCCGGCCGGCAGTGTCGACCACAAACACGACGTGATTGTGGTTGTATCGGATGCGGGTGTCCATCTCGGTGGCGTCCGGCAGCTGGTCGCGCGGCAAGGCGGCCGACGCGGGCGGAACCTGTACGTGGCCCACATCAAGGGCTGCGTAGATGCGCCGGAGCAGGCCGGCGTAGCGGGCCGGCAAATACGCCGTGACCGTTTCGTAGGGCACCAGTGGCCGAAAATCGATGACCACGGTGATGGGCTGCGTGCACTCGTCGAACAGCGACCGGAACCGCTGGGGCGGGAAGAGGCCCAGCAGCATCGCCGTGGACTTCATTCCGAAGTGATGGTTCACCCGCTGGCTAATGTCGTGCACCGTAACCGCCTCCCCATACACCCCGCTCAGTCCTCGCTCGTTGGCCTGATCGATCAGCGAACGAAGCATCCGCTTCATGAGGCCGCGCCGGCGATGGTTCACATCTACCACGGCCTCCCCCACCTCACCGATGTTGGACTCCCGAGACCGGAGGACGGCAAAATACCCGACTGCGCGCCCCGAATTGCTCCGCACCAGAACCCCAAATTTCTCACCCTGCTCCAGGGCCCGCTCGATGCGTTCCGGGTAGTAGAGGTCCTCCCGCACGTAGGTGTAGCCGTACGTTCGGTAGATGAGTTTGGCAATGTCCTCGGCGTCCCGAGACTGGACAGCCGAAAAGCTGTAAGACACATCCTCTCGGTCGGCGTCTGGGTCCGGCCCCTTCGTGGAATGGAGGTCGGCAATGTGGTCTGATTCGATATGCTGGACGATCCGAAACTCTTTTCCGTCCCGCCCCCGGTTCAGAAACGCAAAGTCGTCCACACAGTGGTCGACCACGGCAAACCCGGCGCCTTCAAAATTATCTTCTTCGACGGCTCGCTCCGGATCGTACGGGTGGCGCGAGGGGTCGAAGGGCTCTCCGCGCTCATGGATGATGACCTCGGCGGTCGAAAGGTCCGCGCGCAAGGTGAGTTCAAATGAGCCATCTCCGCCGGGAAACGCAAACCGCACCACGTCGGTCACGAGCTCGTCGACGGCGAGGGCCAGACGAAGGGCCTTGCCGTCCGACAGGCCAACGTTGAGGGCCCACTTGTAAACGTAGTCCGTCGTCGGCCCGATGACCTCAACGTGGTTGGGGAGGTGCAAGGTCTGGTCCATGCCTGGGCTGAGCGGGTTTCTCGACAGAAAAAGGGCTCCCTGATGGATGAGTTGCCAACGTGGACGACTTGGCGTGGGGCAGGGACGTGCCCCGATTGCCCTTTTGTAAGTGACGCCAAGAGCTGCTGACAATATCGATAACTCTATTTCGTTTTGCAAGTTTGGGAACTACGATTGACCGAGCCGGGCGAGACTGGCTCTGCCGACCCGCGACCTCCGGAGCCCCGGGCCTTTCTCTTCGCTAGAGCGGCTGTTCGGACCGCTGCAGAACTCGATGACGGTTCTCCTGCTCCCGGGTCTCTCCCTGACGGCAGCCGGGACCTGATTTTACGGGCCCCTTGGGCGCCTCCAGCTGCTTCGGCTTCTGATTCAGCAGCTCCCCTGGCAGCGAGGGCTCAGGAATCTGGAGGACGTGAGAATGGGCATAGATGCGGTGGTTTTACCACGGTGTCATGGGGCGCGAGGGGGGTTGGCCCGACCTTCAAAAGAAAAGCATCCACGGATCCGAAAGCGACAACGGACCTGAACGCCAGGAGCTCACCCCAGACTCGGTCGGCCCCACTCCCGGGCCAACGGCGAGCAGAAGACACCCGCGACGGTCGAGAAGGGTATCGGAGACCTTCCCGACGGAAAATTCGCCTGAGGAGGCGCACCGCCGTCGATGACCATCCTCCTTCAGAAGCCATCCTGCCCCGAAGGTGTACCGGCTGGAGTTGGAGGGCTGGGGGCCCAAGACAGCCCCAGCCCCCGGCCGCAACGGGAGCAACCACGCGTTCGGCGCGGGACGGAAGCCTGCGCATTCGGATCGGCTGCAGGGTAAACTACAGGGTCGCCCCCCAACGAGAACCGGACGTGAGCATCTCACGCTCTGTCTCTTGCCCGCCCGGCTCCTTCGGGACGGGTGTGCACTGGCTCTGGTAAAAGAAGACGACGAGCAGCCCCAGCGCTGCTCCTCCAACGACGGTGTTCAGCACGCTGCCCATCCTGCCGGCCTTGGGCGAGGGACCTTTCTTCCACCCGATGACGGCACCTGCAAGTGCGCCACCAGCCGGGAGCGACCAGCCGCCCGGAGGCAAGAATATCCAGGCCAACGCCCCGATCAGGGCCAGCATCACAGCTGCACCGGCCACTCGGGGCACCCAAGCCAGAAGGGCCCTAAGCGTTCTTTTTTGCTCATTCATGCCGAGTGTGCTGAAGGGGAAGCCCTCGAAGGCAATAGGCACGACCTGAACGATGCATCCGGCGGTCCGAAGTCCTTCAGAACGGAGGTGTTTCGTCTCTGCCGTGGGTCGTTTGCCCGGCACGCCAGGGGCTGCACAGAACGGTGTCCCTACGGAATGCCGCCCACCGGAAGAAGGGTCAAAAGGAAGTTCAGGGTGTCTTTTGTATATGGCGCCTCTGCCGGACACTTTCCACAGGCCGGTTTCTTCAGCGGCTTGGCTCCGAGCAATGCGCCGCCTTCTCCAATAGGCTCTTGTTGGAGCGCCCCCGCAGCTGCATCATCGGCCGGCGCAGGCAGTAGCTGTTCAAGGCCTCTTTGGCGGGCGCCAACGTTCTTGGTAGTGTCGTCGAGCCGACCTCTTGAGGCGGTGGCGATCTCGACGATCATGTGGTTGGGCACAGTTTCACTGGAACGGCAGCCTACTGAGGATGGACGTGTCGGCCCGCCTGTTCTCGCTGGCGACAGGGCATCACACCGTCGGGGCGAGCTACAAATCGTAGACGGGGGATGACTGTCGTTCAAGGCGCCTCGGAAAGGGCCCCCCGAATCGCCTCCAGACGATCAATCGTGTTCTGGAGACTTGCCGCTTCGGTCCGGGGGTTGATGGGACAGAGCCGAAGCACGGGCCGACCGTCGAGTGTCGTCTGCGTCAGAAAGGCCTCTCCGTTCTCATTCATCGCTGAGACGAGGCGGCGCGTAAGCGTATCGACTCGGTCCGACGGCCAGCCCTCGGGCTCACAGCGAAATGTGACAATGCCCATCTGGGCCGGGGTTACCACCGTCCATTCAGGACGCTCTCGCAGGAGCCGTTCGGCCCGCTCGGCGTGCTCAAAGCCTCGTTCGACCGCCGTGGCGACGTGCCGACGACCAAACACCTTGAACGTCATCCAGAGCTTGAGCGCCCGAAAGCTGCGCGTCAGCTGAATGCCATAGGCCGAGAAGTTGATTTCATCCGCCTCCCCCACCGCGTCTTCCAGGTACTCCGCCTCCAGCCGGAAGGCGCGGCGGAGGTGGTGGGCGTTCCGCACGAGCACGCCCCCAATCTCGAACGGCTGAAAGAGCCACTTGTGCGGATCCATCGTGAGCGAGTCGACCCGCTCGATGCCGTCGAGCCGCTTCTGGCCCCGCTCGCAGATGACCGACGGGGCCCCGTACGCCCCGTCTACATGCAGCCACAGGTCTTCGGCGTCGGCCAGGTCCGCCAGCGCGGGCAACGGATCGACGGCGCCGGTGTTGGTGGTGCCCGCGTTGGCGATGACGCAGAAGGGGCGCCGCCCCGCCGCCCGGTCGGCCGCGACGGCGTCTCGCAGCGCCGACGGATCGAGACGGTACCGGTCGTCGGAGGGCACCCGGCGGAGCTGGTCGGGTCGGAACCCGAGCAGCCGGAGGGCCCGATCGACCGACGTGTGGGTCTGGTCGGAGCAGTAGGCCACGGCCCCGGTCACGTCGTCGTCCAGGCTCGCGTGGCGCGCGGCGGCCAGGGCGGTCACGTTCGCCATCGAGCCCCCACTCGTAAACAGCCCGCCGGTCGTCTCGGGGAGGCCACAGAGCTCACGCAGCCAGTCGATCACGACCAGTTCGATCTGTGCGGCCGCGGCCCCCGAAATCCAGGTGCCCGAGAAGATGTTGAACCCCGACGCCAACAGGTCGGCCAGCACGCCGATGAAGTTGTTCGGGCCTGGCACGAACCCGAAAAACCGAGGATGATCCACCCGCATGGTGTTCGGCAGCACATTCTCTTCGACCTGATCAAGCACCGCATCGGGAGGGCTCCCCTCCTCCGGAAGATCTTCTCGGAGGCGGGCCTCCAGTTCCTCCCGCGACGGCGCCTCGCCCAGGGGCTCATCCTCCCCGTTTGCGAAGTGGTCGACCAGGAGGTCCACCACCCGGTAGCCCAGGGTCCGCATTTCGTCAGGAGAAAGGTCGAGGCGGTCGCGGTCCATAGGCACAGTGCTCGCGAAGGTGAACGAAAGAAGCGGTTCGGAAACGAACCCCCGGGGCGTGAGTTGCGCGAGACCCAGACGGCAGTGGCCCCACATCCGCCGTCGAGCCGGGGTGCGCGTCCGGTACGGACGCCTGGCGTTCACCAATTTTGGAGTGCCTTCACCGATGCCCCCCGTCGCACATTCCCATGGTGACCCTCTACCGCCGGCCCGACGACGCACGAGCCGACGAGATCGAAGACGCCCTCGACGAGGACGGCGAGATCGTGACCGGCGCGCCGGCCCTTCGTGCCCGCCTCCAGAGCCTGCGCTAGCTGATGGCGGACTGGCACCGGTTTCGGTCGGACGCCTGCCACGTTAAGGACGACGGCTCGGGCTGCTACCCTTTCCTCAGCGGGTCGGCCGGTCCCGGTCTGTTGCAGGCTTTTCAGCAATTCCGGACAACATCGAGCGCCCACGGGGCATATACCCCATTGTCTCAATGACTGCACGCCTTGGTCTCAGCCTCTCACCCAACCGTTTGCCCTCAAATGGCCATTGATCTCTCGCCCGTCGATGCGTTCGACGAGCGTCACCTCGGTCCGACGGACGACGACGTGGACGCCATGCTCGACACCCTTGGGGCCGAGTCGCTCGACGCCCTCGTCGACGCGGCCATCCCCGATTCGATCCGCACCGACGACCCGCTCGACCTGCCGCCCGCCCTCACCGAGCAGCAGGTGCTCGACGCGGCTCAGAGCGCCGGTGAGCAGAACGACACGTGGCGCTCACTCATCGGCATGGGCTACCACGGCACCCACACGCCGCCCGTCATCCAGCGCAACATCCTGGAGAACCCGGCCTGGTACACGCAATACACCCCCTACCAGGCCGAGATTGCGCAGGGCCGCCTGGAGGCGCTTCTCAACTTCCAGGACATGACGATCGACCTGACGGGCATGGAGATCGCCAACGCGTCGCTGCTCGACGAGGCGACGGCCGCAGCGGAGGCGATGATGATGCTGAACCGGGTCGACCGCCGCAGCGACGCCTCCACGTTCTACGTGTCCGAGGATTGCCACCCGCAGACCATCGAGGTGGTGAAGGGCCGCGCCGAGCCAATCGGGATCGACGTCATCGTGGAGTCCCCCGAACACTTCGTCTTCGGAGAGGACACGTTTGGCTGCCTCCTGCAGTACCCCACCACCGACGGCGCGGTGCGCGACCACTACCGCGACGTGACCGAGCGGGCGCACAAGGCCGACGCCTACGTGGCCGTGGCCGCCGACCCGCTGAGCCTGACCCTCCTGGAGGCGCCGGGCGAGTGGGGCGCCGACGCGGTCGTCGGCTCCACGCAGCGCTTCGGGGTGCCGATGGGCTACGGCGGGCCGCACGCCGCCTACTTCGCGACCCGCGAGCGCTTTCAGCGTCAGGTGCCCGGCCGCATGATCGGCGTCACGAAGGATGCCGATGGCGAGATGGCGCTCCGCATGGCGCTCCAGACCCGCGAGCAGCACATCCGGCGGGGGCGCGCCACGTCCAACATCTGCACCTCCCAGGTGCTGCTGGCCGTGATGGCCTCGATGTACGCCGTCTACCACGGCCCCGAGGGGCTCCGCAAGATCGCCACGCGGGTGCACGACCTCACGAAGACGCTGGCCGAAGGGCTGGACCGAACGGGCCACACCATCCGGCACGACGCGTACTTCGATACGCTCCGCGTGGACCTCACCGACGCCACCCAGGCGCAGGTCCGCGAGCGGGCCGAGGCGCACGAGATCAACCTCCGCTACTACGACGACGGATCGGTGGGCATCGCGCTCGACCAGACCGTTGACGCTGCGGACCTCGACGCCCTCTTTACCGTCTTCGGCGCCACCAACGGCCAGAAGCTGTACGCCGACGACCTGGCCGCCGAGCTCGACAGCGGCTACGACGGCCCGATGCCGCGGCAGACCTCGTACCTCGAGCATCCGGTCTTCAACTCGTACCACTCGGAGGGCGAGCTGACGCGCTACATGAAGTCGCTGGCCGACAAGGACCTGTCGCTCGTCCACAGCATGATCCCGCTGGGGTCGTGCACGATGAAGCTGAACCCGACCGCGGCCCTCCAGCCGATCTCCAACCCGCAGTTTGCGGGCCTGCACCCCTTCGCTCCCCAGGAGCAGGCGGAGGGATACGAGCAGGTGATCGACGAGCTCAGCGGCTACCTGACGGAGATCACGGGCTTCGACGACATTTCCTTCCAGCCCAATTCCGGGGCCTCCGGCGAGTACACCGGCCTCCTCATCATCCAGGCCTACCACGAGGCGCGGGGCGAGGGACAACGCGACGTCTGTCTCGTCCCCGAGTCCGCCCACGGGACCAACCCTGCCAGTGCCAACATGGCCGGGATGGAGGTCATCACGATCGACTGTGACGACAACGGCGACGTGGACCTGGAGGACCTCCGCGAGCAGGCCGAGGCGAACAGTGAGCGCCTGGCCGCCGCGATGATCACGTACCCCTCCACGCACGGCGTCTTCGAGGCGCACGTTCAGGAGATCTGCGACGTGGTCCACGAGCACGGCGGGCAGGTGTACCTCGACGGCGCCAACGTCAACGCGCAGGTCGGCCTCTGCCGCCCCCGCGAGTACGGCGTGGACGTGTGCCACCTCAACCTGCACAAGACATTTAGCATCCCGCACGGCGGCGGCGGGCCGGGCGTGGGGCCGGTCTGCACGGCCGAGCACCTGAGCCCCTTCCTCCCCGGCCACCCGGTGGTGGAGACGGGCGGCGACCAGAACATCCCCGCCATCGCCGCGGCGCCGCACGGCAGCGCCCTCATCCTGCTGATCTCGTGGGCGTACATCAAGCTGCTGGGCCCCGAGGGCCTCACGAAGTCGTCGAAGACCGCCCTCCTGAACGCCAACTACCTGGCCGACCAGCTGTCGAACCACTACGACATCGTCTTCCGGGGCCCCAATGACCGGGTGGCCCACGAGTTTATTCTCGACCTCCGCCCGTTCCGCTCCGAGCTCGACATCAACGAGCAGGACGTGGCGAAGCGGCTCATGGACTACGGCTTCCACGCCCCCACGATGAGCTGGCCGGTGGTGGGCACCCTCATGGTGGAGCCCACGGAGAGCGAGTCGAAGGCGGAGCTCGACCGCCTGGTCGACGCGTTTGCCGCCATCCGCAGCGAGATTGAGGCCGTCGAGACCGGCACGCTGGAGGCCGAGGAGAGCACGCTCAAGCAGGCCCCCCACACCGCCGAGGTGGTCACCGCCGACGACTGGGACCACGCGTACAGCCGCGAAACGGCGGCCTATCCGGTGGAGGCGGTGCGCGAGCGCAAGTTCTGGCCCACCGTGCGGCGCGTGAACGACGCCTACGGCGACCGGAACCTCTACTGCGCCTGCCCCCCGACCGACGCCTACGAGGCGGACGAAGAGGAGGAGCTGACGTCGGCCCTCAA
>NZ_JAZKRW010000109.1:0-10041 GCF_036626415.1 Salinibacter sp.
TAGCCGGGCATCTCTTCGGAGCGGTCGAGGGCGTCGAACGAGTGGACGGGCATGGTGAGGGCATGGCTAAAGGAACGGTACGTAACGGGTATTCCCTCAACTCACCGAGGGCTCGATCGTTGCGTCTGCCCGGGGCTCAGACGCCGGATCATGGCCGTGTCCACGCTGTCCGGCGGGGTGTAGACGGGCATGCTCGTTGCCGGCGGCGGCTCCGTGTACATCAGAATCCCAGGATCGACCTCGGCCGCGCCAAACGCATCTGTTGTGTCGTGCGGCAGGTGGAGCGAATCTGGGACCTGGGAAAGCGAATCGAGCCCCCACCGCGTCGGCTCTCCGAGGCGGGCTGTGTGGCCCGCCCCCAGCACGGCCGACGGCGGCGTGGCCGAGACTGTCCTCTCCATCCCTTGCGCACAGCCGAATAGAACGACGGATCCCACAATCAGAAGAGCGGCGAGAGGAGCGAGCCGAGACATGGGCGAAGCGAAGCCTCAAGGAGTGAAGATTGTCTTTGATGGCAGAACCTCCACGTGCCCAAAATTATTATCTCTGCGTGAAGAGCTTTGCTGAGCACAGAGGTACCTTTACCAAGAAACGCCTCGAAGCAGTTCGTCACACCTCTAAACGGATAGCCTCGATCCGTTGCGTCCACAAAAACCCATCGAAACAGCATCTTTCCCATTTCGCAGCGTTGATAGGATCTGTAGTTTTGTAGCCTATTGTCGGATTGTTCTATCCATCACGCCCCCATGAAAGACTTCCTCCGAACGCAGATCCGCCATGTCCTCGACGCCCTGGGCGACGTGCCGGACGACTTCGACATCGAGCTCGAAGAACCGGACCGCCCGGAGCACGGCGACCTGGCCACGAACACGGCCCTCCGCCTCGCCAGCGTGCTCGGCGACAACCCGCGGTCCATCGCCGACACCCTGGCCGAGCAGCTGCGGGAGCGCGTCGACCCGGCCCGTATCAAAAGCGTGGAGGTGGCCGGGCCGGGCTTCGTCAACGTCCGCTTCGCGCAGGACTACCTCTTCGACGGGCTCGCCGACCTTCTGGCGCAGGGCGACACGTTCGGGCAGACGGACACGGGGGCCGAGCAGCGCGCACTGGTCGAGTACGTGAGCGCCAACCCCACCGGCCCGCTCAACGTGGGGCACGGCCGCAACGCGGTGCTCGGCGACACGATCGCCAACCTGCTGGCGTGGACCGGCTACGAGGTGACGCGCGAGTACTACTACAACGACGCCGGGCGACAGATGCGCGTCCTGGCACAGTCGGTGCGCGCCCGCTACGAGGAGCTGGCGAGCAACGTCCCCACCACGACCCTCACGCTCGACGACGGCACGACCGTGGAGGTGCCCGAGGACTTTCCGGAGGACGGCTACCTGGGGCGGTACATCGTGGAGATCGCCGAGGACCTGTACGCGGAGCACGGCGACGCCCTCCGCTCCACCGACGACCTGACGCCCTTCCGGGAGGCCGCGGAGCAGGCCATTTTTGCCGACATTGAGGCCACCCTCCGGGACCTCAACATTGACATGGACGGCTACGCCAACGAACAGGCCCTGCACGACGAAGGGCGGGTGCAGGAGGTGCTCGACGGCCTCAACGACGCCGGCTATACCTACGAGGAGAACGGAGCGCTCTGGTTTAAGACCACCGAGTTCGGCAAAGAGGACGACACGGTGCTCGTGAAGCAGACCGGCGAGCCTACGTACCGCACCCCCGACATCGCCTACCACGCTGCCAAATTCGAGCGCGGCTTCGACCTGATGGTCGACGTCTTCGGGGCCGACCACCACGCGGCCTACCCGGACGTGCTGAGCGCACTCGACGTGCTCGGCCACGATACGGACCGGATCGACGTGGTGCTCTATCAGTTTGTGACGCTCGTGCGGGGCGACGAGCCGGTCAAGATGAGCACGCGCCGCGCCAACTACGTGACGCTGGACGATCTCATCGACCGGGTGGGCGCCGACGTGACCCGCTTTTTCTTCCTCATGCGCTCCCCCGACACACACCTAAACTTCGACCTGGAGCTGGCGGAGGAGGAGAGCGAGAACAATCCCGTCTTCTACCTCCAGTACGCCCACGCCCGCATCTGCTCGGTCCTCGACAAGGCCGAGGAGGTGGGCTTTTCGCACGACGAGGGCGCCGACCTGTCCCTGCTGACGCACGAAGACGAGGTGGCCCTCATCAAGGAACTGCTCCGCTTTCCGCAAGAGCTGCAAAACGCCGCAGAGGCCCGGGCCCCCCACTTTGTCCCCAACTACCTGCGGGACGTGGCCACCGCGTTCTCGCAATTCTACGACAACTGCCGCATCATCGGCGAAGAGGACGAACTGGCGTCGGCCCGCATGCGACTCGCCCGGGCCGCGAAGACTGTGCTCAAGAATGGACTGACCGTGCTCGGCATTTCTGCCCCCCGCCAGATGTGAGCGGGAGGTCGCAACTGCGCGCGGACGGCACGCAGCCCCGCCGTCCTTCGTCTACGCCGCAACCGGTCGGGAGATGGACGCCCCTTCCAGAATGGACTCGAGTTCAAGCATCGTCACGGCCCCGTCGAGCAGCGCGTCGAGCCGAAGCACCTCCTCGGAGTCGAGCACGACCGTGGGGTGCCCGTCCACGCGGAGCTGCCACCGACAGTCGTGCTCGCAGTGATACACTTCACGGGCCAGCGATCGGGTGGTGGTGCGAAGGGCCGGCACGTCCGACGGCGCCAGCACCCAGCTCGTGCCGCCAAAATTCAAGCGGATACGGCCTTGTGCGACGCGCTCCACGGAGCCGTGATCGGTCGCGAAGAGAGCAGAAGTGTCGGACGGAACAGAAGAAGCCATAAGGAGCGAGCCGAAAGTACTGAGGATGCTGCCGGCTATTTAGATCGAATCTAAATCGCCGAGGTTTCTGGCTCCGCCACAGTCGCGCGTAAAGGTTGAATGAAGCCCTGAACGCGACGAGACAAAATCGCTTGGTACAGTGTCGATTTTTCACTTCTCCCACCCCCGTATGCTCTTGCAGATCCACTGGGACGTCGACCCGACGATCTTTCGTTGGGGCCTCCTGGCCCCGCGCTGGTACGGCCTCTTGTTCGCACTGGGCTTCCTGATCGGGTTTTACCTGATGCGGCGCGTCTTCGAGCGAGAAGGCAAGCCGGAAGAGGATCTCGACTACCTGCTGTTTTATCTGCTGGGGGGCACGATTCTCGGAGCTCGGCTCGGGCACATTCTGTTCTACGCACCGGGCTACTACTTTAGCAACCCCCTAGAAATCCCGATGATTCAGCGGGGCGGACTGGCCAGCCATGGCGGCCTGATTGGGGTGGTGCTGGCGATTTGGATCTACTCCCAGCGGCGCGAGGATCAGCCGTTTCTGTGGTTGCTCGACCGCCTGGCGGCGCCCGTGGCCCTCACCGGCAGCCTCATTCGCCTCGGCAACTTCTTCAACTCTGAAATCCTGGGCGTCCCGACGGACCTTCCCTGGGGCGTCGTCTTCGAACGCGCGGCGCGGGTCCGGCGGGGCATCGAGGCCGTCCCCCTCCACCCGGTGCAGCTCTACGAGTCGATCTGTTACTTCCTCATCTTCGGCCTGCTCTGGCGCTTGTATCGGAGGCAGGGCGCCGACACGCCGCGGGGGCAGCTGGTGGGGCTGTTCTTCACGCTGATCTTCGGGGCCCGGATCGTGCTCGAATTCTTCAAGATGCGGCAGATCCACTTCGAGGCGGCCCTGCCGATGGGGCTGAGCATGGGCCAGCTGCTCAGCGTGCCCGCCGTGGCGGTGGGCCTGTGGCTGTGGCAGCGGGCCACCGCTCCGTCTTCCTCTCCGGCCCGCCACTGAGCCCCCGCTCTCCAAACGCCGACCTCTACGGATCGTCGCCGCCCCCAACGGTCCCGATGCCCCGAGTCGTGTCGGCGTGCTCTCGAAGCTCCTCGACGCTCATCGAGTCGCCCGCCGCCTCGGTGAGCGAGAGGTCCCGCTCAGCGGCTGTGGCGCGCACCGCAGCCATGTGCTCCACGAAGACGGATCGACGGGGCGACAGCGCTTCGGCCTGCTGTACGGCCCACTGCACGCCGTCCCAGACTTCCATACCGACGTAGGTTTTCGCGAGCAGGGCGTAGAGGGCGTAGCTCTCATCGTTTAGCGGCTCGCACCGCCCCCGCAGCACGTCCCGCGCCTCGGCGTAGCGGGCCTGTTTCATCAAGGTCCGTGCCTTCGGCAGGTAAAGCAACCAGTACGACTGCTGTTGCAGAAGCGAGTCGGCCCGGCTCAGCGCCGTCTCGTACTTTTTCTGGGCAACAAGGTGACGAAGCACCTCCACCTCCGGGGCCGCGTAGGACGAGTCGAGCTCCCGAGCTCGCAGGAAATCCTGCCGGGCCGCCGACGTGTCGCCTCGCGCCTGCTTCACCTGCCCAAGTTCGTAGTACAGTGGCGCATAGGGCTCGGCCAAGCGTGCGGCCAGCTGGAGTCGGTCCTCGGCCGCCCCAAGCTCCCCCGCTCGCCGGTGCGACCGGGCTTCCTCCGCGAGCGTGCGGGCACGCCCCGACACGTCCTCGGGGGGAAGCTCACTGGCCAGTCGCCACTGCTCCATGTCATTGAGCAAGGCCAGGTCCGTCACTTTTTCCAAGGCGCGCCCCCACGCTTCTGTGAACCGCGCCTGATCACCGGCGAGAACCGCGTTCATGGCCGCAACAATCTCGTAGTAGGGCTGATGGGCTGCGGGTCGGCGCAGTCGAAGGCTCTCCATAATTTCTTCCCCAAAGACCTCCCGTCGCTCGTGAATGTTTTCGTTCACAAGTTGGACCACCTCTCGGAATTCGCTGTCCCAGCCTCTCGCGTCTAGCTGTTTCTGTAGCTCAGAATGGCGGGGCTGGCGGAGGAGCGACGGACGGAGACGATCGACCTGCAGGCCCGACGCCTCCAAAGCAGTCTCTGGATGCAGGAGAATCTGAGTGAGTGCGCCGAGGTAAAGGGGGAGTTTGGGATTCTCGTACGTTCCCCGCATAAAGATGCGAAGGGTCTTCCGACGGTACGTGCTCCGGACATTCTTGCCGAGCTGATTGGTGGACTGCATCAGGTCTTCGATACGAGTTCGCACCTCCGTTCTCGCCTCCGGCCGCGCATCGGCGTACGAGGTCAGGACGGTCCGGACCGAATCGAGCCGCACGCGAAACGAGTCGAGGCGGGCCAGTCCGTCGGCACCCGGCTCCTCCACGAGGTCTTCCCGCAGCGCCCGGAAGCGCGACCGAGTCTGGTCGAGCACCTTCGCACTGGCGGTGTCGAGAAGGGCCCGGGCCTCCGGCACGAACGAGAAGGTCGGCTCAACGGCGTCGTGGAAGGGCCGGAGGGCATCGATGGCCTTAAGCGGTGCACCGTCACGCAGAAGGCGCCGCCCCGTCCGGTAGGCTCGTCGGAGAGAAAAATATCCTGGTGCATACCGCTCGTTTAGGGCAAGCCCACCCGTCGTATCTGCCGGATGCTGGCATACGATTGGGGTCATCCAATCGATTTGAGACTTCGGAATCCCCATGACTGCGGCCCGTGCCCCTTCTTCGCCCTCAATCAGTGTCAGCGTCTCGGGAGAAAGGGTGGACGTGTCCTGCACCGGCGTGATCTGTCGCAGCCTCTGTTTGTCTTCGATGTCGAACGCCCACTCTCCCACCGGACGAACAGCCAGATAGAGCCGATCTGCCCCGCGCACAGTTCCGGTGTCCGGCGGCACGGTGCCCTTGGCGTCGGAGTGGGCAACCGTCACGTACTTTTCTCCACTAAACACCCCTCCTTCGTCGTAGAGCAGTTGCACCTCTTGGGCCTGGAGGCCCCGACCGAGACCAAGCATCAGAAACCCAGCCAGAACGAAGCCGAGGGGGCGACAGAATCCAGTCATGTGGAGAACGGTGCGAGTTAAGCTCCATCACTATACGAAAGAGCCGCCACGCAGGGGCCCCGGCCGGCTCTTTTCATGCCCGCGCGAAGATGCGCAGCCCCCGGTTAGCACGACACCTCTCGTGGGTCCGAACCGTCGGCTCGTATCCGTGCATTTCTTCAATCCCTTCCGTGAAAAGCAGGGCCTTCGCGCCGGGCCCCAGCCAAAAGCTGGAACGGGCTTTCTCTTCACCAGCGGGGTAGACACAGGACGTGATCTGCTTCGAGCAGGCGACCACAACTGAGTATGCTTGGCAAGTCAGTTTTAACCACAATAAAAATTCAATCAGGCATATCATCTTTTAGAGAAGGCTCCTGTGGGGCCCCGATACATCTTTCGTCCTGCTGCACGATCCCCATTGCAACGATCCCCATTGCACATGCCCCGCACCGTCGTCATCCGCCGCAGTACAGTCCCTGAGCGGCGGTGACCCCCGCCCCCGGCACACCCCGAGTTTTCGCGCGCATTCCACCCGGGCGGCCCATCGGGCCCGTTGACCCTTTCCCCACGCTGTGGCAGGTTGTGGGCGGTTTCATCGAGGCTTCTCCAAAACAACGTGTTCCTCGTGTTTGCCTCCCCCCTGTTCTCCGAGCCGATGGCCATCATCGCGCTCTTCAGCGCTGTTCTTGGGCTTGTCTTCTGGCTGGATTCATTTGAACGCTTCGAGCCCCTCTTCAAATACCTTCCGCCAGTCATTTGGGCATACTTCGTGCCGATGCTCTTGACCACCGCCGGCCTGACCCCGGCCGAGAGTCCGGTGTACGACTGGATGTCCGCCTACCTGCTGCCCTTCTCGCTCTTCCTGCTCATGATTACGGTCGACCTGAAGGCCATCCTCCGCCTGGGCCCGATGGCGCTGTTCATGATGTGCGCGGGGACCCTTGGCATCATCGTAGGGGGGCCGGTCGTGTTCGCCTTGTTCGGGCCCTTCTTCGAGGATCCGGTGGCCTGGAAAGGCTTTGCCGCGCTCTCGGGAAGCTGGATCGGCGGCACGGCCAACATGGTCGCGATGAAACAGAGCTTCGGCACGCCAGACAGCACGCTGGGGCCGCTCCTGGTGGTGGACGTGGTGGCTGGCTACGGCTGGATGGGCGTGCTTATCTTCCTGAGCGCCTACCAGGCCCATTTCGACAACTGGATGGAGGCGGACACGACGGCCATGGACCGCCTGAACAAGAAAATGAAAAACGCGAAGGACCAGCGGCGGCCCGTTACGCTCCGCGACTTTGCAGTGATGATCGGCATCGCCCTCGCCGCCACCGTCGGGGCCAAGGCCATCGCGGACCTGCTTCCTCAGCTCGGCGACCCCACCGTCATCACGACCAGCACGTGGGCCATCCTACTTGTGGTGACCGGAGGACTTTTGCTGTCGTTTACGCCCCTTCAATCCATGGAAGACGCCGGGGCGTCGCGGCTCGGCTACTTTGCGCTCTATCTGCTCCTTACCTCGATCGGCGCAAAGGCCGACCTCGCCGCGGTGTTGGATGTGCCCCTGTACTTGCTGGCCGGCATCGTGTGGATTCTCATCCACATCGCGTTTCTGATGGCCGCGGCGCGGATGGTGAAGGCGCCCCTCTTCTTTGTGGCCACGGGCAGCATGGCCAATGTGGGCGGGGCGGCCAGCGCCCCCATCGTAGCAGGGGTCTACCTGCCGGCCATGGCCCCGGTCGGCCTGCTCATGGGCGTGGCCGGCTACATCCTGGGCATCTACGCGGCACTCGGGTGCGGCTGGCTCATCAGTATGGTAGCGGTGGGCCTCTAGCTCCGGAGGCCGCGGCGTTGATTCCGGAGCAGGCATCGCTTTAGTTGGTCGGTGCTGTAGGCGTTCTTTTCTCCCTTTCGTCTCGTGCACCGTTCCCCCGACGCTTCAACCGCCGTATGCCCGAGTTTTCGCACCTTCACTGCCACACGCAGTACTCGCTTCTCGACGGCGCCGCCGGCATTGACAACCTCATCGAGAGCGCCGAGCGGCGCGACATTCCGGCCGTTGCCATTACCGACCACGGCAATCTCTACGGGGTCCCCGAGTTCTACACGACCGCGAAGAAGTCCGATGTCGACCCGATTATCGGCTGCGAGTTCTACCTGACGCCGAGCGGCATCCAGGACCAGTCCGACCCCACCCGCTACCACCAGGTCCTCCTGGCCAAAGACCAGACCGGCTACGAGAACCTGATGCAGCTCTCCTCCACCTCGTTCCTGGAGGGCTTCTACTACAAGCCGCGCATCGATCTCGACCTGCTCCGCGAGCACCACGAGGGCCTCGTGGCCACCACCTGCTGCCTGCAGGGCCAGGTGCCGCAGATGATTCTGAATCAGGGCGAGGCGGCGGCCCAAGAGAAGTTCGAGGAGTACCTCGACATCTTCGGGGACGACTACTACATCGAGATCCAGGACCACGACATCGACGACCAGCACACCATCAACGAGGTGCTGCTGGGGTGGGCACGGGAGTACGACGTGGAGGTGCTGGCCACCAACGACGTCCACTACGTCGACCGGCAGGACCACGAGGCGCAGGACATTCTGCTCTGTCTGCAGACGGGGGACGACTACAACGACCCCGACCGGATGCGATTCAGCAACGACCAGTTCTACCTCAAGGACCCGGAGGGGATGACGGAGGCCCTCACGGGCATCCCGGAGGAGTTTCAGCGCGAGGCGCTCGTCAATACGAACAAAGTGGCCGACAAGTGCTCGCTCGACCTTCCGATGGGAGACCTCCTGATGCCCCACTACCCCATCCCGGACGGGTTCGAGGACATGGACGCGTACCTGCGCCACCTCACCTTCGAGCGGGCGCAAAAGCGCTACGGCGACCCGCTGCCCCAGAAGGTTGTCGACCGGCTCAACCACGAGCTCGGCATTATCGCCGACGAGGGCTACTCCGGCTACTTCCTTATCGTACAAGACTTTACAGATGCGGCCCGCGAGCTGGACGTGCGCGTGGGGCCGGGGCGCGGCTCCGCCGCTGGAAGCTGCGTGAGCTACTGCCTGGGCATCACCAACGTCGACCCGATCGAGTACGACCTTCTCTTCGAGCGCTTCCTCAACCCGGAGCGCGTGTCGATGCCCGACATCGACATCGACTTTGACGACCGCGGGCGCGAGAAGGTGATCGACTACGTGGTCGACAAGTACGGGCAGGAGAACGTGTGCCAGATCGTGACCTTCGGCACGATGGGTGCCAAAACCGCGGTGCGCGACGTGTCGCGCGTGCTGGACATTCCGCTCGACCGCGCCGACGAGATCGCAAAAATGATCCCCGACGGCCCGGGCGTGGACCTCGACCAGGCGTTCGACGAGAACCCCGACTTCCGCGCGCTGAAGGACGCGGACAACCCGGAGGTCCGCAAGATGATGCAGTACGCCGAGGTGCTGGAGGGGTCGGTGCGGCACACCGGCGTGCACGCCGCCGGCGTCATCATCGCCCCCGGCGAGATCAGCGACTACGTGCCCGTCTCCGTGGCGAAGAGCAAGGGCGAAAAGGTGGTCACCACCCAGTACGACGGCGACTGGGTGGAGGAGTTTGGGCTGCTGAAGATGGACTTCCTCGGCCTCAAGACGCTCACGCTCATCGAGGATGCCGTCGAGCTCGTCGAGGACACCCGCGACGTGGCCCTCAACATCGACGACATCCCGCTCGACGACGAACAAACGTTCGAGCTCTTCCAGCGGGGCGACACGGTCTCGATCTTTCAGTTCGAGTCGACCGGCATGCGGGAGCACCTCCGCACACTGAAGCCGACGGAGATCGGTGACTTGATCGCCATGAACGCGCTCTACCGGCCGGGGCCGATGGAGAACATCCCCACCTACGTCGCCCGCAAGCACGGGCGGGAGGAGGTGGAATATCCGCATCCGATGCTGGAGGACATCCTGGAGCCGACGTACGGCATCGCCGTCTTTCAGGAGCAGGTGATGCAGATGGCCCGTGAGCTGGCCGGCTTTTCCCTCGGCGAGGCCGACATCCTGCGCCGCGCGATGGGCAAGAAGAAGGAGAAGCTCATGCGCAAGCAGCGGGAGAAGTTTATCAAGGGATGCGAGGAAGAGAATGACATCCCGGAGGACGAGGCGGACGAGCTCTTCGACATCATCAACGAGTTCGCTGGGTACGGCTTCAA
>NZ_JAZKRW010000110.1:0-10015 GCF_036626415.1 Salinibacter sp.
GGGTCCGGTCATCGGACTTCAGGGCGCGGAGCACCTCGTGGCCGTTGACCTTGGGCAGCTTCAGGTCCAGCAGGATGAGCCCGGGGGCGTCCTCCACGCTTCGATCCGTGTAGGGGGCCCGCCCGAACACAAAGTCGAGGGCCTCCGCCCCGTCCTTGATCCGGTGCAGGCGGGTCCCCAGGTCGAGGTCACGGAGCGCCCGAAGGGTCAGCTCGGCGTCGGACGGCTGGTCCTCCACCAGCAGAAGATCGACGGGCCGGGTGGCAATTGTGCTAGTCATCCGAGTTGGGGGCGTGTGGGAGCGAAAAGTACACCGTCGTTCCGGTCCCCTCCGTGCTTTCGGCCCACGCCTGCCCGTCGTGGCGGCGCACGACGCGGTCGACGATGGCCAGGCCCACCCCGGTCCCTTCGAGCTCCGCCTCGTCGTGGAGGCGCTCGAAGACCCCGAAAAGCTTGTCGGCGTAGTCCATGTCGAACCCTACGCCGTTGTCGTGCACGGAGAAGACGACGCCCTCGGCGGTCTCGGTGCCGCGCACCTCCACGCGGGGCGCGGCCTTGCCGCGGGAAAACTTGACCGCGTTGGACAGCAGGTCCAGCAGGGCCCGGCGGACCATCGACGGATCGCCGACGGCGGGCGGAAGGGGCTGGACCGTGAGGTCGACGCCGTCGGTGGCCGCATCCGTCCGGCACAGGTCGTCGTAGGCGTCCTGCACAAGGGCGTTCATGTCGAGGGGTTCTGTGCGCATCTCGCACCGACTCAGGCGCGAGAGGGTGAGCAGATCGTCGATGAGGGTCCCCATGGTTTCCGTGTTTTCCCGGACGACGGTCAAGAGCCGCCGCCCCTCGTCGTTGAGCTGGTCGGCGTGGTTCTGTTTCAGAAGCGTTGTGTAGCCGTCGATGGCGCGGAGGGGCACGCGCAGGTCGTGGGACACGGAGTAGGCAAACGATTCGAGCTCCTGGGTCCGCTCCTGCACTCGCGCTTCGAGCCTCCCCGTCAGGCTGCGGAGCTGCTCGGACAGGTCCCGCTCCCGCGTGACGAACCGGAGCAGCAGCACGGTGGCCGCGCTTGCCAAGAGGTTGGCGGTCGTCTCGGGGTACTCGCCGAACCCCGACAGCGCGTCCCCGGCCCCGCTCTCGGCAAACACGAGAAGCTCGTTGCCCTGGTGAACCGCCATCAGGACGAGCACCCCTACGAAGAGCACCGGCCGCCAGTCCTGGAGTCGGTACGTGGCCACGAGCGTGTAGGCAGCGCTTCCGAGAAGGGCCGCAAGGGGAAGGAGAGAAAAGAGGAGGGCATTGAGCATCGGCGCCTGCCGGTGCCCGAGCGTCGGCGCGGGGCCGTGCTCCGGGCGGGCCGGCATCATCGTGCAAAATTGGGGGAACGCATGAGACGAGCATGGGGGGGAGCGTGCTACGAGGACGCGGCCTCCGGCGGAGGAAGGGCGAAGAAGAACGAGGCGCCCTCGCCCTCACGTCCCTCGGCCCAGGCCCGGCCGTCGTGGCGGCGCACGATGCGCTCCACGATGGCCAGCCCCACGCCCGTCCCCTCGAAGTCGTCCGCCGCGTGGGCACGCTCGAAGACGCCGAACAGCTCCTTCGCCCGGCCCGGGTCGAAGCCCACACCGTTGTCGTGCACGGCGTACACGCGCTCGTCGTCGCGCACCTCGCCGCACACCTCAATTCGGGGCGCCTCCTCGTTCTGCGTGAACTTGACGGCATTGGACAGCAGGTTGGAGAAGACGTGCCGGAGCATCGACCGGTCGCCGGTCGCGTCGGGCAGCGAGGCGAGGTCGAACGTCACCGCCGCCGTGGCGTGGGCCCGCCGCACCTCGTCGATTGCCTCCTGGGCGAGGGCCTCCATGTCGATCCGCACGTGGTTCATCTCGTGGCGGCCCAGGCGGGAGAGCGTGAGCAGGTCGTCGATGAGGGTGCCCATCGTCTGCGCACTCTCGTAGACCACGTTCAGGAGGCGCTGGCCCTCGTCGTTGAGCTGATCGGCGTGGTCTTCTTTCAGGATGCGCGTGTAGCCGTCGATGGCGCGGAGCGGCGTCCGCAGGTCGTGGGACACCGAGTAGGTGAACGACTCCAGCTCCTCGGTTCGCTCCTGCACTCGTTCTTCGAGCTGCTCGCGCTGGGCCTGCACCGCCTCCAGGAGCTGGCTCTGCCGGAGCGCGATGGCCATGTGGTCCGCCAGCTCGCCCGCGATGCGCCAGTCGTCGTCGGTAAAGGCGTCGGGCTGGGTCCGCCCCACGTGCACGACCCCGATCACCGCATCCTCCACGGCCATCGGCACGCAGAGGATGGACTGGAGGCCCATCTCGTCCATCCGCGCCTGCGCGTCCGGCACCGGCGCGTAGTCCGCCCTGGAGAGCACCTCGGTGGTGCCGGCCCGCAGGGCGTCGCTGAGGTGGACCTTCTCGAGCGGAAGGGTCGTCGGGGCCTCCACCACATTGTCCTCGGCGGCCAGCACGCGGGCGTTCCCGGCGTCCCACTCCGTGACCGTCACGGTCGCGCTTCGGTAGGGCAGGATGGACCGGACCCGTTTGATTGCTTCCGCCGCGATCTCTTCGGGCGACTCGGCGGCGAGGATGGCCTGGTCGATCTCGCGAAGGGTTTGCAGCCGCTGCGTCTGGTGGGCCAGGCGCTCGTTGGCCTGCTCAAGCTCGGTGGTGCGCGTCTCGACCCGCTGTTGCAGGCGGGCCTGGCGAAGGGCAATGGCCAGGTGGTCGGCCAGCTCCTGCCCCTTGTGCCGGTCGTCCTCCGTGAAGGCGTCGGGGCCCGGCCGCCCGATCTTCACGGTTCCCATCAGTACGTCCTCCACCGTCATCGGCAGGCAGAGCACCGACTGGATGCCCTGCTCCCGAATTCGCCGGGCGGTCTCCACGGACACCTCGTCGAGGTCGGGGATGATCTCGGGGGCCCCCGCGCGCAGCGTCTCCGTGAGGTAGAAGTCGTCGAGGGGAATCTCCGTGCCGCCGGCGAGCACCTCCTCTTCTTGTCGGACCGCGAGCACCGTTGCCTGGTCCCGGTCCCACTCGATGATCGACACGCTCGCCCGCTCGCAGGGCAGAATCTGCTCGGCCCGGCGGAGGGCCTCGCCGGCGATCTCTTCGGGCGACTCGGCGGCGAGGATGGCCTGGTCGATGTCGCGGAGGGCCTTCAGGCGTCGGGTGCGCCGTTCGAGGCGCTCGTTTGTCTGCTCGAGCTCCGCGGTGCGGGCCTCCACGCGGGCCTCCAGCTCATCGCGGGCCTCCCGGAGGGCGGTCTCTGCGTGCCGGCGCTCGGTCACGTCGACCATCATGACGAGCCGCTCAGGCGTGTCGCCCCCGGTCTCTACCGGCTGGATCGTAAGGCTCACCCAGATGCGGTCCCCATTCGTCAGGCACAGCTCCACCTCGTCGTCGCGCACCGGCGTGCCGCGCTCCAGGCAGCGGGCCAGTTCGCGGGCGGCCTCGCGCCCCTCCGGGGTGTCCGCGCAGAAGTCGGGGATCGAGCGCCCCATGAGCGCCGCCTCCGGGGCATCGAACAGCTCGGTGGCACGCCGATTGGCCATTCGGATCTCGCCCTCGGCGGTTGCGGAGACGTACGCGACGGGGGCGTTCTCGTAGAGCTCCCGATAGCGAGCCTCGCTCGTGCGGAGGGCCTTGGCCTGCGCGGCCCGCTCCTGGTCGAGCTCAATCCGGTGCAGGGCCATCGAGGTCTGGGCCGCCATCATCTGCAGGGAAGACCGCTCCAGGGGCGTGTGGGTGTGGTCCTCCACGAGGCCCGCCACGGCGGTCCCAAAGTGCTGGTCCAGGGTGCCCAGGCGGACGGTCGCGACGTGATCGATGCCCTGGCCGGCGAGGGCGCTCCCCTCGGGCACCTCCACGCGACGGCCGGAGGGGGCCGTGTCCCCATCCCCGGCGTTGCCGACCGGGAGGCCGCGGCGCAGCTCGTCGGCGACCGGATCGGGCAGCGGGCGGGCCCCGACGCTGCCGAGCACACAGGGGGCACCGGCGGCCCCCGCCTCCAGGATCACGGCCTGCAGGTCGGCGAGGCCCATCGACCGCAGGGCGCCCGTCAGAAGGCGGGCCACCTCTTCGGTGGAGTCGAGCAGGGCCAGGGCCGACCCGAAGCCGAGGACCGACGAGGGGTCGAGGTCCGATGTGTGGTGGGAGGCCTCCATGCTACAGAAGCATACTACAGAAGATGGTCGCTCGCGGAAGATGGTCGCTCGCAGTTTGTGCCGGGTGCGGCGGCGTGCGGCCACTGCGGGACCCCGTGTGGTGGGGGAGAGGGCGCTACATTTCGCCGGTGAGCTCTTTGCGCACCGCATCCGGAGACTCGTGGAACGGGTTGGGCACCACGACGTCCCCCATTACGCAGTACGGGTGGGTGCGGAGCGCGTCCATAATGACATCGCTCTCGAACACGGTGAGGTCAAACTGGCACAGCGCCAGCAGGCGCCACTCGGACGAGTGCTCGTCGTAGAGGGCTTCCCAGCGCAGCATCTCGTCGACCGTAATGTCGCGGTCTAGGCACCAGGCACCGTCGCCGGACCACCGCACGAACGAGTCGTCCGTCTCCTGGACGCTCGCGTCGATCCGGTCGGCCAGGCGCTTCATGTCGTCCGTCGTGTCGCGGCCGGGGTCCAGGATCAGCCGGTCGGCCTCGCGGGCGTCGGCCGCGTCCAGGCCTCGCTCCGATAGCCACTCGCACAGGGCGGCCCCCACCTTCGGCTGGGAGATAAACACGCACCGGTCGCCCTCCTGGAGCCCCGTCTTGATGTACGGCCCGAGCACCGAAAACCGCTGCGCCCCGCCGCGAAAAAAGTGGGCAATGTGGTCGCCCACGGCGGCCTTCACCCCGCCGAAGCCGAGGGGGATCGATCCATCGAGGTCGGACTGCGAAGTGGCGTCGGCACTCGTGTGCATGGTCATGGGACTGGGGGCATCCGGAGAGTCAGTGTGCACACAATATTTAGAACCGCCCCCACAAGATCCACCCGGGGACAATGGATCCCGAATGCGCGGCGGTCCCGAATGCGCGGCTGGGGGACATGGCCGTCCCCCCCAATCTTGTCCCCCAATCTTGGACGCAGTGTGTTTCGGGCGGGCCCGGTGCGTTACAGGGGTGCGTTACAGGCGAAAGAGATGGGGCCGGGGCACCGGCTAGGCCCGGGCGCCGGAGACTGTGAGGGCCCGGGTTGAGGCGAGGCCAAGACAGGGCAAGAGGGAGGCGGGCTACGCCGTGGCGGCGTCCGCAGGGCCGTTCTCGTGCTCCTGGATGCGGGTCAGCGAGGCCTCCAGCGCATCGCGGTGAATCACCTCGCCGGTGTTGGGCCGCACCTGCCCGAACTCCAGCACGCCGGTCGGGCACGTCTCCACACACGCGGAGCAGCGCACGCACTCCGGGTCGTCCATCGGCTCGCCCTTCTGCGCGTACGCCATCACGTCGATCCCCTGGTGGCAGACGCTCGTGCACTGGTTGCACGAGATGCACTTCTTCTTGTCCGCCAGGATGCGGAAGCGGCTAAACCGGTGGTAGATGTGCATGATCGCCGCCAGCGGGCAGAAGAAGCGGCACCAGAAGCGCCCGCTGAGCCAGAAGTAGACCCCGAAGCCCACCATGCCGGCCAGCAGCACGTCCACCACCCAGCTGTAGCCCAGCCCGATGCTGCCGCCGTGGAGCACCGCGCGGTAGGTCTCTGCCATCCAGCCGCCCGGCCAGACCCACCCGCCGATCCGCAGAAGCAGCAGCGCGAACGCCACGCCCATGATCACCTGCCCCGCCAGGTTGAGCTTGTTCCAGCCGGGCCCGTGTGGCATCTTCTCGCGGTGCTGGTCGCCGAGCGTCTCGGCCAGGGCCCCGCAGGTACAAATCCAGCCGCAGTAGGCGCCCTTGCCCCAGAAGTAGATCATCCCGGGGATCAGCACGAAGGTTTGCACGAAGCAGATGCCGAGCCACCACCAGAGCGGGTCGGCGGTGAACACATTCCAGATGAAGAGGGGCCACGCCAGGATGAACCCGTAGGCCCGCCAGTACTGGCGTCCGTGCACCGCGTACTCGCTCGTCGGGAAGAGCGCGTCGAGAAAGCCGGCGGGCAGCAGGCCGTTCGCCCCGAGGTAGGGAAGCACGAACTCCGGCAAGATGAAGAGCGGCAGGACCTGAATCCCCATGAGGGTGAGCGTCTGCACCTTGATGTAGGGCGTTTTTCGCCTTCGGATGCGCTTGACCCCGAAGACCACGACGAGCGCCGAGTAGGCGAACGTGTAGTAAAAGCCCGGCTTCTGCATCGAGGTCAGCAGAATGTCGAAGGCGCCCGTCCCGCTCGTGTCCGGGGACCAGCCGAACGGAAAAAAGCCCGTCGCCTGCGCCCACTGGCCGATCCAGCCGCCGTCCTTCCAGCTGTAGACGGCCGCCATGAAGAAAAAGAAGGCCGCAAAGGCCGTGATGCGGTCCCAGCGCAGGTCCTTCAGCCAGGAAAGGCTCGAGACCGCCTCGTTCAGGGAATCGGGCACGTCGCCCCAGTCGTTGCGCAACTCAATGCCGGAGCGGCGAAAGAAGTCGAGCGGGGCCTCCCGCCCGATCATGGCGAAGACGTGGCTCGCGTCGACCGTCTCCGGATCGTCGTGCTCGTCGGAGAGCACGACCGCATCGGGCCGAATCTCCTCTACGTCGGTCGGCATCTTGAGGGTAAGGCGGCCCTCCCCCTCGGCGTACGTGGCCAGTTCGTAGAGGCGCTCCACGTTCTCTTCCTTCGGCCGCACGAACTCGTCGCGCCGGTACGAGAGGGTCACGTCGGCCCCTTCCTCCGTGAGTGCGGCCGCCGCCTCCGCCGCCGAGTCGCCCCCGCCGATTACCAGCACCTGGTCGCCGCGGCACCGGGTGGGGTCGTGCAGGCGGTGCTGCACGTGATCCTGCTCCTCCCCCGGCACGCCTAGGCTGCGGAAGTTGCCGCTCCGCCCGATGGCCACGATCACGCGCTGGCCCCGCACACGATCGCCGTCGGTCGTCACCACCTCGTGTCCCGTTGGGGCTTGATCGATCCGGTGGGCCGTCGCGTGGCGCACCGGAAGGTCCGCGGTCTGCGTCTCCAGCTCCTCGACGAGCGCCTCTTTGACCTTCGCGCTAATCGCAAGGTCACTCTCCGGCGTCATGTCCTCCGGGTAGGTGTAGATCGGCTTTCCGGCCTGGAAGTCCTTGATCGTCGCAAACCGGCGCTGCGACTCCAGGACGCAGAAGGAGAGCCCGCTCGTTTTCGCCTCGCGGGCGGCGGCCATGCCGCTGGCCCCGGCCCCGATGATGACGACGTCGAAGGGCCCGGTTTCGTCCTCCGGCTCCGCCGGATCGATGCCCCGGGCAAGGATGTCCTGCACGGCCCGGGCCCCACCGTCTACGGAAAACTTGAGGAGGGGCACCCCCGCCAGGTCTCCTACGACGTACACCCCGTCGATATTGGTGCGGAAGTGGTCGTCGACCTTGGGAAGCTTCTCGGGCGTGCCGGCGGGCCACTGCAGGTGAAGCCAGTCGGCGTAGCGGGCGAGCGCATTGAGCATACGGCGTGCGGAGGCAGAAAAGCCAGGGGGGTAGAAAGAGGGCTACGGGCCCCGTTGAGAGTCAAAGGAGAGGAGCCAGTGTTACACCGGCCTGTCACACGAACGAGCCCCGACGAGGTGCCCGGCGGTGTCCTGTCCCCCAACCGAGCCCGCGGGTCTGCGCCGCGCCGCGCGTGCGCCGGTGACGCTCGGGGGCACCGGCGGGGGCCGCGATGCCGGCCGGGCCGCCTCGCCGTGATGATATATCGACGCAGTGTCGATATATCGACAATTCCGTGGACGTCGGGGGGCGGTTCCGGTATGGTCTATCTTTTTGTTTTTTATCGGTTTACGAGAAGCATCGTGCCGAAAAAGAAGGCTGGTACAGTCTTCGAAGGGTCTACAGGGCGCCGGCAGAGATGCCGCAAGATCACCCGCACGTATTCCTGATCGTTTTTGTCCCTGTGCCCATGTCTGATACGCCTTCTGCCGCGATTCCCAGCGACACTGACGCTCCCGACGCCTCATTCAGCGACGCGGATCTCCAGGCCCTTCGCAACCGCGATCCGGAAGCGGTCCGGCGATGGATCTACGGCCATCGCGACTACATCGAGGGGGTGCTCCGCCGGTACTCCAAAGACACCGACGTGGCGCGCGACCTGGTGCAGGAGGTGTTCTTCCAGGCGCTCCGCAGCCTGCCGAACTTTCGGGGCGACGCGAAGCTCACGACGTGGCTCCACAGCATCGCGAAGAACGTGGCCCTGGCGCGCTACCGGAAGGACCAGCGCCACAGTTGCCTGGAGGAGGACACCCTCGAATACGTCCACTCGACGTCCTGGGACGGGGACCCGCCGTCGGCGTACCGGGGGCCGGAGGAGGGCACCGAGCAGGCGCAGGAGAAACGCTTCCTGTACGACGCGATGGAGGAGCTCTCCGAGTCCTACCGCGAAGTGATCCGGCTCCGGGATCTTGAGGAGCAGTCGACGAAGGAGGTGGCGGAGGAGCTCGGGCTCACCCGTGTTAACGTCCGCGTGCGCCTCCACCGGGCCCGTGCGGCGCTGCGCGACGCCCTCACGCCCCGCTTCGACGAGGCCTACCAGGACGTGTACGAAATGGCGGCGTGAACGGACGTGCGCCCCTGTTCTCTTCGTGTTTCTACTCACCGGATCTGCCCCACGCCATGCCTGCCACGAAGCACGCCCCTCAGACATCCTCTCAAACATCCTCCGAGATTGCCTTTGCGCTCGCCGAGGACGGGGAGGCCATCGGGACGGTGCGTCAATTCTCAGATCGGCTCAACCTGCCTGAGTCGCAGGTACTCCCGTGCCTCCAATGTCACGCCGAGGAGGCCATCGTCCTCCGGGCCGGGGACGCCTCCGAACAGCTCCTGATTGTGGAGGCCGACGGCCTGGACGCCCTGCTCGGCTGTGCGGCCTCCGCCGCGCAGGGATGAGACGATCCGGGTCCCAGCCCCCCTGCACGCGAGCTTCCCTCACGAGCCCACACGATCCTGTGTCTTCGTCTGCCTCGGCCGCCACGCTCGGCATCGACATTGGGGGCACAAAGGTTGAGTCCGCCCTCGTCGATGCGTCCGGCACCATTCAGGCCCGTCATCGCCACCCGACCGATCGCGATCAGGGAGCCGGGCGGGTCCTCGACGAGGTGGTGAGGTGCGTCAACGAGTGCCTCTCGCAGTCCGCGAGCGAGGCCGCTGCGGCGGGCGTGGGGGTGGCCGGGCAGGTCGACTCCGAGGCCGGGGTTGTGCGTTCGGCCCCCAACCTCGGGTGGACCGACGTGCCGCTTCAGTCGCGTCTGGAAGAGGCGCTGGGCCTGCCGGTGACGGTGGCCAACGACGTTCGCGCCGTCACCTGGGGGGTGTGGCGGCACGGGGCCGGCCGGGACATCAGCGACCTGGTCGTGGTGTTCGTGGGAACCGGCATCGGCGGCGGGGTCGTGAGCGGCGGAGAGGTGCTGCAGGGGCACCAGGGCCTGGCCGGAGAGCTGGGGCACACGATGATCATGCCGTACGGGCGCGCCTGCCACTGCCGGAATCGGGGCTGTTGGGAGGCCTATGCGGGGGGCTGGGCGCTCGAGGAGCGGGCGCAAGAGGCCGTCCGCACGGACCCGGAGGCCGGGGCCGCGCTTCTCGAGAAGGCCGGCGGAGACGTCGACGACATCACGGGCCGGTCCGTCCACGCAGCCTTCGAGGAGGGAGACCCCCTCGCGAAGCGTCTCGTCGGCGCGACGGCCGAGTATCTAGGGCTCGGCCTGGTGGGGATCGTCAATACCTTCAACCCGAAGCGCGTCGTGCTGGGTGGGGGCATGATCGAGGGGCATCCCGGATACGTGGACGGGGCCCAGAGAATCGTGCAGCGGCGGGCGCTGGGGCCCGCCGTGGCGGACCTTGAGGTCGTGGCGGCGGACCTGGGGGGACAGGCCGGCGTGGTGGGGGCGGCCACGATGGCCCGTGCAGCGTCGCGGGAGTCCGAGTCCCGCCC
>NZ_JAZKRW010000111.1:0-9824 GCF_036626415.1 Salinibacter sp.
CGGAGCAGTCCGTGGCGACTCAGCTCGGGGACGGGCGCATCCAGCGATTCCTGCGCAGGGAGGTGCGAGAGTCATACCGCGTCGTTCCGGTGCGGGGAGACGACTACCGCCGGACTCGGGAGGTCCAGCAGTCGGGGCGGGGGTGGATCGGGCCGCCGGACGTCACACGGCAGGCGATGCGGCCGGTCTGGGCGGACGTGTCAGGGGCCGCGCGGTGGTGGTCGTTCGACGATCTGCGGCAGGCTACCACGGAGACGGCACACTCCAACCTGATCGACGATCTGACAGCGCTCGATCACCTCTTCATCGAGGACATCGCGATTGAGAATACCGACGACGCCTTTCGGCTCCTCCGTATCGTCGACGCGCTCTACCTCCACGAGGACGCCCCTTCGCTGTATTTCACCGCCGGGCAGTCGTCGGACGACTGGTTTGCGCCGGAGCAGCACGCCGGCATCGCGCGGGCCGTGGCCGAAAAGTTTGACCGCACTGTTTCGCGTCTCCACGCTTTGTGTCGGATTCAGGCTGCCGAACGAGAAGGAGCGGTTCAGCCTTGAGCCCACACGTCCCCCTAGCGCTGAGGAGCCAGTACCGAAAGCCGGCAGGTACGCCACCACCCCGACGGCGGCCTCCACGAACCAGCGTGCCTCAAGCACGAACGATGCAAGCCCTCCGATCACTAGGGGGAGATTCCAGCCCCAGTCAGGGGGCTCTCCGTCAGGCGGACGAAGCCGGGCCCCCATCGCGCGTCGTGGCCTTTTCCTCTCCGTCCGTGGGTCCCACGTTGTCAAGGTGCACGTCCATCTGCGGGTACGGCATGCCGACGCCATGCTCGTCCAGCGCCTGTTTGACCGCGTGCGTCAGTCGCTCCTTCACCGCCCAGTAGTCGCTCGTCTTCGCCCACACGCGCACCGACCAGTTGATTGACGAACCGCCCAGTTCGGACAGATACACCTGCGGTGCCGGATCGCTGAACCCGTCTTCAATGGAGGCAGCCGTTTGCTCCAGCACCGACCGCACAGTGCCCAAGTCCGCGTCGTATTCTGTCCCCACACTCACGTCCACCCGGCGCGTGTCGTGATGGGTAATGTTCTCGATGGTCGACCCGTAGATGGCACCGTTCGGAACGATGAGGCGACGGTTGTCCACGGTATCGAACAGCGTCGTAAAGAGGCCGATCTCCACGACCTTCCCCGTCACCCCGGCCGCCGAGACTTTGTCTCCAGCCGTGAAGGGCCGAAAGATCAAAAGCATGATGCCCGATGCAAAGTGCGAAAGGGTCCCCTGCAACGCCATGCCGACGGCAAACCCCGCTGCGGCCAGGACGGCAGCGAAGCTCGCCACAGAGATGCCGAACACCCCCAGCACGGCCAGGCCCCCCAGAATGAGCACGGTATAGCGGGCGAGACTCGAAAAGAACCGCCTCAGCGTGGTGTCCAGGTCCGACTGTTCCATCGATCGGCGGGTGGCACGCTTGGCCCAGCCCGCCACCACGAAGGTGATGATGAGAAGAACGATTGCCCCGGCCACGTCCAGAAGAAGCGGCACGAGACTGCTGTAGTCGAAGTTTTCAAGCATCTGCATGATAGACCTTGGTGTTTATGTGTGATATGCGAGTGAGAGGATGCTCAGAACCGACGGATGTCGATTCGTGAGACCGATGCCGAGACGCAAAGGTGATAGACCTGATCTGAGCTCGATCCTTCTCGGATCATGGAAGTGTTACGAACCCGGCGACCTAGTACCGTGTCAATGCTGATTCTTCGAGTAGAAACTCAACCCGCTGTCATCCCGGACGGAGCGCTGTGAGCAAAGCGACCGAGTACTCCCGGGGTGCGAAGCGGAGATCCGGGATCCATAAACCGCTAGGAAAAGGCAAACCGTTTCCCGGTTTCTTGCCTTTATCGCCGGTCATTTTTCGTGCAGGTTCGACGTGACGGGTCGGATAGATTCCGGCTCAGCGCCCCGACCGGAGGGAGCGCCCTGAGCGACAGCGAGGAAGTATCCCGAAAGCCTTCGCGGATGGAAGTCGTCTCCGGGCTGCGGCTCCTAACAGAGCCTTGGCCGGAATGACAATAGAACATTGAGGTTTGACACATCACCAGTGGATCTGCACGATTGTTTTTATAAGGGACCACTCGCGTCCCCGGCGGTGATTGGCTAAGCAGGTACCGTTGGACTCCAACGGCGATTCGACGGAACGACCCGTCGGATTGGCCCAAACACGGACTGCTCGTGTCCTCCGCGGAGGGTCTGCCCAGAGACTTCCCCCTCGATGCACTAAATAGCATTTCTTTGTCTACCCGAGATGTTCGGAAAATGCGAAGGGGGATTTGCTGAAAGACTCTTCGTACATGACATGTTCGTCATCGTTTCAAATGTATTGTACGAGACATTTTTTTGCAGATCAAACGTGATGTCCGGATTTCCGTGTCGAGGTTGCCCAGCCGCTGCTCGATGCCTCTCGTCTGCGTGCGAAGGGCACGCACCGCATGATTCCCAGCGCCTGCGGGCGCGAGTTCCGGCGGACGCGTAGTCTGCCTCGCTGCTCCCCGTCGTGCAGGCGCACGCAACCGCCGCCTTACGCTACGTCCGGCACCGCCGCGAGGCTCTCCTCGATCTCGTCCTCCGGCAGCGCAAAGTCTTCCAGCTCCCCGGCCCGGAAGCCCTCGTACGCGCTGAGGTCGAAGTGGCCGTGGCCACAGAGGTTGAAGACGATCGTCCTTTCCTCGCCGGCCTCCCTCGCCGTCAGGGCTTCGTTGCGGGCGCCCCACACGGCGTGCCCGGCCTCCGGCGCGGGCAGGAGGCCCTCGCACCGCACAAACTCCTCACAGCTCTCGAACATCGGGATCTGCGGCGTGCTCGTGGCCTCGATAATGCCGGCGTCCAGGAGCGCGCTGATCTGGGGGCTCATGCCATGGTAGCGCAGCCCTCCGGAATGGATGGGCGGGGGCACAAAGTCGTGTCCCAGCGTGTGCATCTTCATCATCGGCGTCATCCGTGCCGTGTCGCCGAAGTCGTACTCGAAGTGGCCCTTCGTGAGGGTGGGCGTGGCGGTCGGTTCCACGGCCACGATCCGGGGCAGCGGGGCGTCGCCGTCCACGTGGCGTTCGAGGAAGGGGTAGAAGAACCCGGCAAAGTTGCTCCCGCCGCCGGTGCAGCCCACGAGCACGTCCGGCTCCCCGGCGCCGGCCTGGGCCAGTTGCTTCGTGACCTCCTGCCCGATCACGGTCTGGTGCAGCAGCACGTGGTTCAGCACGCTGCCGAGCGCGTACTTGGTCGCCTCGTCCTGCGCGGCCCGCTCGACGGCCTCGCTGATGGCGATGCCGAGGCTGCCGCTCGTGTCGGGATCGTCGGCCAGTACGTCGCGCCCGGCCTGCGTCTTCTCGCTGGGGCTGGGTGTGACCGTTGCGCCCCATGTCTCCATCATGACGCGGCGGTACGGCTTCTGCTCGTAGCTAATGCGCACCATGTATACCTCGCAGTCGAGGTCGTACATCTGCGCGGCAAAGCTGAGCGCACTGCCCCACTGTCCGGCACCGGTCTCAGTGGTGAGGCGCGTGGTGCCCGACTCGGCGTTGAAGTAGGCCTGAGGGACGGACGTGTTGGGCTTGTGGCTGCCGGTGGGGCTCACGCCCTCGTACTTGTAAAAGATTTTGGCCGGCGTGCCCAGCTTCTCCTCCCAGCGGCGGGCACGGTACAAGGGCGTCGGGCGCCAGAGGCGATACACGTCGCGCACCGCCTCGGGGATGGCCACATGCCGCTCGGTGCCCATCTCCTGCTGCACGAGGGGCTCAGGAAAAATGGCCTCCAGGGCGCCCGCCCCGGCGGGCTCATGCGTTTCGGGGTTGAGCACTGGTGCCAGCTCCACCCCGAGTGCGCCCAGGTCGGCGTTCAGGTTGTACCAGTGTGTAGGAAGCTCCGCCTCGGAGAGAAGATATTTGGTCTGCTGGTCGTTGGACATCGGAGAATAAGACTGGTGACAAACGGAAGAACAGGTGTTAAGGTGATTCTGCGGTGCCAGACGGTCAAGGGGGTGGCGCTCACGGATTGGAAGATGACGTAAGAGACACCCCGCGGACATCCCGGCGGCAGTGAGGCAAGGACCTCCGCCTACGAAGTCTACTCCAATTCGGTCCCGAAGCCCCGCTGAGATGCCGGTCAATGAACGTCCGCCCTGTGTATGAGTATTAACCTCCTATCCAACCTAAATTTGCGCGGGAATGCCCCACACTTCGGCGCAGTGCCCCGCAGGTCCATTCCAACCGTTGCCCCGCCATGAAGCAGACCGATCTTCGCGACATCGCCATTGTGGCCCACGTGGACCACGGCAAGACCACCCTCGTGGACTCCATGCTGTGGCAGAGCGGCATCTTCCGCGACAACGAGACGGTGCAGGAGCGCGTGATGGACACGATGGACCTGGAGCGGGAAAAGGGCATCACCATCATGGCCAACAACACGGCCATCCGCTACGAGGGCAAAAAGATCAACATCGTCGACACGCCGGGCCACGCCGACTTTGGGGGCGAGGTGGAGCGCACGCTCCGCATGGTGGACGGCATCATGCTCCTGGTAGACGCGGCGGAGGGGCCGCTCCCGCAGACCCGCTTCGTGGTACAGAAGGCGCTGGAGCTGGACCTCCCGCCCATCGTCGTCCTCAACAAGATTGACCGCAAGGACGCCCGTCCCGAGGAATCGCTCGACGAGATCTACGACCTCTTCATTGATCTCGGGGCGGACATGGAGCAGCTGGAATTTCCGGTGCTTTACACCGTGGCCACGGAGGGCCGCTGCAAGACGGACCTCGACAACGAGGAGTGGACGACGCTTCGCCCGCTCTTCGAGACCATGATCGACGAGATCCCGCCGCCCACGGGCGACCCTGATGGGGCCTTGCAGGTGCTCGTCACCAGCGTACAGCGCGACGACTACCTGGGCCCGGTGGCCATTGGGCGCGTGGAGCAGGGCACCCTTCACGACCGGCAGCAGGTGTCTCTCTGCCACCGGGACGGGAGCACGGAGCTGGCGGAAGTGAAGGCCCTCTTCACGTACGAGGGGCTCCAGCGTGAAGAGACCGATGCGGCCGGCCCGGGCGACATTGTGGCCATCGCCGGCGTGCAGGGCATCGGGCTTGGGGAAAGCCTCTCGCGCCCGGAGCACCCCAAACCGCTCACGCCCCTCGACGTGGACCCGCCGACCATGTCGATGGAGTTCCGGATCAACGACGGGCCCTTCAGCGGGCAGGAGGGCGAGTACGTGACCTCGCGCCAGCTTCGCGACCGCCTCTTCGACGAGGCGCGCAACAACCTGGCCATCCGGGTGGAAGAGACCGACACGGCCAACGCCCTGCGCGTCTACGGCCGCGGCGAGTTGCAGATGGCGATTCTGATCGAGCAGATGCGGCGGGAGGGCTACGAGTTCTGCGTCGGCATGCCGCAGGTGATCACCAAGGAGGTCGACGGGGAGACCCGAGAGCCCTACGAAACCGCGGAGATCGACATCCCGGAGGAGCACATGGGCATCGTGATGGAGCGCCTCGGGGAGCGGAAGGGACAGATGGAGCACATGGTGCACCAGGACAGCGGGCGCGTCCGCCTCACCTTTCGGGTGCCCAGCCGCGGTCTCATCGGCTACCGGTCCAAGTTTCTCACAGACACGAAAGGGACGGGGCTCCTCACGCACCGCTTCGAAGAGTTTGGGCTGTGGGCGGGCGAGATTCCGCACCGTACCAGCGGCGCCCTCGTGGCCGACCGCGAGGGAGAGACGACGCCCTACGCCCTCATGGAGCTCCAGGACCGGGGCGACTTCTTCGTGGCACCCGGCGACCGGGTCTACAAGGGCATGATCGTGGGCGAGAACAACAAGCCCCAGGACCTCGACCTCAACGTGACGAAAGAGAAGCAGCTCACCAACATGCGTGCCGCGGCGGGCAACGAGCTGGAGCACGTCCCGCCCCCGCGTGAGATGTCGTTGGAGGACGCGATCGAGTTCATCCGCGAGGACGAACTCGTGGAGGTCACCCCGGAGGCCTACCGCCTTCGCAAGCGCCATCGCAAGCCGAAGGCCCGTCGGCGGGCGCAGCAAGAGCAGGCGGCCGGATAGGCCGCGGCGGGGCGTGAAGGACGCGGGCCCCTGGTTCGTCCGGGGTCAGGCGGTGGGCTCCACCACTTCTTCATCTTCCTCCGGCAGGCCCTCGCCGTCTGGGCCGTCCTCGTATTGGTCTCGAATGTTGGGAAAGGCCGTCTGGAACATGTCGTTCACCTCTTCGGCCTCCCCGTCGTGCTCCGCGCGAGCCTCGTGGAGGCGGGCACAGGCCTTCCACACGGCCCGTCGCAGGTTCCACTTGCGAACCGAGTAGGCCGCACTGCGGCGCGTGTCGTCATCTTCGAGCCAACTGAGCTGCACGTACGGCTTGGGCGTGCCGCTGCCGTCGTCTTTCCAGCAGAAGTTGAGGCCAATCACGCCGGTCGTCGACCGCGCCTCTGCCGAGCGCTGGACCGGGTCCATCGGCTCGGGCAGTTCGTCGAGCAACTCGTCCCGGTAGTCGACGGCCTTGTCAAGGGCCTCCTCGCGGCCGCCATGGCGCTTGTCGGAGAAGTACTTCGTGTACTGCTCCTTCTGGCGCTTGATGCGCACCTGCCATCCGTGGGTCGGATGGCGGTCCGGGTTCTCTTCGGTGGGCTCAATGTCGATGCGAAAAACGTTCTTCGGTTTGTCGGACATGGGGGATGGGCGTCAGGGCGATCAGTGTGCTGGTGGGGTGGGCCTGGACAAAGGCCCGAGGTCGACGCACGTCGGACAGGGACTTCGAGGCCGAAGACCTATCGCTCGGGGCAAGGGCTCTCGGTCGGGATGGAAACCAAGAACATGGCCGACGAGAATCTAGACAGCAAGAGGCCATAGAAACGGGCATTCGCCGATCCGAGGGGGGGCAACACCCGGATGAAAAGGGCGTTGGGCGGCGTTTCGGAGAACAGGGGTCCCCCGAAAACAGAATCTCCCGGGCGGCGTCGAAGGCGGTTCTGTCCGATGCGAGCATTGCGACGCTCAAATATGCAAAACAGCACCGGAGAAGTGCAACCGGTGCTGCTGTGACCCCCCAGGGCGCGGTCGGGGGTGGGCCCTGAGAGGCAGCTACAGTAGATTTGCGTCCTCGGCGGCACTGCGGAGCGTGGAGCGCTGCCTTTGTGAAAGGTCCTGCGGGATGTTCACGTCGATCTCAACGTACAGGTCGCCCTGCCCATCCTCGGTCTGCACGCCCTGGCGCTTCAGGCGCAGCTTCTCGCCCGGCTGTGTGCCGGCGGGCACGGACAGCTTGAGGTTCTGGCCGTAGGGGGTGGGCACGCGCACCTCCGTGCCGAACACCGCCTCGAACATGCCGATGGTCTCCGTGAGGTGAACGTCGTCGCCCCTGCGGTCGAAGCGGGCATGGTCGCCCACCTCGAACGTTACGTACAGGTCGCCGCGCTGTCCCATTGGCCCGGCCTGTCCGCGGCCTTTCAGGCGAATCTTGAATCCATCCCGCACGCCCTTTGGGATCTTGAGCCGGATCGACTCGCCCGAGGGAAGTTCTACCTGCTTACGGCCGCCGTCCAGGGCCTCCCGAAAAGAGAGGCGAAGCGTTGTCTCGATGTCTCGGCCGCCCTGTCGGCCCCGTCGCTGTTGCTGTCGCCGCTGCTGTTGCTGCCCGCCGCCGAAAGGACTTCGGCCCTGGGGTTGGGCTCCCCCACCGAAGAAGTTCTCAAAAATGTCGCCGAGGCCGCCGCCCCCACGGCCGTCGAAGGCATCGTCAAAGCCGCCCTGTTCGAACCGGACCTCGGGCCCGCCGCCGGCAGACCGGCCCCACGCGCCGCGGCCGCCTTCCCCTCCGCCGAAGCCCCCCCCGCCGCCAAAGCGGCGCTGGGCGTCGTACTGCTTGCGCTTCTCCTCGTCCGAGAGGACGGAATACGCCTTCTGAATCTCCTTGAACGTCTCCTCGGCGTTCGGGTCGTCCGGGTTTCGGTCGGGGTGGTGCTTGCGCGCGAGTGTCCGGTACGTTTTCTTGATCTCCTCCTGGCTCGCGTCTTCGTCGACGCCGAGCACGTCGTAGAGGTCTTTGGCCTGCGGCATGGCGGCGGAGAGTAACACTGTTGAATCAGTCGGCGAGCCAGACCCTGTGGCCTGAACGGGCCCGTAGGGTCTTCTTGGATGTGCCCCTCATAACAGAATTCGTGCCACAGCGTTCACTCAGACGAAATGACGGACCCTGCCGTGACATCCCGTCCCCTTGACAAAGTCCTCGTCGCCAATCGCGGCGAGATTGCCGTTCGGGTCCTGCGCACCTGTCACGAGCAGGGCCTCGACACGGTCGCCGTCTACAGCACGCCGGACCGCGCGGCGCCCCACGTGCGGCGGGCGGACGAGGCCTACCACATCGGCCCGGCGGAGGCCGCCCGGTCGTACCTCGACCCGGAGGCGATCCTGGAGGTGGCACGTCGCAGCGGGGCCGACGCGATCCATCCCGGCTACGGCTTCCTGTCGGAGAACGCGAACTTCGCCGAGGCCTGTGCCGAGGCCGGCGTGCACTTCGTGGGGCCGCCGCCCGAGGCGATCCGCGCGATGGGCGACAAGACCGCCGCCCGTCAGCTCATGAAGGATGCCGGCGTACCCATGGCGCCGGGCACGACCGACGCCGTGGAAAGCACCGAAGAGGGCGAAGAGATCGCCGCAGAGATCGGCTATCCGGTGCTCATCAAGGCCGCGGCGGGCGGCGGGGGCAAAGGCATGCGGATCGTCCACGAGCCGGAGAACTTTGCCGGGGCGATGGACCGGGCCCAGGGCGAGGCCGAGTCGTCGTTCGGCGACGGGCGCGTCTTCATAGAGAAGTACATCGAAGAGCCGCGTCACATCGAGTTTCAGATTCTGGCCGACCACCACGGGAATACGATTCACCTCTTCGAGCGCGAGTGCTCCATCCAGCGTCGCCACCAGAAGGTGATCGAGGAGGCCCCGTCGTCGATCCTCACGCCGGAGGTACGTCGCGAGATGGGGGAGGCAGCCGTGGCCGCGGCGAAATCGTGTGGCTACCGGAATGCCGGGACGGTCGAGTTTCTGGTGGACGCGGACCTGAACTACTACTTCATGGAGATGAACACGCGCCTGCAGGTAGAGCACCCGGTCACGGAGTGGGTGACGGGCGTCGACCTCGTGGCCGAGCAGCTACGCGTAGCACAGGGGGAGGCGCTGGGATACGGCACGGACGACCTGCCGATTAACGGGCACGCCATCGAGAGCCGCGTCTACGCCGAGGACCCGGCCTCCAATTTCTTGCCGGACCCCGGGCCGCTCAACCGGCATTCGGCGCCGTCGGGGTTTGGCGTGCGGGTGGACGCCGGGGTGGAGGAAGGGGGAGAGGTCCTCATCCATTACGACCCCATGATCTCGAAGCTCACCACGTGGGGCCGCGACCGCACCGCGGCCATCGACCGCATGGTCCGGGCGCTCGACGAGTACGAGGTGGCGAGCATGGCGACCACCATCCCGTTCTGCCGCTTCGCGATGCAGCACGAGGGCTTCCGCGCCGGCGACTTCACGACCCACTTCGTCGACGAGGAGTTTGATCCGTCAGCGCTCCAGCTTGAGGACCCCAAGCGCGACGAGCTCGCGGCCCTGGCGGCTACGCTCTATCACGCTCGGACCCAGGACGAGGAGGCGCCTACGATCGCGTCGGGCGACGGGCAGGCGGGGCCGAGCCCATGGCGGCGCCGGCGGCAGCACGCATCGTAAGGAAGCTATGTAAACACGCAGAAATACGTTTATTCGAGAGTCATTCTGAGCGACCG
>NZ_JAZKRW010000112.1:0-9806 GCF_036626415.1 Salinibacter sp.
CCGGAAGATGATCCCCGCAACCCCGGCGTGATTGCCGACAACGTGGGCGACAATGTGGGCGACGTGGCCGGCATGGGCTCGGACCTCTACGAATCGTACGTTTCGGCGGTGGCGGCAACGATGTTCCTCGGCGCGGAGGTCGACTTCGCCGCGGCCTTTCCGAACCTCGGCTTCGAGAACCTGGGCCTCATGATTGCCTTTCTCTTCGGGGTGCTCGGCATCGTGTCGTCCATCATCGGGTACTTCTTCGTGAGCGCGGGGGAGGGGGGCGACGTCTCCTATGAGCAGCAGGCCGCCAATGCCCGCTCGGCGCTCAACCGGGGCACTACGGTCGCCAACGTCCTCACGAGCCTGCTGGCCCTGGGCCTCATTTTCTGGCTCATTCCGGGCGGCGAGTCGGCCGCGGCCGTCATTGACGATGCGGCGGCCACGATGGACGTGCGGTGGGCGCTCTTCCTCGTCCTGCTGGCCGGCCTGCTCACGGGCGTCGTCATCGGGAAGGCGACCGAATACTACACCTCCGAGTACAGCCCCGTAAAGCAGATTGCGGAGTCGGCCAAGACCGGTGCCGCCACGACCATCATCGAAGGGCTCGGGACCGGCATGCTCAGCACGGTTGTGCCGGCCCTGGCGGTGGCCCTCGCGACCCTGCTGGCGTACCACCTGGGCGGCCTCTTCGGCATCGCCCTCGCCGCGCTCGGGATGCTGCTGACGCTCGGCGTGGTGCTCTCGACCGACGCGTACGGGCCGATTACCGACAACGCGCAGGGCATTTCCGAAATGGCCAACCTCGGCCAGGATGTGCGAGAGCGCTGCGAGGCGCTCGACTCGGCCGGCAACACGACGGCGGCCATCGGCAAAGGCTTCGCCATCGGCTCCGCCGCGCTGGCGGCCCTCGCGTGGCTGGCGACCTACTTCTCGGAGGCGGCCGCGCAGGACCTGCTGTCGCTGGAGGCGGGGGTCAACCTGATGAACCCCGCCGTGCTGGTGGGCCTGCTCCTGGGCGCGATGCTTACGTTCTACCTGGCCTCCGTGGGCATTCACGCCATCAGCCGCGGGGCGGCGGCCGTCGTCAATGAGGTGCGGCGCCAGTTCGCTGAGATTGAGGGCGTGCGCAGTGGCGACACGAAGCCGGACTACGCCCGGTGCGTCGACATCACGACGACCGCGGCCCTGCGGGAGATGATGCTGCCGGGCATCGTCGTGCTCATTGCGCCGGTCCTCGTCGGCGTGCTGCCCGGGCTCGGCGTCGAGGCGCTGGCGGGCCTGCTCGCCGGGGTGCTCATGGCCGGCTTCCTCATGGCCATCTTTATGTCGAACGCCGGGGGGGCCTGGGACAACGCCAAGAAGTACATCGAGTCCGGCGTCCACGGCGGGAAGGGCAGCGAGGCGCACAAGGCCTCGGTCGTGGGCGACACGGTGGGCGACCCGCTGAAGGACACGGCGGGCCCCTCCCTCAACGTGCTCATCAAGCTGATGGGCAAGGTCGCGGTCATCTTCCTCCCGCTCTTTGCTTACCTGCTGGGCTAACGCGTCCCTTCATCCCGATCGACGTTTGCTCCCGGCCGGGCTCGGTTGCCCGGTCGGGAGTTTTTTTTGTGGGTGTCGGTGCGGACCGTCAGTTGAACTGATTCATCGCCGAGCCCAGGTCCTCGCGGGCCGCCGTGAGGACGGCCTCCTGGGCGTCCTCGAGGGCCGACCGGGCCGCCGGTCGCTGCTCGTCGGTAAACGGGGAGAGAACGTAGTCGGACTGGCGGCCGTCGGGGAAGTCGTCGCCGATGCCGATGCGAAGGCGCGAAAACTCCGTGGTGCCGAGCCGCTGGGCCACGTGCGTGAGGCCGTTGTGGCCGCCGCTGCTGCCCGACGGGCGGAGTCGAATGGTGCCGACGGGGAGGTGCAGGTCGTCGACAATGACGAGCAGTCGGTCGACCGGGAGGTCGTAGTAGTCGCGGAGGCCCGCGACTGCGTCGCCGCTCCGGTTCATGTACGTGAGCGGTACGGCCAGCCCGATCTTCTGGTCGGCGTAGCGGCCCCAGCCGACGAGCGCATCGGACTCGTGCTGCAGCGAAATGTCGAGGCGCCCGGACAGTGCGTCGATGACCTGATGGCCCACATTGTGGCGCGTATCTTCGTACTCGGCGCCCGGGTTGCCGAGGCCAATGGCGAGAAGGGAGGGAGTGGACATGCGGGCTCGGAGACGTCTAGAGACAAATAGAAAAGGGCGACCGGGACCGGCCGCCCTTCTGGAAAATCAAATGGAGGGGCGCTTCGGCGTGCAGGCAGTGCCTACTGGTACTCGTCCTCACCGTCGCCCTCGCCAGGCGCTTCTTCGGCCTCGGCCGCTTCGCCTTCTTCTGTGTCGACGGCCTCGCCCTCTTCGGCGATTTCTTCCTCGGTGAGCTCTTCCTCCTCTTCCTCGGCCTCGGTCGTGGGCGCGGTCTCGATCTGCGGGGCCACGACCGTGACGAGCGTCTGGTCTTTCGACGTTTTGATCTCGTAGTCGGTCTCAAGGTCGTAGACGTGAAGCGAATCGCCAATGACGAGCTCGCTGATGTCGACCTCAATCTGGGAGGGAATGTTCTCCGGCAGCACCGAGATCGTGAGTTCGCGGGCAATCTGCTGCGTGTCGCCGCCGTTTTGCTGGCCCACCGGGATTCCGGCGTAGTGCAGCGGCACCGTCAGCGTCACCTCGTCGCCTTCCTTGAGGGCCTGGAAGTCCGCGTGCAGGGGGCGGTCCGTGAGCGGGTGCAGATCGTAATCCTTCAGGATGCAGTGCCACGTGTGGCCGTCCATTTCCACCTGAGCCACCGGGGCCGAGCGGCGGTAGATCAGTTTGTTGAGGGCGGCAATCGGAATCTGCAGCGGGGTCGACTCGACGGTGCGCCCGTACAGGACGCACGGCACGCGGTTGTCGTTGCGAATGTCGCGGGCGGCCTTCGAGCCGGTCTCGCGCGGCTGGGCTTCGATGACGGGGGCGTCCATGACAGGAAGACGATCCGGTGAAAAGGGCGGCAGCGACCGGACGAGCGCCCGGCCGCCTCTTTGTGCAGAGTGTATGCTAGATGCACCCCCACATTTGGTTCCAGGCGCGAAGGCCCGATTCAAGCAAAATAGACGCTAGGAGACGTACGGTTCGCTCAAACGTGCTCCACACCCCATGAGTCTGCTGATTCTGCCGTCGCCGGCTCCTTCCGTTATTCGGTGAAGAGTGTGGAGACCGATTGGTCGGTATAAATGTGGCGGATGGCTTTGGCGAACAGGTTCGAGACGCTCACGACCTCGATGCAGTCGGACGGACGCTTGAGGGGCACCGTGTCGGTGAGGATGAGTCGTTCGAGAGGGGAACTCTCGATGCGGTCGTAGGCCGGGCCGGAGAGAAGACCGTGCGTGCAGGCCGCCATAATTTTCAGGGCGCCGTGATCCTTAAGCGCCTTCGCCGCACGGGTGAGTGTGCCAGCGGTGTCGACGATGTCGTCGATGATGAGGACGTCTTTTCCCTCCACATCGCCGATGACGTTCATCACCCGCGCCTCGTTTTGGCGGGGGCGGCGTTTGTCGATAAGGGCTAGGTCCACCCCTAGCCGCTGTGCGTAGGCGCGGGCCATCTTGAGGCCGCCCACGTCCGGGGCCAGTACGACGAAGTCGTCGAGGTCGAACTGGCGGACATGGTCGATCAGAACGGTGGAGCCGTAGAGGTGGTCTACCGGCACGTCGAAGAAGCCCTGGATCTGGGCGGCGTGGAGCTCCATGGTCAAGATGCGGTCCACGCCGGCGGACGTGAGCATGTTGGCCATAAGCTTGGCCGCGATGGAGACGCGCGGCTGGTCTTTGCGCTCCTGGCGGGCGTAGCCAAAGTAGGGAATTACGGCCGTCACGCGCTCGGCCGAGGCCCGCTTGGCGGCGTCGATCGAGAGGAGCAGCTCCATCCAGTTGTCCGCCTTCGGATGGGTGCTCTGGATGATGAACAGATCGGCCCCCCGGATGGACTCTTCAAAGCGAACGTAGATCTCGCCGTCGGCAAAATCCCGGATGCTGAGGTCGCCGAGGGTTGTGCCGTACGCCTCGGCAATCTTGGTGGCGAGGGCCGGGTTGGAGCGGCCCCCAAAGATGGCAACGCGGTGTTCATTGCTCGACGCACGCATGAGGGGAGGGGGCACCGGGGCGGCAGCGATCGGGATGGGGAAGACGTGGTTGCCCGGGGTGGATTCGAACCACCACTAACGGCTCCAAAGGCCGCTGTCCTGCCATTAGACGACCGGGCAATAGGAGAAGATGCTTTCTGTAACGCTGCGTTGTCACAGGGTAGAAAGCAGCACGGAGTGTATCAACGAGGCGACGGGAGTTCAGTTCGTGAAGAGGGGCTGAGAAGCGACGGGCGAGAGGGAAAACGTCAAAAGAAAAATGTCACATCCAGGCGCGCAGCTCGGCGAGGTCTTCTGCCACGGCAGCGACCTCGTCGGCGGCCAGCACGCCCCGATCAGTGAGCAGGCCCCCGGTCACGAGAGCGGCAGGCGTGGTATCGAAGCGGGGCGCCCACACCGCCACATCGAGGGGGCCGTCGTACACGGCTCGGTCCGCGGCGGACTCGTTGGGGGTGTTTTCGTCCACGGAGATCTTGTCCACGGCACACGCGGCGTACACGGGCACCTCGGCCCGGTGGGCCGCGAGGGCGGCCCCGTATGTGCCGACCTTATTGGCCACCGCGCCCGAGGGCTGGACCGTGTCCGCGCCCACGAGGACGGCGTCGACGGTGCCGTCGTGCAGGCGTCGGGCGATGGCGGCGTCGGGGAGGAGCGTAACGTCGAGGCCCGCCCCCGACAGGTGTTCGGCGACGCCGACGCCCTCGTTTCCAGGGGCCGAGGCGGCGATGCTCACGGTGGGCGAAGGGGCGGCCGCCTGCAGGGCCGACAGCACGGTGCCGGAGCGGGATAGGGTGAGCACGTGCGTCCCCCCCACCCGCGTGGCGGCCGTCTCGGCCGCCGCCTCGTCGGCCGCCAGGGCGTCCTGAAGGGCTTCGTGGGCGTTGGCCTCGACGGTCGCGGGAAGAAACTCCGGGCGGCTCGCGTACATGGCGCGGTGAAGCCGGTTCGTCAGTGCGGCCATCGAGGGGCGGGCGTCCAGCAGACGGTGAGCGATGCCCAACAGACGCGCTCGGGCGTCCTCGATGGTGGACGCGTCGGAGCTCGCCAGCATCCCGGCCCGATCGCGCAGCACCTCCAGGGCCCGGAGGGAAAGATGGGCCGACCCGTGCGTCGTGTCGTTTGCGAGGCCGAAGATGGACGGCGCCACGCGGCGGTACGAGGCCCAGAGGTCCGGCACCGTATCGCGCCGCAGCATCACGGTCGGGGACGCCCACTCCGCCTCGTCGGTCTCCCAGTTCGTCTCAATCGCCCGAGTCTCTGTTTCGAAGAGAAAGGGATGGACCCGCCAGCGAGTCCCGCGGTCCTCGTCCTCGACCGCAAACGGCGCCCCTTGCTGCTGGGGCCGAAGGTCGGCCTCCTGAAGACCCGTCTCTTGCTCGATCTCTCGGAGTGCAGACGCAGAAGGATCCTCGTCGTCAACGTGCCCGGCGACGGCACCCCATTGGCCGGGGTAGGAGCCGACGTCCTCGCTGCGGCGAAGAAGCAGCACCTCGCCTCGATGTCGGAGAAAGACGGTGACGACGGGCGTCGAGGTGGCGTCGGCCATGAGACGAAAACCAGGGGGAACGGACAGGAGAGAGGTTTAAGAAATCCAGGGCCTCGCACGCGTCCGGCCGTCGAGCGATCCGCCCACGAAGTGGACGGTTGAGAATTTTGCGATCGATTATTACTATAGGAGTAGTAATAATCAAAGATGCCACTATGCTGAGCCCCCACGGTCGCCTCGTGCTTCTGCTGGCCTGTGTCCTGGGCGGTGCCGGATGTGTCGCGTCGTCCTCCGAGCTGGCTGAAGACCCATCGCCGGAACAAGTCGCTCCGACGCCCGACTCGCTCCGCCCGGTGGCAATGCGCCGGGATACGACGCGACGCCCGTTTGAGGGGACCGGATCGGTAGAGGCGCTGCGTGCTGCCTACATGGACGGCGCGTACGAGACGGTGGTTCGTCGCATCCGCACTCGCCGCCGCGACTTGCTCCGCGCCTCTGAGATGCAGGAGCTCCACGTCCTGCTCGGGCGGGCCGAACAGGCGCGCGGACGGCACGCGGCGGCCATCGACGCCCTGCGCACGGCTCGTCGGATCGCCGAGGAAAAAGCGCGGTCCACGGTTTCGATTGACCGGACCCTCGGGGATAGCTACGCCGCACTCTACCGGTGGTCGGAAGCGGCGTCGGCGTTTCGGCGCGTGCTCGACGCCCGTCCGGACGATCGGGCGGCCCGTCAGGCCCTCGCGGAGGTCCACCGGCGGTCTCGGAGCTGGCGCGAGGCGCGGGCCCAGTACGCGCGGCTGGTGCGTGCCGACTCCTCGAACGGGCGGTGGTGGGCGCGTCTCGGGCAGTGCAATCTCGAGCTCAACCACACGGAGCGGGCGCGGCGCCACTTCGCGGAGGCCCATCGTCGAGCGCCGCGGTCGGCGGAGGTTGCGCTGTCCCTCAGTCGGTTGCACCGTGCGGAGGGGGCCCTCGACGCGGCCCGGCGCGTGGTCGACACCACCTTGGCCCACCAGTCCGGGGACCCCCGACTGTGGCGTCGGCGGGGCGACCTCGCCTTTGAGCGAGATGATCTCGAGAGGGCACGCCGAGCATACGTGCGAACGCTTGCCGCGGGCGACTCATCGGCGACGGTGTACCGGCGAATTGGTCTCGTCGATGTGCGTCGCCAGCAGTACGCTCAATCCTTGCCGTTCCTTCGACGGTCCCTGCGGCGCGACTCCAGCCACACACGCACGACCCTCTATCTGGGGGTCACGTACCTGCGGCTCGACAGCCTGCGGCGGGCGGGCACGCACCTCCAGAACACGATTGACCGGGAGGCGAGGGGGCCAATCACGAAGGCCCTGGAGCATCAAGGGAGCCTGAAGAGCCGGCAGGGGGCCGTGGCCGCCGCGGTTGACGCCTACAGGACGGCCCTTCGCCTGCGCCCGGAACGGGGGGAGCTCTACTTTCGTCTCGCAACGGTTTACGACGAGCACTACAGGGACAAGGCGCCGGCGGCCCGTTATTATCGCCGGTTTCTCCAGACGAGGGAGGCCGCCCTCCCCGAGCTGCGCCGCTACGCAGAGTCTCGTCTCGAGACACTCCGTCCCATTCTCCACATGCAGCAGTCTCCCTCGTCATCGAACGAATGAGGGCGGGGATCCAGCCAACACTGGTCTCGTTGGAAGACTGTGCGAAGTTAGGATCCCCAGCACGGAGGGGCCCCAAGCATTTTGTTGCTCATGTCCGCGCTTCGGGGCTTTTGATCGCCCATCCTGACGCCCCCTGCAATCCATGCTTGATGCCATGCGACGGACCGCTGCACTTCTCGTCCTTCTCGGTCTCCTCCTGAGCACCAGCGTGTCGGCCCAGCCGGCGGTCTCTCTTCGCGGGAACGTGGGCGCAGCGTTCTTTCAGTCCCCGGAGGGCTTGAACACCGTCTTGAACTCCGGAGTGGACCTGGGGCTCGGCGCCGGGGTCGAGGTGTACGACGGGCTGGAGGTTGTGCTGCAGGGCAGCTACGACCGGTTCACGCTGAACGGCGACAACGTCGCGCTCCTGGAAGAAAACCTGTCGGTCGGGACGTCGGTGGAGGGTGGGGCCCTCAACGTCCTGAATGGGACGATTGGGTTGCGCTATACCCTCAAGAATCAGAGCGACGCCCACCCGTACGTGTCGGGGGGCGTGGGGCTCTACCGGACCGAGTTCGCGGAGGCACGGGTGCGCCAGAGCGAAAATGTACTCCCGGAGCGATCCACGAGACGCAGGGGCTTTCACGTCGCAATCGGGTCCAACTTCCGAATCGACGAGACCTACAGTGTATTCGTAGAGCCGCGGTACGTGGTTGTGGACACGGAGGGGTCAGACCTGGAGACGGGCTCGTCCACCCGCTACGTCACTGTTCGGCTGGGGATGGGCGTGCAGCTGTGAGCTGCCCGACACACGAGGGCGGGAGCGAAGTGGACCGGAGAGATCCGCAGAAAAGCAGAGGAGGAAGACGGTGGGGGCTACGCCGCTGTCGCGGCGTTGACGGCCTCCACGCGCTTTACCTTGGGCACCGACCGCTTGAGGGCCTGCTCGATGCCGGCGCGCAGGGTCATGGTGCTCATGGGGCAGGACCCACAGGCCCCCAGCAATTCCAGCTCCACCACGTAGTCGGACGTGACGTTCAGCAGCCGGACCGATCCGCCGTCCGCCATGAGGTACGGGCGAATGGTGTCAAGGGCCTCCTCAATGTCGTCACGCAGGGCTGGATCCATGTGGGGCGACCCGTCTTCGGCGTCGGGGGACGAAGGCACGTCGTCGGACATAAAGCGTCGAGGGAATTGGCGAAAGCGGCGTGAACCCGCACGTCATAATTCTTTAGACATCCAACGGATGCAGCGCGGGCACGTTCGGGGATGTTCGGAATTGTGGGGGAGCACGCTCCGCCCTGGAAGTCGAGCGGCACTTACTCGTAAAGAATTTCGATCTTCTGCGTGGGGTCGTCCTCGGCGTTGCGAAGGGCGACTTGCTCGGTGAGCTGGTCGGCAATCTCGGCGAATGCCTGCGTGGAGGCGCTGTCCGGGGCAGACCGGACGATGGGCGTGCCCTGGTCGCTGCTCTTGCGGATCTCCTGCTGGATGGGCACCTCGCCGAGAAACGGTACGTCGAGCTCCCGGGCCAGTTCGTGGGCGCCCTCGCGGCCGAAGAGGTAGTATTTGCGGTCCGGCTGGTCGGGGGGGGAGAAATAGGCCATGTTCTCGACCATGCCCACCACCGGCACGTTCACGTTGTCGAACATGGCCTTGCCCTTCCGCGCGTCGGCGAGGGCGAGGTCCTGTGGGGTCGAGACGATGACGGCCCCGGTAAGGGGAATGGTCTGCACGATGGTGAGCTGGACGTCGCCCGTGCCGGGGGGCAGGTCGAGAATCATGTACTCGATGTCGCCCCAGTCCACGTCGCCGAGGAACTGGCGCACCGCCTTCGTCACCATCGGCCCGCGCCAGACGACGGCCTGGTCGGGATCGACCATGAAGCCCATCGACAGGGTCTTGATCCCGTGCTTTTCGAGCGGCACCATCTTGCGCTCGTCGTTGACGCGCGGCTTCTCGCCCTCCATGCCCATCATCTTCGGAATCGACGGGCCGTAGATGTCCGTGTCGACGAGCGCCACCTCGTACCCCTGCTCGGAAAGAGACATCGCCAGGTTGACGGCGACGGTGCTCTTGCCCACGCCGCCCTTGCCGCTGGCCACGGCGATCGTGTTCTGTACGCCGTCCTCACCGCTGGTCTGCTGCATCGTCTCGCCCTCCCCCATCATCACGTCGTCACCAAGCGGAATCATCTCGCTGTCGACCTCCACGTCCACCGATAGCCCTCGGCTCACCTCCTCGTGGAGGACGCGCTGACAGGCCTCCTCCACCTGATTGGCGAAGGCGCTATCCGGGTCTTTCACGACGACAGTGAAGGAGGCCCGGCCGTCCTCGATCGTGAGGTCCTTCACCATGTCGAGCCGGATGATGTCCTGACTCTCCTCGGGATGCTTGATCTGTCGGAGGGCATCCAGGACGTCTTCGCGGGCGACAGCCATGAGGCACGAGGGGGTTGGTAGGAGAAAAATCACAGCACTACACCCCACCACAGGGACGGGTGGATGTTCCTCTCAGCGGGGGGAAGGCCCGTCGAATTACGTCATCTTACGATGCCTGCTC
>NZ_JAZKRW010000113.1:0-9754 GCF_036626415.1 Salinibacter sp.
GCTCGGGCATGTCGTCCGCGGCATGGGCATCGGCCCCCGGCCCCGCTTCTAGCCCTTCCCCCGACACGTCCTGGGCCGCCCCGTCGCCGCCATGGCCCCCGGCGTCCCCGTGCTCTCCCTCCCCGTGGCCGTCGCCACCATGGCCGAGCTCCGGGACGGGCGGTTGCGACTCGTTGACGAACTCCGGGTCCTCTTTGAACTCGTCCAGGGTGGCCCACCGCACGATCGGACGCCCCTGCATGCTTCCCTCCTCCTGCGTCGTTGCGAGAAGGTACCCGCTGTCGGTCGGCGTCACGTCGGCCCCGGTGGCCACACGCCCCCCGTTCGGACGCATCGGCGCCACGTTCCCCCCCACCACGTCTATCGACCCTCCGGACGCATCGACCCCGCCCGCGACGGGACTCCCGTTGTAGATGTTGGTCTGGTCGCTGGTGTCCCAGAACGGGGTGCTCTCGGACTCGCGGGTGGAGGCGATGGTGCGCCCGTAGCCCATCGACACCCCGATGGAGCCGTCCGGATACCCGGGCTGCACCCACACGGGCAGCTCGACGGACTCGCCCTCGAGGGTCAGCTCCACCCGGTCGGCGTAAAAATTGCCCTCGCGGCGCTGCACCTCGACCCCCAGCTCGTCCGCCGTGGCTCGGCTCATGACGGCCACATTGTCCCACACGATTTTCGTGATGGGGTCCGGCAGCTCCTGCATCCAGGGGTTGTTGGAGAAGCGCCCGGCCAGCAGCTTCGAGTCTGTGCGGAAGACGACTTCGATCTCATCCGGGTCGGACGCAGGGGCGTCGATGGACGGCACGGTCGCCGGGCCCACCGAAGCGACGTCGTAGCCGGACGCGTCCAGGTATCCGTCGTGCAGCGCCTGGCGCCACTGCTCGCGGAACGGCTCCGAGAGCTGCGCCCGCCACTGCTCGCGGACGAGATCGTGGCCGCTGGCGTCCACACCGGTCGCGGCCACGTTGAGCACCTCGATGAGCGAATGCGCGTCGTCGTAGAGCGGCCGGATAAGCGGCTGGACGATCGAGGGCGTGCCGTCGTAGGCCCGCCCGTCGCCCCACTGCTCCAGGTAGTGGGTGCGGGGCAGGTGCCAGCGCGCCGCCTGGGCCGTCTCGTTGCGGAGGCGGCCCAGGTGCACTGTGTCGCGCACGTTGGAGAGGGCCTCCTCGAAGCCCAGTTCGGCCGGGGCGTCGTAGACGGGATTGACCCCCAGCATGAACAAGGTGTCCACCTCGCCCGCCTGCATCGAGGCGGTCAGGTCGGCCAGGGCCTCGTCCTGTGGCTGAATCTCGGCCGCGCCCGTGTCAAAGAGCGTGACGGTGGTGCCGAGGGCCCCGAGGGTCTGGTTCACCGCCATGGCCAGGGCGTGCACCTCGGGCGGCTGGGCCTCCCCCGCCATCACCACGCCGTGCTCGCCCGCCGCTCGCAGGTCGCGGGCCATTTCCTGAACGTGCAGGCGCTCCCTCTCGCTCCACGACACGTCCGGGGCCTCGCCCACCCCCAGCTCCGCCGCGAGGGCCGCGGCGAGCGCGGGAATGCGCCCGGCCCGCATTCCGAGCCGGTGGTCCGAACTGCCGCCCGTGGTGGAGTAGCGGCTCTCCACCGTGTAAAGCCGGCTCATGGTATCCTCCGCGTCGTCCAGGCGCCGCCCCTCCGCAAAGCCCTGCGTGTGGTAGCCGAAGTCGGGGGCCCGCCCGTCGAGGAAGTTGGCGTCGAGGCTCACGATCACCTCCGCCGCCCCGAGCTCGTAGCGCGGCCGCAGGGGACGACCGAAGGCCTGCTGCGTGCCGAGGCGCCGCGGATCGGTGCCCGTCGGGGCGTACGACACCCACTGCAGGTTCGGAAAGCGATCCGCCATGCGCTGCCGCATCGCCTGCACGGTTGGGGAGGAGGTCTCCTCCGCCAGGACGGCCACCTGACGCTGATCCGCCTCGTTGCCCAACGTGCGACAGAACGATACGAAATCGCTCCACGAAGCGGTGCGCCCCTCTTGCCGGACAGACCGGGAGCGGTCGGGGTCGTACAAATTGAGCACCGAGGCCTGCTCGTACGGGCTGGTGCCGCTTTGCCCCGCCGGATGGTCACTGTTGCCCTTGATTTTGGTCGGGCGTCCTTCGTTGCTCTGGGCCACGACCGGGCGCAGCACCCCGCGGAACGGCATGCCCGTGGCGTAGTGGTCCGCAATGCCCGGCGTCACCGTCTCCGGCTCGCGGGCGTACGGCAGAATTTTCTCTTCCGGCCGCCGGCACCCGGCCAGCCCCGCCATGGCCATGGCCGCCCCCATCAGCTGCAGAAACTGCCGACGCGACGCGCCGCTCGGCGGCTCGCTGTCGCCCGGCGCAAACTCCATGAGGTCGTCGCCGTCCTCATCGGCGTCCGATTCGGGCCAGTGGCGCCAGAAGGTGGGCCCCGACGACTCCTCCTCCCCCTCATGGGCGGCCGCCTCTGCATCGATAACATCTAGCTCGATCATACTGGGCTGTAACGTTGCGGGTTGAGGGTGCCAAGTGGTGAGCGTCGCACGTCAGGCCCCACAAACTCTTCGCCACGGCACCAGACGCAAGACGATCCCCCAAGCAGTCAATAGTGGCAGGCCGAGCAGTTGGTGGGGGGCTGGATGCCCTGCTCTTCGATGCGCTCCAGGTTGCGCTCCACGAAGCTGGCCGGCTGGGTGTACCCCATCGTCGTAATTTGGTCGTTGGGCCGGAGGTACTTCTCCGGCTGGCGGTGACAGTCCAGACACCAGCCCATCGACAAGGGCTCGGCCTGATACACGCCGTCCGCCCCCATCTGGTCGATGCGCCCGTGGCACGTTTCACACCCCACCCCCTTGTTCACGTGCGACGCATGGCTGAAGTGCGCATAGTCCGGGAGGTGGTGCACCTTCGTCCATTCGATGGGCTCATTGTTCGCCCAGCTTTCGCGCACCGGCAACAGCTTCGGCGAGTTGCTCCGAACCTGGTTGTGGCACGTCATGCAGGTCTGGGTGGACGGCACGTTGGCGTGCTTCGAGTTCGCCACGTTGGTGTGGCAGTACTGGCAGTCCATGCCCAGCTTGTCGACGTGGGTCTCGTGGCTGTACGGCACGGGTTGATCCGGCTGATAGCCCACCACTTTGAACTCGGGGGAGAAATAGTACCAGACCAAAAACACCAGAAGGACCCCTCCGAGGACCGAGGCCCCCAAGGAAAGAAGGGGCAGCGTGTTGGCCTTCTTGGGAAAGAATTGCGGCATACTAACGAGCCATTCGACAGTGAGCAATCGGGCACCGCTGTCTTCTCATCCGAGCGCGCAGCTCCATCGAAATTTCCGTCTCTGGATTCAGCTCCAACGCAGTCAGAACATACGATATAGCGACCGGCAAGCCAAGAGTCCGGGCCTCCTTCTGTTGAAAGCCGCAGGATTTACGCCAAACCTTAACGTCCCCAGTGAAGATTCTTAGACAGCCTTTGGGGGAATTTTTCCCCGGACGCAGAGACAGAACGTGACAAAGGGAGAACGGATTCACTTCGCTCTTCACTCTCTGCCGAACCGGCCCACGGGAGGCCCTTCTCTCGAGCCACTCCGATGCGCCATCCGTCAGCCCCCCATCCGTTCAGTGTCTCCTGGTTGCCAGACTCGCCTATTGCCGGACTAAACGTCCCGCATTCCCTTCACTCGTCGCCCTCCGGGTTGTTCTCGGCGTGGGGCCTGCCGCGCACCCGTGAGGAGCGGCGACGGGGGCCGGCGGATCGGCTCCGCCTGCGGGGCTTCACTCCCAAATCGCACGCCAGACGCCAAGCACGTCACCACGACTTGCCCGCCCCCAAGCCGCCGTCAAGCACAACCTGTGTCTGTATGCCCAGAAACAGCCGATCGTCCGACACCGGGGGCTCACGGAGGGGCTTCGTGTCGACACAAAATCGGTCGTACAAGGTCGCCCTACCCGGCCTCGGCCGCTCGGCCCGCACCTCCATCGACGCCAGTTAGAACTGCACGCGCAGCGTCGTGGAGACGACGCGGCCCGGCTCCGGCAGCGAGTCGCCGGAGAACGGGTTCTTGGCGTTCAGGTGGTTGACGTACGCTGCATCGAACAGGTTTTCGACGCTCACGTCGAGCCGCACGCGCTCCAGCAGGGTCGCGCCGGCTCGCAGGTCGACCGTGGTGAAGCCGTCGGTGCCCGTCTCGCCGCGGGTGGTGGCCACGCGGTCCTGCTCCGCCACGAGCTCCACGCCCCCGTCCACAAAGACCTCGGCCACGACCGGCGTGGTGGGCCGATGCGTCCACCGGAGGCCAACGGCGGCCGACGCGGGCGACACCCCGAAGGCCGGCTCGTCCGCCGTCTCGTCCTCGCCCCACAGATAACTTCCGGAGGCCCGGGCCGTGAGCGGCCCCGCGAGGGACAGGGTCGCGTCCACCTCTGTCCCGTAGAAGGTGGCCGCCCCGTTGACGTACCGAAACACCGTCTCCGGGCTCAGCGGCAGAATCGGTTCGATGTCCGTGGGGGCGAGGGTGATGTAGTCGTCAACGCGACGGGCAAAGGCGTTGACGCTGAGCGACCAGGCCTGCCCACCGCCCTCAAGCCAGAGGTCGCCCTGCGTGCTGCGCTCCGGATCGAGCGACGGAACGCCCTGAAATTCGGCGCTCGTCTGCGACTTGCTGGCGGGAAACCGGTCCGCGTAGCGCTCCAGGGCGCTGGGCGGCCGCGCGACCGTCCCGCCTCCCAGCGAGAGGGTCCACCGCTCCGTGAGGGCCACCGACGCCGTCACCGCCCCACTCGGCATCACGTCGCTCCGGTCGAGCCCAGATTCGGAGATGCCGGCGGTCTCCAGAAACGACGAGGTCGGATCGTTGGCGTCGGACTGGGCCAGGTCGAGGCGCGTGGTGCCGGTGAGGGTCCAGCGGTCGCCGAGGGCACGGCTCGCCTCCACGAACGCGCCCTCCTGCGTGATCGTCACCCCGGGCCAGGCCCGGTCGAGGATTTCGCCTCCTCTCTTGTAGAACCCCGGCACGACGCGGCTGCCGTCCGGCATCACGGCCTCCAGGGGCCGGGTGGCATCCCGGAAGGTGTGCACCACGTCGCCCCCCACCGTAAGGTCCCAGGCCCCGAGCGCGAGGTCCGCCGCCACCCGCCCACTCACGTTTTGAATTTCCGAGTCGACGCCGATGCGCAGGGGCGGCCGGTTGGCCCCGGCCTCGAAGGTCGGCTTGCCCCGGTTCGTCATGCCGTGGAGCGTCTGCTGGGCGCTGGCCCGCACCGTCAGGCCCCGGAGCGTGTTCTCGTCCTGGGCAAACTCGTACGTGAGCTGCCCCATGCCGGTCTCGAAGACGTCGGCGTTGAGGAGGCGGCCCGGATAGTCGATGTCCTCCTGGTCCTGGTAGCTGCCGCTGAGCGAGAGGGTCGACCGGTCGCTCAGTTCCACCCCGACGCGGGCTCGCCCCTCGGCGGACTCGTAGTCGGCCGGAATCGATTGCCCGTCGCCGGCGTCGAAGTCGCTGCCGCCCCGCCAGGCACCGTTGACGCTGTAGAACCAGTCGCCCTGCCGCCCCATTCCGAAGACGGTCGCCTCCCGCGCGTCCCGATTCGTGTCGTACCCGGCGCGAACGGCGCCGGTCAGCGGGGTGCGGGGCGGGTCCTCGCCGCGCTGCGTCACCTGCACGGCACTCATGTTGCCGGGCCCCCAGGTGAGGGCGTACGGCCCCTTTACCACGTCGATGCTCTTGATGGTGCTGGGGTCGATGTGGCTCATGGGCGAGTCCATGCGGGCCGGCCCCGCCGGAAAGGTGCGCATGCCGCCGATGTAGACCCCGACCTCCGTCTCAGAGAGGCCCCGCACGTTGGGGTCGAGCCCCACGGGCCCCCGCCGCACGGAGCTAATGCCCGGCAGGTCGCGGAGCAGCGCGCCGGGGTCGGCCACCTCGGCCGTCCGGATCTGCTCCGCGTCGAGCGAGCCGGTAGGGTCCCGATCCGGCGACAGGGCGGTAACCTGGATGCCCCTCATCTCGACGGACGAGCGGGACAGGCGAATGCGGAGCTGTGCCGTGCGGCCGGCCCTGACCTGCACGGTGCGCGTGGTGGGGGCGTAGCCTACGAAGCGGGCCTGCAGCTGGTACGTCCCGGGCGGCACGCCTCGCAGCACGAAGCGCCCCTCCCCGTCCGTCACGGCTCCGCGGTCCAGGTCGGGCACCACGATGTTGACCCCCGGCAGGGACGTGTCCGTCTGCCGCTCGAAGACCCGTCCTTCGACGGTGCCGGTTGACTGAGCCGCGGCGGGCGGGATGATGAACAGAACGAAGAGGGCGACGAGTGTTGAAACGGTGTAGCGGTCCATAGACATCCTCCTGAGTTTGCTCGGGTGCGGATGACCCAACCGCACAGAGACTCGAACGACGGAACCCGGAGCACACCCGACGGGTCAAGTCAGGCGTGGGTCGGCGTCGTTCGGGGAGGACGAAAGACCTCGTCGCCCACGCGCTGCGGCGACAACGAGGCTGGCGCAGATGTGAGGGAGGCCTCGGACACGCGAGGCGCCGGCATCGTAGGAACGTCAGGGACGTGCCACCGAGGGACCGACCCCGGACTCACGGCCTTCGATTCGCCGTTGCACGCCCGCAGGACCGGCCCCTCGGAGCCGGGCTCGTCAGGACTACTGTGGGCGCACGTGCAGGGGCCGTCCGGATTTCTCGGACAGACGTCCTGGTGGGCGTGGGCACACTGGTGGGTCCCCAGGGTCTCGTGGGCGACCTGGACAAGCCCTTGTACAAATCCCCCTTGCAGAAATAGAGCCCCCACGAGCAACCCTGTTAGCAGGCGTCCCCACCAAGGCCTCCGAAATGAGCGCAGGGCCGCGCGCATGGCGAGTGGCTGTGATCAAGAGGGACCGTAATGATTATGCCCATTTGGCTCTTCGGACCAACTTATGCCGCCTTGCCTCGTTTCATTGAGGTGACCCTTCTATGATCTGCAGGGCAAACTGAAACATTCTGTCCGCGAATCCCCCGTAACGCTACATCTCCCTCTCCCACAACCGTCCTTGGCCTTATGGACCGCAAAACCTTTTTGAAGCATCTGGCCTGGGTCTCCGTGGCCCCCGCCGCGCTGGCCGCGTGCAGCCCGAGCCAGTCGACCCCCTCCTCCTCACCTGCGACTTCCGACACCCTCGCGGTGCATTCGTTGCCCGAAGACCCGCCCCCCTTGGACCAGTCGCGGGCGGAGTGGCAGTCCCTTCTGTCGGACGATGCGTTTCACATTCTCTTCGAAGAAGGGACTGAGCCCCGGCGATCAAGCCCGCTGCTAAACGAGAAGCGGGAGGGCACGTACATCTGTGCCGCGTGTCGGCTGCCCCTCTTCCCATCGACGACCAAGTACGAGAGCGGAACGGGCTGGCCGAGCTTCTGGGCCCCGCTCGACGGCCAGCTGGACACGAAGGAGGACACGAAGCTGGGCTACACCCGAACCGAGTACCACTGCGCCCGCTGCGGCGGCCACCAGGGGCACATCTTTGAAGACGGTCCCGAACCGACGGGCCTCCGCTACTGCAACAACGGCCTCGCGCTCTCTTTCGTCCCGGCCGGTGAGCCCCTGCCCGCACTGCGGACCTGACTCGGCGGCCTTACTGCCCGTCGGCCCCTCCCTCGTCCGGAGACGGCGCGTCGAGGGCATGGGCCTTCAGCATCTCCAGGTCCACCGCCTTCAGGGCCGCCTCGTTGGTGGCCGCCAGCACAACGGGCGGGGCCACGCCGGCCTCCACCGCCTCGCTCCAGCGCGCGGCACAGAGGCACCACCGATCGCCCGGCTCCAGCCCTGGGAAGTCCATCTCCGGCCGCGGCGTCATCAGGTCGTTGCCCTGGCGCTTCGTGTACTCCAGAAACGCCTCCGTCATCTCGGCGCACACCACGTGACTGCCCGTGTCGCGCGGCCCGGTTCGGCAGTGGCCGTCGCGGTAGAAGCCGGTCTCGGGCTCTGTCGAACACGCGCGGAGCACCCCGCCGAGGACGTTTCTCGATTGCTGGACCTTCATGGGATGGTTGTTGATTTGCGAGCACGTCAGTGAGCCTTGAATGCTGGGACAGCCTTCAACGTGCGATGAGGGCCGGGGTTTTTGTTGATCGCAGCGGTTCCAGCTCGCGCCCCTTCTGTGGCGTGCCTCCACGCAGCAGACGCACCTGCCGTTGTTCGAACGAACCGTTTTTTCGCAGGCCCCCTGTACATTCCGGAGGGCCTCCGCATAGGACCTTCGCCGGGGACGCCCAGGTTGGTTCTGCCCTCCACCGCGCCCGCCTCGCATTTCCCCCATACCGCCCATGCCCAATCACTCCCTTCGCGTCGGCGTTCTCACCGGCGGGGGCGACTGCCCCGGCCTTAACGCCGCGCTCCGCGCCGTCACGAAAAGCCTCACCCTCCAGCACGACGCGGAGGTGCTCGGCTTCCGCGACGGCTTTCGGGGCCTCGTCGACCGCACCGTCGAGCCGCTCCGCTACCGCGACGTGAGCGGCATCCTGACCCGGGGCGGCACCATCCTCGGGGCGAGCAACAAGGCCGACCCTTTCAACTACCTCCCTCGTGGGGGCGCCGACGTCTCCGCCCAGGTGGTCAAGACCTACCGCACCCTCGACCTGGACGCCCTCGTGGCGATCGGCGGGGACGGCACGATGTCGATTGCGAATCGCCTGACTGAGCTCGACATCGACATTGTGGGCGTGCCCAAGACCATCGACAACGACCTGGTGGGCACCGACCGGACGGTCGGGTTCGACACCGCCGTCAGCGTCGCGACCGACGCGATCGACCGGATCCACACAACGGCGCAGAGCCATCACCGGGTCATGATCGTCGAAACGATGGGCCGGTACTCGGGCTGGATTGCGCTCCACGCAGGGGTGGCCAGCGGGGCCGACGTGATTCTCCTCCCCGAGATTGAGTACGAGGTGGACGAGGTGGCGCGGGTGTGCCGGGACCGGGAGCGGAGTGGGCAGCGCTTCACGATCGTCGCCGTGGCCGAGGGCGCCCGGCGCAAGGAGGGCGACTACGTGGTGCAGGAACGGGGCGACGAGTATACCGACTCCATTCGCCTCGGCGGCATCAGCCGGGTCCTCGCCGAACAGCTCCGGGAGCCCCTCGACACCAGCGTGCGGACCACCGTCCTGGGCCACATGCAGCGGGGCGGGTCGCCCACCGCCTACGACCGCAACCTGGCCACCGCCCTGGGCAGCCGGGCCGCCGCGCTGGCCGCCGACGGGGCCAGCGGGGTCATGGTGGCCGTCCAGAACGACGCGTTCACGCAGGTCCCGCTCCACGAGATCGCCGACAAGACCCGGACCGTCCCGGCCGATCATCCCCTCCTTACATCGGGGCTCGACGTGGGCACCTCGTTCGGGGTGGAGGACGCGGACCTGGCGGCCCACACCCAGCCTACATTCTAAAAAGCCTCTCGCTCCTCCTTCCCTCCGTCTCGCGTCGCCCCCCCGGTCGGACATTGGCCACGGGACAATCACACCGGGACGCGCGGCTGCTGGAACATATCTTGCACCATTTGCAGTCCAAAACAGAGGACTGAATCCGGCCCCGGCCGAACGCCCACAGGCAGGAATTGCACCGGGGGGTGACCTCTACGCAAGCATCCGCTGGACAACATCTTCCGGGGGGACTCTGAGACGCGGGAGAAATCGTTCTTTCCGGACGGCGCCCCAGAAAGGGTGCGTCTCGCCCTGCCTGTGAAATAATCTTTTGGATCAAACTATCTGATAACCGTTCTCCAATCGATAAATACGG
>NZ_JAZKRW010000114.1:0-9710 GCF_036626415.1 Salinibacter sp.
ACATCGAGCCGGGAAGCCCGCTCTGCGACCAGACGATCGGCGAGCTCCGGCTGCGTGAGCGCTTCGGAATTGATGTGATTGGCGCCTGGTTCGACGGCGCGTTCGAGAGCCCCGTCGGCCCAGGCACCACCGTCAGTTGCCGGGCGCGCCTCCTCGTGTCCGGGGCGCCCGAACGGATTCAGGCATTGCGGCGCGAGGACAGCTCGACGCTTCAACTGCGGAAGCGGCAGCGCGTCATCGTCGTCGGGTACGGACAGTCCGGCCAGGCGGCGGTCGACGTGCTGGCCGACACGGAGGCCCGAGTGACGATCATCGATGCGAAGGATCGCCCGGAGGTGGACGTCGTGGGTGATGCCCGGGATCCCGGGGCGTACAAAGAGGCCGATGCCGGGACGGCCGACGCCATCATTATTGATCTCGACGACGACACGACCACCCTGTTCGCCACGCTCATCGCGCGGGACGCCAATCCCGACGCGCACATTGTTGCCCGCGCGAATGAAGAGGAAAACGAGCGGAAGATTTACCGGGCCGGGGCGGACTATGTGCAGTCCCTCGCCTCCATCAGCGGGCGGATGATGGCCGCGACCGTTCTCGATCGGGAAGAGGTCCTCTCGTTCCGGACGAAGATTGACGTGGTGCGCCTCCCGGCGGGCCGCCTAGTCGGGCGCACACTCGCCGGAGAAGATGTTCGGGCCCACACGGGCTGCACCGTCGTCGCGACGGTGCGCGATGGGGACGTGATCACGTCGCTCGATCCCGAGACGTTTGTGGTCGAGGAGGGCGATGAGCTTGTTGTCGTAGGAACGGACGAAGGGGTGCAGGTCTTCGAGGAGCGTTTCCTCCAGTAGCGAGGGCCGCTCGCATCCCGCCGAGGGAGCCTGTCCGATCGAACACATCTTTTTGCCGGGCAGGACGGGGCGGGGGGCGACGAGGCATACAGGAGACCCGACCGGGTCCCTCGCAAGGGCCTCCGTCGGTCCGGCAGGACTCACAAGTCTGCGTCGGAGCGGTGTCCGAGCGTATCCGTAGAGACGCGCTCTTCACGCAGCACGCGGGCGGTGGACCGGAACGAAATGCCCTGCGTGTTGGCGCCGGTAATCATGACCGTTTCCACGACAGGCGGGGAGATCGGGCGCTCCGCGTGCCACCGGAGGATGAAGTTGGCCCCCACGCCGCCCCGAATGTCGTCCGTGTCCACCACGACGTACGTCGAGGCGAGCGGCCCGAGGGCCCGGGTCGTGTCCAGGTAGGCGCGCACAAGCTCGCCCTGGCTGTCGTAGTAGTCAATGGTTGAGAGCGTGAGGGGCACGTCCTGGCTCGTGTTGCGGATGCTAAGCGTCGTCGCCAGGTTCATGGACCGCTGGGCATTCCGGACGTAGATGTGGGAGTAGGCGGGCACGTAGAGCGTCTGGCTCCGGACGCGCGTCGTCGGCACTCCCCGGTTGCCGGACGACGAGGAAGCCGTCGGCAGACTGTCGAGGTGGGAGGCAGGCGGCTCGAGGTTTGCATCCCGGTTGGAGGGCCCACACGCGCAGAGCGCCCCGACCAGAACGAGGGCCAGTGGAAGTGTCAGTCGACGAGGTGGAGACGGAGACCGCATGGGAGGACCCTCTTGTCTTCATATGAACTCCTTCGGGGCGCCAGCCGGCACAGACCTGCGTTCCAAGGGAGACCTTGGGGCATGATTGAGGTCGTCACCGGGGCCCTCCTTCCAGCACTCATGCTCCGGATTGATCCGAAGAATCGTTGTTGTCGTCCGCCTGTCGCCCCGATACGTTATAGATCATCGCCGAAAGGGCCCGGCTCTCGCCCGCAACGGCCACCGGAATGACGACTCCGTTACGGACACGCGGCGTACACCCTAAACTGCCCGGCCCCTCCCGCTGTTGGGAAGCCCGCATTCCATGTTGAAGAAACGCTCCAACCATGGCCCAGTCAGGAGACCGATCTCCAACGGCACGCCTGGGGCTTCTCGACGCCACGATGGTGGGGATGGGGGCGATGATTGGGGCGGGCATCTTCGTCCTGACGGGCCTGGCCGCGGAGATTGCGGGGCCGGCGGCCATCCTGGTCTTTGCGCTGAACGGGGTGGTGACGGTCCTCACGGGCATCTCGTACGCGGAGCTCGCGAGTGCCATTCCGAAGAGCGGCGGTGGCTATGTGTTTGTCCGAGAGGTTTTTTCAGGGCCGACCTCGTTTCTCATGGGGTGGATGCTCTCGTTTGCCTATATGATTGCGGGGGCGCTCTACGCGCTCGGGTTTTCGTCCAACTTCGTCGAGTTCGTCCACCTCTACTGGGCGGGGCTGCCCACGGGTCCTGTGTGGCATATTCTCTACGCCCTGACGGTGGTCGGCCTCTTTGCCCTGCTCAACGCCGTCTCCACGGAGGCCAGCGGCGGGGCGGAGACCGTCGTCACGATCATCAAGATCATCATCCTGCTCGTCTTCGCCGGGTTTGGCGCCTTTGCCGTGGAGGGGAGCAACTTCGAGCCCTTCTTCGCGAAGGACGACTCCTCGGTCGCCATACTGAAGGCGATGGGCCTCACGTTCATCGCCTTCGAGGGGTACGACCTCATCGCCACCGTCACCGAAGAGGTCGAAAATCCGCGGGAAAACATTCCGAAGGCAATTTTTATCAGCCTCGTCGCGACGGTGGCCATTTACCTGATCGTCGTGTGGGTGGCCATCGGCACGCTCGGGGCCGAAGAGCTCGGGCGGGCCGGCGAGACGGGCATCGCGGAGGCCGCGACGAGCTTCATGCCGACGATTCCGCTGCTGGGGGAGGGCGCCGCGCTCATCGTCTTCGGCGCCGTCTTTTCGACGGTGAGTGCCCTCAACGCCGTCGTCATCGCGTCCAGCCGGGTCGTGTTCGCGATGGGGCGGGAAGACCAACTTCCGAATCCCCTCGGCCAGATCAGTGCGCGGTTTGGCACCCCCCTCGCGGCCGTCGTCGTGAGTGCCGCCGTGATGCTCGGAAGCGTGGTCTTCCTGCCCATCGAGCAGGTGGGGCGCGTGTCGAGCCTCTTCTTCCTCGTCTCGTTCGTGGTGGTCAACTGGAGCGTCATCCGCCTGCGCAACCGGCGCCCCAACATGCGCCGCCCCTTCGAGATGCCGTTCTACCCGGCCATTCCCATCCTCGCCATTGTGTTAAACCTCGTCCTCGCCTACTTCCTGCTCCGCGACGACCCGTACACGCTGGTGCTGGGGCTGGGGTGGATCGCCATTGGCGGTCTCGTGTACGCGGCCCTGCAGTGGCGCGGGGCGGAGACGGCGAGGGCCGAGACGTGACCCCCTCTCTCATAGATACCCACTCCCCCATGAGCGTATCCGGAAAAGACCTTCGCATCATTATCGCCGGCGGCGGCGAGGTCGGCTTCCGCACGGCCGAATTTCTCGACGAGCGCGGGCACGACGTGGTCGTCATCGAACGCGATCCCGACCGGTGTCAGGAAATTGCCGACGAGTACGTGGCGACGATCATCGAGGGCGACGCGACCCTGCCCGACATCTTCCGGCAGGCCGGGCCGGAACGGGCCGACGTTCTGGCGGCGATGTCGGACCACCCGCTGACCAACCTCGCCGTGTGCATGATCGGCCAGCGGATGAACCCGGACCTCCACACCGTGATGCGGACCGACGCCGAGACGGGCAACGCCCACGCGGAGCTCGTCGACGCGGTGATCTACCCGCGGCGGGCCAGTGCGCTGCTGGCGGTTAACGCCATCCTGTCCGGCGACGTACGCTCGCTGGAGCACGCCATGGGGGTGCTCGACATCGCGGAGGTGCGCATTGGGGAGGACGCGCCGGTGGTGGGCAAAGTGCTGGACGAGATCAGCCTCCCGGAAGGCAGTCTCGTGGTGAGCGACGTGGAGGGTGCGCGCGTAGCCCGGGCCGACACGGTGATGAAGGCCGGCCAACGCTACATCGTGGCCGCCGAGCCGGACGTCATCGAGGAGGTGATGCGGCTGTTGCGAGGATAGCTGCCCGCCCCCAATCGTCCTGTGACAAGGGGTGGTTCCCAGTCCGCACGTCCCTCGGGGTAGAACGGTCAACGGGACGCGCCTTGTTCTCTCTTCACATCAGTCTGCCTGGGTGGTCCGCTCGGCGATTTCGGGCTCCTCCTCCCCGTGGCGTACTACGATGATCGGCACGTTAACGGCCTCTACGATTTGTTCCGGCATCGTGCCGAAGAGAACCTCTCGGACCGAGGGCTCGGTCTCGCCCAGCACGGCAAGGTCGTGCTCGCCGGCCCACTCTACGATGGCGTCGGCCGGGCTGTCGGCGGCCACGGAATTGAGTTCCAGCAGGCCCGCCTTGATGCCGGCGCTCCGCATCATCTCCGCGGCGGGCTCCAGCACGTCCTCGCGCGAGGCGGCGGTCGTTTCGTCCCCTTCAAGAACGTGGAGGAGAGTCACCCGGGCGGTGCCGTCCTGGCAGAGGTCGGCGACGAAGGGGGCGATCTCCCGCACGTTCTGGATCCCGCGCAGCGGCACGAGGACACGGCGCAACTGCTCCACGGGGCCGGGGATTAGCACGGCGTCGCACGACTCCTCCACGCTCACCCGGCTGATGGTATCGAGCTCGTCGCCCGTGAACACGAGACGCGTCGTCACCTCGGCGCCCGCGTTCTCGAAGCGGCGGGCGGCCGCGTCGAGCGTCTCCTCGGCCTCGGCGCCGAACTGGTCCCGCGCCTGGGCCGGGCTCGTCTGCTCCGGCACCGAGAACCAGCCCAGCAGCACCACCCGGAGCGAGGACAGCACGCGGATGAGTGCCGAGGGAAGGGGCGCCGGCTCCGGCAGTTCGAGGTCGACGAGAATAGAGGAGGGAGCGGGGGGCAAGTCCATCATGACGAGATCTCAGAGATGGTGACGGCACGCGCGTAGAGGAGGTACCATCCTGCCGTGGCGAGCAGGATCCCGCCCCCGATTGCAATCGACAGTGGATTCATGAAGGCCACGAGCCCGAAGCTCGTGAGTGCGCCGAGAACGGGCACGACCGGATGCCCGGGGCACCGAAAGGTGGGCTGGTACCCGTCGGGGGGCGACTGTCGGAGGACGAGGAGGGCCACGCAGATGAGGCCGTACATGAAGAGGTGCAGCAGCGAGGCGACCTCGGCCAGCACCTCCACGCGCCCGAAGAGGATGAGGGCCACGATGATCCCGCCGGTCAAGAGCAGCGCCACGTGCGGCGTTCGGTACCGCCGGTTGATGCGCTCGACCTGGCTCGGCACGAGCTCATCCCGGCTCAGGGCGTAGATGGAGCGGGAGGCGCTCAGGATGGAGGCGTTGGCGCTCGACAGCGTGGCGAGCAGCCCGCCGCCCAGGAGGGCCGCGGCGCCGAACGTCCCGGCGATGCTGCGCCCCACGTTCACGGCGGCCGTCTCGCCCATCTCGGCGAGCTGCTCGCTGCCCAGCAGGCTGGTGCTGATAAAGATCGTGAGCACGTAGAGCGTCCCCACGAGCAGCACGCTTCCAATCATCGACCGGGGCAGGTTTCGGCTCGGGGCCTTGATCTCGCCCGCCACGGTGGCAATCTGCACGAAGCCGAGGTAGGAGGTAAACACCAGTGCCGCGGTGGTAAGGACGGGCATGGTGCCGTACGGGAAGAACGCCTCCGGGGTCTGGGAGCGGCCGAAGATGCCGAGCGCGTCCAGACCGCCGTGGCCGAGAAACCCCGCGAGGATGGCGAGCAGGCTCCCCACGATCCAATTCTGCAGGTCGCCCGTGTTCTCCGTCCCCGTGACGCTGACGCCCGTTAGGAGAATGCCCATGCCGAAGGCCAAGCCCACCACGGGGAGGGGGAGATTGATCCCTAGCTCGCGGACCAGGTCGGACAGGTAGTGCCCGAAGCCGATCAGGTAGAACGCCGAGGCGAAGATCAGGCCCAGCCACTGCCCGATGCCGACCATGCAGCCGAGGAGGGTGCCGAGGGCGCGGGAGACGAAAAAGTATCCCCCACCGCTCTCGGGCATGGCCGTGGCGAGTTCGGACGTGGGCAGGGCCACCAGGAGGGCGATGACGGCCCCGATGGCGAAGGAGAGCATGGCCGCGGGCCCGGCCTTCCCCGCCGCAAGCCCTGGAAACACGAAGATGCCCGCCCCGACCATGGTCCCGGTGCCGATGGCCAGCGCCGGCAGGAGCCCGAGTGTCCGTTCGAGCTCCGTCTGTTCGGCGTTGGGCTGAGACGTCGACTCTGGTGTGGGGGAAGACTCACTCATTTTGAAGTGGGGCAATCACACTGGAGAATGCCATCTGCACAGGCCTAAGTAGACACGCAAAAGAACCTTAACAACAAGTCATTCCGAGCGCAGCGAAGCGGAGTCGAGGAATCTCTTCGAAGATCAGTAGAAGCGACCTTCAGACCGGTATATTCCCAAATCAGCGTTCGCGCTGGACCCAGTAAGATTCTTCGACTCGCTCCTCCCTCCGGTCGTCGGTCGCTCAGAATGACTCTCGAATAAACGTATTTCTGCGTGCTTACATAGTCTGCACAGTCCGACTCTTCGATGAGGAAAGAGGAAGTTGGCCAAAAGAAACACACCTCGTCCTAGAGATCACCGTGCGTGTTCTCGACTGGCTATTCGTAGAGGTCGACGAACGTCTCCATCTGTTCGTCGGACCCAATGAGAACCAGATGCCCGTCCGCGGGAAGCGTTGTGTCGCCGCCGAGGTCTGTCACGAAGGCGTCCTCGTGCTCGATGGCCACGACGTTGAGGCCCGTCTGCTCGCCGATCCGGCTCTCAGCCAGCGTTGTTCCCACCAGCGCGGGCGGCACGGCTCGCGTGAACAGGTCAACGCCCTCTCCAAGCACCACGAGGCGTCGTCCCCGCAGCGCCGCGTAGACCGCGTCGATGCCGAGCGTCGCGAAGCTGAGGACAAAGTCGGCCCCGGCGCGATGGATGGCCTCCAGGTTCCGCTCGTGGGTAATGCGGCTCACCACACGCATCTGCGGGTTGAGGCGGCGGCAGTACGAGGCGAGATGGATGTTGATCGCATCGTCGTGGGTCGTGAGCAGCACGGAGGGGGCCGTCTCAATTCCGGCCTCTTTCACGAGCGTATATTCGGCCGCGTCGCCACAGAATACCTCCGCGCAGTAGGGCCGAAGGAGCTCACAGCGCGCGCGTTCCTTCTCGACGAGGTGCACGGGCACGCCGCGCTCGTGCAGGGCCTCGACGGCAGCCCCGCCCACCCGTCCCCCGCCGATGACGAGGACCGGCTCGGTGTGGGTCTCGTCGGACACGACCAGTCGGTTCAGGGCCCGGAGCTGCTCCGTCGTGCCCGTTACCACCAGGACGCTCGTCGGTACGAGCGGCGTATTGGGCCGCACCGGCTGTAGCGACCCGCGCTCCCATAGGCCGACCACGGTCGCGCCCGTTTGCTCGCGAATCCGGGCCTCCCGGATCGTCTGCTCTTCGAGAGAGGTATGCTGCACCGGCACCTCCGCAAAGCGCAGGTCGCGGTACTGGCCAATCGGATGCACCTCGCCGTACTCGGCGGTAATGCGGGTGGCCAGCTGCTCGCCCAGCCATCGCTTAATCGGGAGCACCTGCGAGGCGCCGCTCAGCTCCAAGATGTCCTGCGAGTCGTCGGCGCTGATGAGGGTCGCAATTTGCACCTCCGGCGCCACCTCGCGCACCGTGAGCGTAATGTTAGTATTTGTGGGGTCGTCGTGGTTGGCGAGCACGAACCGGGCCTGATTGGCCCGCACCGCCTCGTACGTCTCTTTGCTGTCAATCTCGCCGGTCACCACCTGAATGCCGTCCATCTGCAGGTTGGCGGCGGTAACGGGGTCCGGCTCCAGCACGACGTACGGGATCTCGTCCCGTTCCAGCCGCCGCACCACCCCCTTCGCAATGGTGTCGTAGTTCGTGAGAATGACGTGGTCGGATGTGTCGATCGGCAGCGACCGCGGGGCCCGGTTGTGGATCTGTGACTCCAGCCAGGGGGCGTAAAAGAAGCGGATGAACGCAAACGGCAGTACGATGAGCAGCATCACGATGCCCGACATCAGGACAAACACGCTGAAGAGGCGCCCGATATCGGACTGAAACGTGATGTCTCCGAAGCCGAGGGTGCTCATCACGGTCAGCGTCCAGTAGAGGCCCGTGATCCAGGAGTGCTCCTCCCCCTCCACGTACAGCATGATGAAGTGAAACACCACCGTGAACAAGGTGATGACCGCAACCAGAATGGCAACGTAGCGCAACAGGATCGACAGGTTGCGCTTGACCTCCCGGTCCTTCAGGAAGTAGGAGAGGTGGGTGCTGATCGTTTTCATCGGGTGTCGAGCGCCGGTGAACGTTGCTCGCGCAGGCCGTGCTCCTGGACACCGCCCCGGTCGGCCTGTTTATGTGGACAAGTTTTTCCCAGGGCCGCGCTACGCCAGCACCTCCCGGAACGAAATCTCCTCGGCGGCCAGCACGAACACGGTCGGCGGCAGGCCGGCGGTGCGCTCGTGCAAACGGGTGTAATACGACACGTAATCGTCTTCCTCTTCCGGCGTCGCCATGCCGAGGAAGACAATGTCGGCGTCGCGGGACGCGTCGTGCACAATCTCGTCGAAGACGCGCCCGTCCGCCTCGATCACGTTGAGCGTGGCCCCCGTCCGGAGCTGATCCAGAATCGGGCCGACCGTTCGGCGCCGTTCCTCGGCCTCGTCCGCGTCGGCGGCCACGACGTTGACCCGTACCTGGGCGCCCTGCCACTCGAGATCCGTCTGCAGCAAGTAGGCGAGGATTTTCATGAGCCCGCCGTTGCCCCTAAGCCCGCTCCACCACACGTCGATGCGCTTCCGTTCCCCAAAGCCCTGATCGCCCCCGCGCAGCACCACGACGTTGCGGTGGGCCGCGTACAGGTGCTCGATGAGCGTGCAGAACTGCTCGTGGTGGGTCGGGTCCTCGGTGTGCCCGAGCATGATGGTATTGGGCTTCAGCACGCCGAGCCCGTAGTCTTCGATGAGCCGCTCGCCGCCCGCGAATGGGTCCGCCGCGGTCGTGGTGCGGACGAGGCTCTGCACGCCCCGGCCACCGAGGTACTCGCGGAGGGTGGCTTCAGCCTCCTGCTGCTCATCAAAGTCGGATGCCTCGCTTGGCGGAAGCACCGTGCCCACCGTCATGAGCGCCTGGTTGTGCGTGAGGGCGCTCGCCAGCTCGATCAGCGGCCAGCGTCGGCGCGGCGCCCCCGAGAGGACGAGAATGTGGGGACGCCAGTTTTTGGGGTCTTGGTTGGCATTCAGCCGAAGCAGGCCGGCCCGAGTGAGGGTCATCCAGAGGCCCTGCCGGACGTCGCCCCAGGTTGTGCGCAGGCTGCGGCGTTGCAGCCAGGCGAAGATGACAAAAACGAACACGATGGCGATGACTGTCGCCCACCAGTTGATGAGGAACATGACCGCCGTGCATCCCACCGCTCCCAGTAAGGAAAGCGACCAGTGCACCTGAAACTCGGGCCGGAAGGAGGGGCTGTCCAGGAAGGTCTCCACGCCGGCCGCCACGTTCAGCACCGCGTACGTGGTGAGGAAGAACATCGTGAGGACCGGCGCAATCGCGTTGAGGTTGCCCGTCATCACCGCGCCCAGCGCGAGCCCGAGCGTCAGGACCGTGCCGCTCCGGGGGATGTTTTCGTCGCCCACGCCCTTCCCCAGCCACTTCAGGGACGAGGGCAGCACCCCGTCGAGCGCCAGCGCCTGCAGCACGCGCGGCGCGCCTAGGA
>NZ_JAZKRW010000115.1:0-9640 GCF_036626415.1 Salinibacter sp.
GGATGCCGTGTCTCCCCGTCCCCATACACCACAAACTTCTCAGTGGTAAGGGCCTCAAGCCCCATCGGGCCGTAGGCGTGAAGCTTGGTGGTGGAGATGCCGATCTCGGCGCCCAGTCCCAGCTCGCCCCCGTCCGAGAAGCGGGACGAGGCGTTGACCAGCACCACCGACGCGTCAACGGTCCGTACAAAGCGACGGGCTGTGGGCAAATCGTCGGACGCGATGACCTCGGTGTGGTTGGACCCGTACTCGGTGATGTGCTCCATGGCGGCGTCGGGGCTGCCCACCACGCGGGCAGCCAGCGTGAGATCGAGATACTCGGCGGCATAGTCTTCATCGGTGGCCTCCCCTACGCCGGGGAGGAGTTGCTGCGTCCGAGCGTCGCCGCGCAGTTCCACGTCCTTTCGATCCAACAACTCTTTCGCACGCGGGAGAAAGTCCTTCGCCACATCCTCGTGCACGAGCAGCGTTTCCAACGCGTTGCAGACGCTGGGGCGCGAGACCTTGCCGTCGAGCAGCAGGTCCTCGGCGGTCTCCAGGTCCGCGTCCTGATCGACGTAGAGGTGGCAGACGCCCTTGTAGTGCTTGATCACCGGGATCTGACTCGTCTCGTCCACGAACCGGATCAGCCCCTCGCCGCCGCGCGGAATGACGAGGTCGAGGTGCTGATTGAGGGTCAGCATCTCTCGCACCGCTGCCCGGTCGGTGGTGGGCACGAGCGTGACGGCCGCCGGGGGGACATCTTCCGCCTCCAGGGCCTCGTGCAAGGCCGCCGCGACGGCCCGGTTCGAATGAAACGCGTTGGATCCGCCGCGCAGGAGGACGGCGTTCCCAGCCTTGAAGCAGAGGCCCGCGGCGTCGGCCGTCACGTTGGGGCGCGCCTCGTAGATCATGCCGATGACCCCGAGCGGGATGCGCATTTTCCCCACTTCGATGCCGCTGGGCCGTTGGGTCGTCCCGCTCATCTCCCCGACGGGGTCGGCAAACGAGGCCACGTCGCGCAGCGCGTCGGCCATCTTCGTGATCCGGTCGGGATTCAGGACGAGCCGGTCGATCAGGGCGTCGGCCAGGCCGTCCTCGCGCGCCGCGCCCACATCCTTGTCGTTGGCCGCCAGGATGGCCTCCTCGTTCGCCTCCAGCGCGTCCGCCATGCGCCGGAGCACGCGGTTCTTGGTTTCGGTGGAGAGAGTGCTTAGCTCTCGGGACGCCGCCTTGCAGTCCGCGGCGAGGGACTCGATGGACGGAGTCTTGGACATGGTCTCGGGCATGACGAGATGGGCGGTTGGTGTTTGGCTGTGGGACGGTGACTTACCGTACACAAAGCGGGCGGCGGTGCTCCGACCCTTTTCGGACACTGCGGATTTCGTGTTGCCTAGACGGGCGGGGACGACGCCCTGCGCCGGACACAACACGCTCACTCTTCCACCAGCACCAAATCGTCGCGGTGGATCACGTAGTCGGCCGGGGCGCCCCCGAGCACCTCCGCGATGGCGTGGCTCTGCCGCCCCTGGATGCGCTCCAGGTCGGCGGCGCCGTACTGGGTAATTCCCTTCGCGACGCGTGCAGGCCCGTCCCCCCTGCGCACGACCTCAACCGCATCGCCGCGCACAAAGCGGCCCTCCAGCGCCACGATGCCCGACGGAAGCAGGGACGCCCCCTCGTGCCGCAGCGCATCGGCCGCCCCCTGATCGACGACGATGCGTCCGGCCGTCGGGAGGGCGTGTAGCACCCAGTGCTTGCGCGCCGACAGGGGGCGCTCGGCCCGCCGGAAGAGCGTCCCCGGCATCTCACCGCGCCCCAGGGCATCGAGGTGATGGCCCTTCGTCCCATTTACGAGGACGGTGTCGATCCCGCGGTCCGTCGCCTTCTCCGCCGCCTCCACCTTCGTCTGCATGCCGCCGGTCGCCACCGCGCGGTGGGAGGGCCCCACCATGTCGTAGACCTCGTCGGTGATGGCCTCCACCTCGGGCAGATGCTCCGCGTCGGGGTCGTCGTGGGGATCGGCGGTGTAGAGCCCGTCCACGTCGGAGCAGATCACGAGCAGGTCGGCCTCGGCCACCCCCGCGACGTAGGCGGCGAGGTTGTCGTTGTCGCCCACCTGCAGCTCCTCGGTCGCGACGGTGTCGTTCTCGTTGACGATCGGCAGCGTGCCCCGATCAAGCAGCTCGGCGATCGTGTTCTTCGCGTTCACGAACCGGGACCGGCGCTGCAGGTCGTCGTAGGTAAGCAGAACCTGCGCGCAGGACACGTCGAAGAGCCGGCGCCAGTGGGCCATCAGCAGCGGCTGGCCCAGGGCCGCGAGGGCCTGCCGCTCCGGAATGGAAAGCCCCGTGCCGGGTCCGCTCCGGCCCTCCTCGGCGAGCCCGGCGGCCACGGCACCGGACGAGACGAGAAGAGCCTCTTTCCCCTGCCGGCGACTCTCGGTGATGAACCGTGCGATGGGCAGCAGGTGCGTCGTGCGACAGCCCTGATCGTCGGGGGCGACGAGCGCGCTGCCGACCTTCACGACGGCACGGCTCCACTCCGGAAGTTCGGGGGTGTTCATGGATGTCGACGGGTCGGACGACTGAGGAAAGCCTTGCTCCGGCGAGCACTTCAACGTACGGGTGGTCGTGCACAACATGAAGCCGGGGGCTGGCGGCTCCCTCCCCGAATACACGTCGCTGTGCCCCGACATGCCAGTGCTGGAGCCCCTTCGCCTCGCGGCCCGGCTGCAGTCGGTCCCCCCGCAGCGGTCAATCCCTGCATTCAGTCGATGGTGGACGTGTGCGGGCTCGGGCCCGAACGACACTAGCGCATCGGCGATCGGTCCGAGGGCGTTCAGCAGCGGGCCGGCCTCGCGCAGGCCCTCCTCCACGACCCGGGCACGCAACTCCCACCGGGGCTGGCTGTTTCTGCACCGCGTGTCGCTTGTCATTCGCCCCTGCGTTTCGATGGCCGCCCCCGCGCAATACCGTGCGATCTGGATTTCGGACGTCCACCTAGGGACGCCGCAGGCCAAGGCCTCCTTTCTCCTCGACTTTCTTCGCCACCACGACGCCGACCGGTACTACCTGATCGGCGACATCATCGACGGGTGGGCCCTGAAGCGCTCCTGGTACTGGCCGACGTCCCACAATGAGCTGATCCGGGGGCTGCTGCAAAAAGCCGAGGACACCAACGTCACCTACATCCCCGGCAACCACGACGAGGTGGCGCGCGACTTTCCTGGCCTCCAGCTCGGCGGCATCACCATCCAGCGCAAGACCTACCACCGCACGGCGGACGGGCGTCGCTTTCTCGTGGTGCACGGCGACGAGTTTGAGGGGGTGATCCGCTACTCCAAGTGGCTCGAGGTCTTGGGGAGCTGGACGTACAGCGGCGTCCTGGCGGCCGACCGCTGGCTAAACCGGGTGCGACGCCTGCTGAACTGGCCCTACTGGTCCCTCGCGAACTACCTGAAGGAAACCCACCAGATCCGGCAAATCATCACGGAGTTCGAGGACACCGCCGCGCGCGAGGCGAGCACCGAAGGCTTCGACGGGGTCATCTGCGGCCACATCCACCGGCCCCGAATGCGGACCATCGGCGACACGCAGTACGTCAACACCGGCGACTGGATGGAAAGCTGCACGGCCCTGATGGAGCACCGGGACGGGCGGCTGGAGCTTCACCGATGGATTCCGGATGGCGACGGTCCGCGGGACGTGATCGCCACCGAGGCGTCGCCGCCGCGGAACGGCACCCCCTCCCAGGTCACGTCCCCCGACGCCACCCGGCCGGACTCATAGCTCCTCCGGACACGGCGATTCATTTCTCCCTATTCGGAAGGGGCTCCGTCCCCTGGCGCTTCCGCCCGCCGCGGGAGTCGGTGCAGCTTTCCGGGGAACTCCTTCTCCAGAAATGATTCGAGACGCGCCGACGCCCGGCCCACGACGGTCCGGTCCACGCCCGTGTCAATCCCGAGCCCCTCGAGCAGGTAGGTCGTGTCCTCCGTGGCGATGTTGCCGGTGGCCCCGTCGATGAACGGGCACCCCCCCATGCCCGCGAGCGACGTATCGAACCGGTCCACGCCGCACTGCAGCGCCGCGTAGACGTTGGCAAGGCCCAGCCCCCGGGTGTCGTGGAGGTGCAGGACGAGCGGCGTGCCGCCGACGACGTCCCGCACCGCCCGGACCCGCGCCTTGATCATGCGGGGGTTCGCAAGGCCCGTGGAGTCGGCAAGCGACAGCGACTCGATCCCCAGGTCGGCGAAGTGGCGGCTCATGTCGACGACCTGGTCGAGCGGCGTGTCCCCCGGGGCCCTGTACCCGAACACGGTCTGGAAGCCCATCTGCACGTCCAGGCCCTGCTCGTGGGCGAGCCGCACCATGTCCTCCGCCTGCGCGACCGCCTCCTCCACCGTTCGGTTGGCGTTGTCCTGGCTGTGCTGGTCGTGCGTCGCGATCGAGAGGTCTACCTGTGACAGATCAGCCGCGTGGGCGCGCTCCAGTCCCCTCTGGTTGAGCGCGAGGCCAGCGTACGTGACGTCGTCCCGCTCGGGCAGTCGCTCGCACACCGCCTCCGCATCCTTCATCTGCGGAACCCACTTCGGGTGGACGAACGAAGCGACCTGGATGCGCGGCAGGCCCGCGTCGGCCAGCGCCGTGATGGTCTCGACCTTCAGGTCGGTCGGGATGAACTGGTCTTCGAACTGGAAGCCGTCGCGGGGCCCAACGTCGCAGAGCGCAACGGACTGAGGGAGGGACATGAGTGTGGCAAAAACACTGTGGGCGGGAATGAGCGGTACTCCAATGCCCCAACGCGCCTGAACGTTCGGCGGGCCGGCCGCCCCTTCTCTTCGAAAACAACACCCACACGCGAAACGCCCGAGGCTCAGCAAGAGGAGCCCCGGGCGCCATCCGTGCTCAACGGTCCTGCGTGGACCTCTACTGCGACGCCCCGCCGCCCGACGAGGAGTCGAGCGTGAAGAGGCCGTCCTCCAGCTCCGCATTGATGTCGAGGCTCTGGATGGTCGCCGTGACGGTATTCTCGCCGTCCCCGGTCGACTGGACCGTCTCGGTCGTAAACGGCAGCCGGACGCCGCTGACCTCCCGGAAGTCGGTGAACGTCTGCGTCACGCTCACCTGCTGGCCCGTCTGCGGGTTGGTCTGCTCGAGGGTCAGGCGCTCCGGGCGCATCGTCTCGGCGTGGAGATACAGGGTGTACGCGGACCCGGCGGGCGGCTCCACGGTCGCGACCTGGTAGCTCGTCCCGTCCACGGTCGTGTCTCCCTCGGCCGTCACCGTCAGGTCCTCGTGGTCCAGGTTGGCCATCAGGTACGGGAGGCTACGCCAAAGCTGCCCCATGATCTGGCCGCGGGCCGACGGCGGGGCGGTGCGCGTGCCCTGCGGGGTTTTCATCGTCATCGTCTCGCCGTCGCTCACCACGGTAATGCTCCCCATGGCGGTGCTGACCTCCGTCCGCAACTGATCGGGCAGGCGGACGACGAGCGTGCTCTCGTTGCCCTGCTGCTCGGTGACGACCCGCATGTTCTGAATCTGATCGAAGGCCGATCCGCCGAGGGCCGCTTTGGCGTTCGCCATCAGCTGCTGACCGGCCATCGCGGCCTCCTCCTCGGCGGCCGTCATTTCGGCCTCGTCTGCACCGGGCGCCTCGCGCGGAATCGAGATGTCGAGGGTATCGACCGTCCCGTCCTGACTGAGCGTCGACAGGTCCTCGCTGAACTGGTCGCCGTTCCCGACGATCAGGATGTGCGACTCGTCCGGGTGAAGGTACGTCTGCGCCGCCGACAACACGTCGTCCGGCGTCACCTCCTCGATGGCGTCCTGCGTCCGCTGCAGGAAGTCGGCGGGGTAGTCGTAATACTCGTAAGTCGCCCGCCGCCCCAGAATTTCCCGCTCCGAGTCGAAGTTGAAGACGAACGAGTTGAGATAGCTGTCCTTCGCGAGGCTGAGCTCCTCCTGCGTCGGCGGTTCGTCCCGCATCCGTTCCACCTCCGTCATGACCGCGTTCGTGGCCTCCACGGTGCTGGCACTCTGGGACGCGACGCCCGCGTAGAAGCGCCCGGCCCGGTTGTAGCCGGCCGTGTAGGTGCCCCCGACGGAGTACGCCAAGCCCTTTTCCCGGCGCACCTGCTGGAACAGGCGGCCGGAGAAGCCTCCGCTGAGGACCTCATTCATCATCCGGACCGAGGCGTAGTCGTCGCTCCGGCGGGTGATCTCGCCAGGGTGCCCCATCCGGATGTTGCTCTGGTTGACGTCGCTCTTCTGCACGAAGTTGACGGAGTGGGCACGCTCGGCCTCCGGCTCGGGTGGCGTGGGCGGCTCAAAGTCGTCCGGGGCCTCCCAGTCCCCAAACTGCTCGCGGAGCCGCTGCTCCATCCGGTCGGCGTCGAAGTCGCCCCACACGCTCAGGATGACGTTGTTCGGGTGGACGTACCGGTCGTGGAAGTCGACCAGGTCCTGCCGCTTGATCCGGTCGACCGTGTACAGCTCCGGGGTGCGGGCGTACGGACTGTCCTCCCCGTACAGGACCTTGTCAAACTCGCGGCTCACAATGGAGCCTGCCTGATCGTTCCGGCGCGTAATGCTCGACTGGACCTGGCTCTTGGCCTGCTGCACCCGATCCTCGGCGAAGGCGGGGCGGCGAAGCACCTCGGCGAACACCGGAAGCACCGTGTCGACGTGGTCGGAAAGTGTCGACATGTAGGCCGACCCGGAGGTCTCGCCGATGCTCGTCTCGACGGTGGCCGCGATGTTTTCGAGAACCGTATTCAGGCTGTCCGGCGCCATCGATTCGGTTCCGCCGGTGCGCATGACGGTGCCCGTAATGGAGGCGAGGCCCCGCTTCTCGGCGGGTTCGTAGACGGAGCCCACCCCGATCTGGGCGGAGGCGTTCACCTGGGGCAACTCCGGGTCTTCCAGCAGAAAGACGATCATGCCGTTGTCGAGCTCGACACGCTCGGGCTCGGGGACCTCAAAGTCGCGGAGGTCCGGGTACGTGAGCTCCGTCACATCGTAGTCGGCCGTTTGAATGTCCGTCTCCTGGGCCGAGGCCGGATGCACGGCCCCCAGTCCCATCAGGAGGAGACCCAGGGCCGCGACGGAGACGAGACGGGAAGGCGAGAAGCGATCCATCGTACAAAGGGGAGGTCTGGTCAGCAGGGTGTGCCGAGAGAAAGGGAAAAATCGCACGGTGTGCTAGTTCGCGGCGGCCGTGGGTTGCTCCTCGTCGTCGGTGGTTTTGATCATGGCGACGGTGCGATTGCTGCGCTTGAAGGTGTTCTGGGCCACGCGCTGTACGTCGTCCGCCGTGATCGCCTCGATGGCGTCCAGCCGCCGGAAGACCGAGCGCCAGTCGCCCCGCAGCTCTTCCATCTGCGCAAATTGAAGGGCAAGCCCCTGGTTGGAATCAAGCTGTCCGATGAGGTCGGACCGCGCCCGTGTCTTGGCCCGCGCCAGCTCTTCTTGTGTGATTCCGTCCTCCTTGATGGCCTCCAGCTCGTCGTAGATCATGTGCTCCACACTGTCCGGAGACACCCCCCGGTTCGGCACCCCGAAGACGCCAAACATGGTGTCGTACTTGCTGCCCGGAAAGGCCGGCAGGGCCTGCACCTGAAGGGCCTTCTCCTCCGTCACCAGGGCCTCGTAGAGCCGACTCGTGCGGCCGCCCGTCAGCACGTCCCCCAGGACATCGTAGACGGGCGCATCCTCGCTCTGCATGCTGGGCCGGTGAAAGCCCATCACCACAAAGGGCTGCGTCTGCTCCCGGATGATGACACGGCGCTCACTGATCTGCTCCGGCTCCTGGGTCCGGACCGGGAGCGGCTCGTCGCCCCCGGACAGCCCCCCAAAGTACTCTTCGGCGAGGGCCCGCATCCGCTCCGGGTCCACGTCCCCGGCGATGCCGATGGTCAGGTTGCGGGGCGTGTAGTGCTCCTCGAAAAACTGCTTCGCGTCGGTCCGCGACAGGTTCTCGAGGTCCGACATGTGCCCGATGGTGGGGTTGCCGTAAGGATGGGCCTTGAAGGCGGTGGTAAGAAATTCCTCCACCAGGCGGCCCGTCGGGCTCGACTCGGTGCGCTGACGCCGCTCCTCCATCACCACATCGCGCTCGGTGTAGAACTCGCGGAGCACCGGATTCGCGAAGCGGTCGGCCTCCAGCGCGAAGAAGAGCTCCGCCTTGTTGGCCGGTAGGCTGTAGAAGTACCGGGTCGCGTCGGCCGAGGTTGTGGCGTTTAGGCCGGTCACCCCGTTCCGCTCCAGGATGTTTTCGAATTCCCCCTTTTCGATGTACGACTCGGCCTCGCCCGAGGCCTGCTCGAACTGCTCTTCGAGCTCCGCGATGCGGGCAGAATCGGCCAGGGGGCCCTTGGCTCGCTCCCGTCGAAGCTGCAGGTACACCTCCTCCTGCCGCTCCAGGGCCTGCATTTCGCTTTGGATGTCCTTGGTGCTGATGGTGGTCGTGCCCTTAAACGCCATGTGCTCGAACATGTGGGCGATGCCGGTCTTGCCCTCCGGCTCGTCGACTGACCCCACGTCGGCGTACGTGGCGAACGAAGCCACCGGGGCCTCGTGGCGCTCGATCACCACGAAATCCAGCCCGTTGTCCAGCGTAAAGGTGGTCACTTTGCCCTCGAATTGCTCCAGCAGGTCTTGGCCCTGGGCAGGCAGGGTCGTTCCCGCGAGCAAAACGAGCAGTGCGGCGAGTGTAAGGCCGATCCGCGACCCGTATCCGCGAAGCGAAGACCAGTCCATGAGACACAGAGGTTCTTGGAAGAGAGAAGGACAAAACCATTTTCAATAACGACGCTATCGGGGCAATTTGATACAGCGGCTGTCCCCCTAAACTCCCGTTTATTGATAATTTTACATTTTCCCCACGCTCCGGGTCGTCGAACGAACCGTCCTGGCGACGCGTAGACACTGTGTTCGAGTTTCTGAAACCAACTCCTTTTCCCGATGCAGTTTATCAATCAGCCGGACGCCGAGGACGACGAGGCGTGGTGGGACCGTTTTGAGGAGTTGCTCGACGACCAGAACGAATGGCCGACGCAGTACACCTTCAAGTTTATTGCCCCGGCCCCCCGGCTGGACGAACTGAAGGCCGTGTTCGACGATCACCCGGTCCGGGTTCGGGAGTCGAGCAAGGGAAACTACAAGAGCGTGACGGCTCACCTGCGCATGTCGTCGAGCGAAGAGGTCATCGAGGTCTACGAGCGCGCCTCCGGCATCGAGGACGTCATCGCACTGTAGTCCCCCACTCGTCCTCGCCCACTTGTCCCCCGTACCGATGCGCAGGCCTTTTGCGTTGCTTCTGTGTTTAGTGGCCCTCCAAACCGGCTGCTCGGATGAACTGACGTGGCGCGCCGTTGATCACCTGATCGCGACCGACCACCCGAACACGCCGTCCCTGTCGACCGACTCGCTCGCAGAGCGGCTCGCGGCCCCCTCCTCCGCCCGGCCCGTCCTGCTCGATGCGCGTTCGCCGGAAGAGTACGCGGTGAGCCACCTGCCCGGGGCGCGGCGTGTGGACCCGTCGGCCGACACATATCCGGCCCTCGACACGCTCGCGGCGGAGACGCCAATCGTGGTCTACTGCTCGGTCGGCTACCGGTCGGCGGGCGTGGTGCAGGCGCTGCAGAGGCAGGGCTTTTCCC
>NZ_JAZKRW010000116.1:0-9486 GCF_036626415.1 Salinibacter sp.
TCGTCCATCCACGCCCAGCGGCGCTCGTCGGACCCCACGACCATCGGAAACCAGGCGTGCCCGAACTCGTGGTCGGTGACCTGAAAGAGGGAGCGCCCCCGCGAGGTGACGTCGCAGAACACGATCTGCGGATACTCCATGCCGGCCACCCGCCCGGCCACGTTGATCGCGTTCGGGTAGGGGTAGGGCGCCACGAAATCGGAATAGAACTCGACGGAGTGCTGTGTGAAGGCGGTCGACCGCTCCCAGCCGGGCTCCTGGTCGGAGCCGAGGCCCTCCCTTGGGTAGAGCGACTGGGCGAGCACCGTGCGGCCGCCGGCGTCGGCCCGTGCGGCGTCCCAGAGGAAAGCACGGGAGGCCGCCCACGCGAAGTCGCGCACCCGGTCGGCCTCGTACTGCCACGTGAGGCGCCCCGCCCCGTCGGGACGGGTCTCGGGGCGGCCGACCTCGGTGCTGTCGATGATCATGACCGTCTCGCGGCTGTCACGTGCCTCGTCCAGGCGGTCGCGCTGCGTCTCGGTGAGCACGTCGCCGGGGTTCTGGAGGCGCCCCGTGGCGGCCACGATCATGTCATGGGGCACATTGATGTTGACCTCGAAGGTGCCATACTCCAGGTAGTACTCGCCCTGGCCCAGGTAGGGCAGCGGGTTCCAGCCGTGGACGTCGTCGTAGACATACATCCGCGGGTACCACTGCGCGAACTGGTACACCGTGCCGTCCTCCATGTCCATCCGGCCGTGCCGGTCGGCGCCGTCTTCGGGCAGCGTGTACTCGAAGTCGAACGAGAACTGCAGGCTGTCGCCAGGTGCGAGCGGTGTGTCGAGCGAGACGCGCATCCGGGTGCCGTCGACGAGCGTGTCGGGCGTCGTCGTCTCGCCCCCCCGTTGGACGCGAAGGTTGGAGAGGTCGTACCCGGCCTCGTCGAAGAAGCCGCTGAACCGGGCGTCGTCGGGGACCGCCATGTTGCCGCGGCTGCCGGGCTTGAAGTAGTTCTGCTCCAGCTGCACCCAGAGCCGCTCCAGGGCCTCGGGGGCGTTGTTGGTGTAGGTGATCGTCTCGGTGCCGGTGACCCGGTTGCTGGCCGTGTCGAGGGCCACGTCGATCTGGTAGTCGGCCTCGTTCTGCCAGTAGGCGCGCCCGGGACTGCCATCCGCGTCCCGGTACCGGTTCGGGTCAGGGAAATCGACCGGCTCGAAGGATTCGAGGTTGTGGGGGGGCACCTCCTCCGGCATTTGCTGGGCGAGGGCCGAGCCGCACAGGGAGGGGACGAGTGCCGCGAGCAGGATGCTGGCGAGCAGGCGGGAGGGAAGGCGCATGACGGCAAAATCCGTTCGTAAAGAAAGGCGTTGGTAGACCATAATCTAGTTCCTTGGCGGACAAATTTGAAGGACGAAAAGGTTAAAGCACAGTTAGGGCCGGGTGCGACTTTCGGCCTGTGACGTGGAGGCAGCGCCCGAACGCCACCGCGCCCTGGACGTACGGGTATGCACCAGTCCCTGTCTCACTCCGACCCCTGTTCCGCCGCATGCGTCGCATTCCGATCCGCCGCTCCACGTCCCCGACCCAGGTCGACCCCGATCCCGAGGCCGAGGAGCGCATCCTCGACGGCCTCAACGAAAAGCAGCGCGAGGCCGTGACGACCACCGAGGGGCCCGTCATGATCATCGCCGGCCCCGGCTCCGGCAAGACGCGCGCCCTCACCCACCGCATCGCGTACCTGCTGGCGACCGGAAAGGCCCAGCCGCGCGACGTGCTGGCCCTCACCTTCACCAACAAGGCGGCGGGCGAGATGCAGGAGCGGGTGGAGGCCCTCGTGGGCGACGACGCGAAGGGCATGTGGGTGAGCACCTTCCACTCCGCCTTCGCCCGGCTGCTGCGGAGGGAGGGCGACAAGCTCGGCTACTCGGAGGACTTCTCGATCTACGACACGTCCGACTCGAAGCGCCTCATCCGGCAGCAGATGAAGGGGCGCAACCTCGACACCGACGTGGTGAAGCCGCGGTCGGCCCAGCGCATGATCTCCAGTGCCAAGAACGAAATGATCGGCCCGCAGGAGTACGCGGAGCTGGCGCGGGGGGACCAGCAGGAGATGGTCGCGGAGGTGTACCCCGCCTACGAGCGCGCCCTGAAGCAGGCCAACGCGCTCGACTTCGACGACCTGCTGCTCAAGCCGATCGACCTGTTCGAGCAGCACGAGGACGTGCTGGAGAAATATCAGACCCGGTGGCAGTACGTCCACATCGACGAGTACCAGGACACGAACCAGGCGCAGTACGTCCTCGCCCGCAAGCTCTCGGGCCGTCATGAGAACCTCTGCGTGGTGGGCGACGACGCGCAGAGCATCTACGCCTTCCGCGGGGCCGACATCACCAACATCCTCAACTTCGACAACGACTACCCGGACGCCACGACGATCCGGCTGGAGCGCAACTACCGCTCCACCGAGAACATCATCCGCCTGGCCGACTCGATCATCGAGGAGAACGACGATCAGATTGAGAAGAGCCTCTGGACGGACAACGCGGAGGGGGAGTACGTGGCGCTCATGGAGGCGCTCAGCGAAAAGGACGAGGCGCAGAAGATTGAGCGTCGGGTCCGCGACCTTCAGCTGCGGGAGGGGATGGAGTACGGCGACTTTGCGGTCCTCTACCGCACCAACGCGCAGAGCCGCGCCATCGAGGAGGCGCTCCGCAAAGAGAACGTGCCGTACCGCGTGATCGGGGGCACCTCCTTCTACGAGCGGAAGGAGATCAAGGACGTGCTCGCGTACCTGAAGCTGCTGGTGAACCCGAACGACACGGCCAGCCTGCAGCGGATCATCAACTACCCCACGCGGGGCATCGGCGACAAGACGCAGGCGCGCCTCCAGCGCTATGCCCAAGAGAATGGCCTTTCCCTGTGGCAGGCGGTGGAACGGGTGGAGGAGATCGAGACGCTGGGCACCCGCGCCGAGCGGGCCGTGGGCACGTTTCGGCGCCTCATCGCGCGCTACGCCTCGAAGGCGGGCACGGGCAGCGTGCCGCCCGATGAGCTGGCGCGGGACCTGATCCAGGACGCGGGCCTCCTCAGCGAGCTGCGCAAGGAGCACACCCGCGAAAACCTGCAGCGCTGGGAAAATGTGCAGGAGCTGATCAGCGCGCTGGCCGAGTACGTGGAGTCCGCCGAGGACGCCACCATCAGCACGTTTCTGCAGGAGGTGGCCCTCATGACCGACCAGGACGAGGCGGGGGACGAGGACGACAAGGTGACGCTCATGACGCTTCACGCCGCGAAGGGGACCGAGTATCCGGTCGTCTTCGTCGCCGGGCTGGAGGAGGGCCTCTTTCCGCTCGAAAAAGCCACGCAGGAGAAGGCGGAGCTGGAGGAAGAGCGGCGCCTCTTCTATGTCGGCGTCACGCGGGCCGAGCAGCGCCTCTACCTCAGCTGGGCGCGCAGCCGCTACCGCTACGGCGAACAGACCTCCAACACGCGCAGTCGGTTCCTAGAAGAGGTCGACTCCGACGTGGTGCGCACGGAGGCGGGCGGCGAGCTGGAGCAGCAGACCGACCGCTTCTCGGCGGGGGGCGGCTCCGACGGCGGCCAGGAGTACGACGAGATGGACCCGCACTACTACCGCCAGGACCTGAGTGGGGACGGGTCCAGCCGCTCCTCCTCGGACGGCCTCCGGCGCATTGAGTCGACCGACGGGGGCGGCGGGCGGCGCGTGGTGTACGACGAGGGGCACGGCGAGATCGTGCCGGGGGCCCGGGTGGAGCACCAGACGTTTGGGCAGGGCAAGGTGCAGTCCGTGGAGGGCGAAGGCGAAAAGGCGGCCGCGGTCGTCTTCTTCGGCACCGACGTGGGCAACAAGAAGCTGAAGCTCAAATATGCGAACCTCCGCGTCATCGGATAGCTGGCAGGCAATGCGTTTGAGAAGAGCCGCCTTTCTCGGGGGCTGCCCACTTTCCGTTCAGCGTTGAACATTCAGCGTTGAACGTTATGTGACGCTGGAATCTTGCAGCTTAGTCCGCGGCGCAAGCAGATATTATCCAATCAGGAAACAACGCCATGCATATACTCACAACGATCGGCCCCGACAACGCCACAAAGGCCGTCCTTCCCTTCATCGCCGGCAAGGGGGCCATGACCCGCGGCGAGACGGTGGCCATGTTTGCGATGCAGGAGGCCACCTACCTCGGCGCTCCCGGCCATGCCAACCTGTCCGAGCTCAAGGCGCCGGGCCTGCCCACCGTGCAGGCGGTGCTCGATGCCCTGCTGGACAACGATGTGCTCGACGAGTTCGTCGTTTGCACGCCGTGTGCGGAGGTGCGCGGCATCACGGAGGCCGACCTCGCGCCCTGGGCCACGTTCGGCGGGGCCGACGACCTGGCGCGTCAGGCCGCCGCGCACGACACGACGATGACGTTTTAGCGACATCTGGGTACTACACCGAGTCGCTAGGGGCACGGTAGCGAACGGATTGCATTCGGCCCTGGTCGTTGATCACGTTCGTTTCCGCGCCTTGCCCCACGTCCGTGTTCTGGGCCCACCCATGAGCCACCGCACGCGTCGGTCCACCAGCGAGATGGTCGACGGGTTAAAAATGGTGCGGAGGCCGGAGTCGTGCGCCCGGCGGATCGCCTCACGGTCGCGCCACCACAGCCCGATCCCGTTCCCGAACTCGGCGTCGTCCTCGAACAGGGCGGCCAGGCGGTCCGCGTCGCGCCGGTTCCAGACCTGCACCCAGATGTCGGCGATGCGTTGGGGGGGCGAACGGGGGGACGCGTTGGGAGAGGGCACGGTAGAGAAAGACCGATTCCGGCGGGAACCCCGGGTGTGGTTTACGCTTGTGTCCGCCGGAAGAGGCGGGCGTTCCAGGAGAAGGGGACGGGATTGCCGCGCTCGAGCTCGTGGACGTCGGGATGAAAGGGGGTGACCAGATAGTTCTTGGCGATCGGAAGAACCGCACTCGGCACAGCGAGGACGACGGAGCGCTCCTCCTCGAACCAGCGGGTCCCGAGGTCGCGAGTGGCCTCAGAATGAGGAAAGGTGTCCCAGTCGTCAGGGAGGTCCGATTCGTCGAGCGTTTCCAGGTGCTTATCCGGGTCGAGCTGAAGGGGGAGAAGCACGTAGCTGCTCTCGCGGGCCCCGTCGTAGCTCCCCAGCCAGGCGAGCTTCTCCAGTACGGCGACGCCCGGATGCTCACTGGCATAGGCGACCTGGGTGCCCTTGTGGTGCCACCGGCCACTGGTTTTGAGGCTTCCTTTTCCGCGAAAAGCGGTGTCCACATACCGCTCCTTTTCGAGACGCCAGATGGTGCGCACGGGAGGTGAAAACAATGGAACGACGTTTACGTGAGCCGCGGCTCTACGCGGGCATGCCGTATTCGATGTGGTAGAGCATCGTCTTGACCTCCTCCGTGCCCGTCACCGTATCCATGTGATCGAGCGGAGAGTCCCCCCCGAGCATGGAGTGTGGGGTGCGAAGCCACTCGCGCGCCGGTTCGGCGCCGTCGAAGGCCTTCCGGGCCAGGGCGACGATCTCGGCCAAGAGCACCAGTCGATCGGACTCGTCGGTGGTGAGCGTGCCGGTTTCACGACGCCGTTTCAGCGTGCGGGCGGAGACGCCAAGCGCTCGGGCCAACAGGTCGTCGGACGCGTTGAGGTGGTCGCGCACGTGCTCCAGTGCAACGTATGGTAAACCAGCTCGCACGGCGGCGACTGGATCCGTGCCAATTTCGGGGATGATCGATGCGGCCGTGGAGGGCGTCTCGGAGGAGGGCATTTGGGGACGAGATGACTTCTGAACCTGAACGGCTCTGTGCTCACTGTCACCTGTCAGGGAGGTTTCGACAGGTGACGTGAGTCGAAAGCCGGGCGCTGATTGTGGACCTGAAGGAGACGGCTGTCGCGACGGGCTCAGCCTGCACGTTTGCGGACGTAGAGCCCTCCCACGTCATCACGGGGATGCACGACGAGCAACGTGCCCACAGCAGCCGGGCCAACGACGAGTAGCAGATTTCTGAAGCCGCGCAGCGGATCGCTGAGGCAGCGGAGCAACTACGCGCCTTTGCGCCGTAAGCAAGGCAATCTAAATTTCCAGGACCGGTCTGGGGGTTTTCAAGGGCGCTCTTTGCGTCTTCATTTTGGGATCTTGAACTGATGCCCTTCGTTGCCGAGATGCGCCGAAGGAGACTTCGAAAAACAGGAATTTGAAAAGGGGCGCGCACTGAATGGATCGTATCTCAGCCACGACAACCAATGCCGATACGCACCTACGCAGATACGTCCGTTTACGGCGGGCCGTACGACGAGGAATTTGCAGAGGCCAGTCGGCAGTTTTTTGCTCAGGTGCGGGCCGGTCGCTTTTCGCTCGTGATCTCGGCGGTGGTTGAAGACGAACTGGAAGAGGCACCACTGGAGGTGTGGTCCATCCACGAAACTGTCCTCCCTGAAGCAACGGTGGTAGAGATTACGGAGGAGGCCCTCGATCTTCAGCAGGCATACCTGGATGCGAACATCCTGACCCCGACCTGGGAGGACGATGCGCTGCACATTGCCCTGGCAACTGTTCAGGGGTGTGACCTCCGTCAGCTGGAATTTTCAGCACATCGTGCACTTCCAGAAGATTCCTCAGTATAACGCGGTGAACGCCCTTCACGGATATAATTCCGTTGCCATCCATTCCCCGCGTGAGGTGATCAATGATGACGACACACTCGGAGAAAAGCGTTGACGCCGTCGAGATGAAGCGACGGGCCGCCCGTCGGATCCACGACCGCCTCAAAGGTGCGTCCCGAAGCGAGCGATTGGCCTACTGGCAGGAACGGACAGAGGCTCTTCGAAAACGGCAGGACCAGGCCAAAACCCCTGAATCGGACTCAGGATAACGTGCTTTTCCGAATTTCCGGAGGAGGCTGGAGGAAGGTGAAAAGGTCCTGCAGTCAGATTGGGGGTGCACACCTATCCCAGGGGAGGTCGATCGACAGTATCTGTGGCAGATGGAAACCATCATGGAGAATCATTCGGAGGAGACGGGCAACGAAATTGATGCTGTGGAGATGACGCGGCGGATCCGGGACGAGCGATACGAACGGGTAAAGAACATGACCCCGGAAGAGCGGCTCGAATACTATCGGGAAAAGAGCGCGGCCGCCCACCAACGATTCATGGAGCGCATCCGGAACGCGGACGAGGGGGCACCCTGAACAACCTGAACGTCGCGACGGGCTCAGCCTGCACGTCGGCGGGCGTAGAGCCGTCACACGTCATCACGGCGATGCACGACGAGCAGCGCGCCCACAGCAACATTAGCATTAGTGTAGGGCCCGCTCGTCGCCACCTCGTCCCTGACCCTCATTGAAGTCATGTGTACGCTGGTTCGGAAAGAGCGGGCCAGGCTCGACGTGTACGACCCGACGCGGGAGTCCCTCCCGAGCCCCTGAGCGCAGTGAAGGAATAAATAGCCCGAAAGCGCTCGGGCGGCGCCTGCACGGACCGATGTCGCGGCGGCGCAGAGACGAGTTGCCTCCTTGGGACTCGATGAGACACACATCGCTCCTTCGGGAGGCGAGTTGAGAGCCCCGGAGGATTGGGCCCGGTGCAGGGGGCATGGCGAGGATCTTCGTCCGCTGCGTGCAACGGAAGGCGTGCAACTTCATCCTCCTCCCCCACGTCGACATGGAACGCATCAAAGTAGAGCTGGAACTGCCCCGCGACCTCCTCGGAGCGCTTCACGTGACGGAAAAGGAACTTGGACCCAAGCTCAAGCTGCTAATCGCTCTGGAGTTGTTTCGGGAAGAGAAACTCTCCTCGGGCAAGGCCGCCGAAGTGGCTGGACTCACAAAGAGCGAGTTTATCGATGAGCTGGATCGGCACGGCATCCCCTATTTCACCGAGACGGCGGAGGAGCTGGCGCGACAGCTGGAGGAAGTGCGGAAGCTGGTTGGCGGCGGGAAGGGGACTGGATGACGATGAGACGGGGTCATGAGTCCTCCGCTGTGCCGCTCAGGTAATTGCCTTTCTCGGGGATGACGTTTCGCACACCGCCCGTCGGATCGTCGACATCTCCCGCGTAGCGAGGAATGACGTGGATGTGCGCATGAGGGACGGTTTGGCCGGCGTCCGTGCCGACGTTGAGGCCCACGTTGAATCCATCGGGGGCGTGTTTGTCCCAAAGACGGGATTGGACCCGATTGACCATGATCCGGCACGCGGTCTGCTCGCGCTCCGAGAGTTCGAAATAATTGTTGACGTGTCGCTTCGGCAGCACGAGGGTGTGTCCGTCGGTGACAGGATATTTGTCCGCGAGTGCATATGCCTGTGCAGACTCCGTCACCAGTGTACTGTTTGCGGACGGCGAGCAGAACGGGCAGTCCGTCGAGCCGTCGATGGTGAGCTGGGGATACGGACGGTACCGATAGATCTCGCAAAACTTCGTCCGCAGAATCGATTCGAACGGAAGGCGCACGTTGGTCTGATAGGTTGGAACGCCGTGCTTGTAGTGACGGCGGAAGCCCTCCCGCCGCAAGTCACGCCGAACTGAGTAGAAGGCAGCGCCGGATGATCGCAACAGCTCCGAGACATCCATCAGCACGTCCGTCTGCTCGCGCTGCATGAGCACGTTGAGGACATAGTGACACAGAATCGTGTCGAACTTCCCATCAGGCCGTTCCGGGGCGTAGTGGGGGTCATAGCCCTCCACGTCAAATCCCTTCGACTGCAGAAATTCCACGTCGGCTCCGTGGCCACAACCGTAGTCCAGCACGCGGCCCTCGATGTGGCCGAGTCCGAGGAGCTTGCGGGTCGGGAAAGAGGGCCGGTCTCGCTCCTTCGCCGTGAGGTGGGCGTTGGGATTGTGGTGACGACTCATGGGTCAAATCGGGCCAGATTGCGGTACGTCCCGATGCGGTCAATGAGCGAGGTTGCGGCCTTGGCTACTTCCTGAGAGACGGTCTCACCCTCGGAGGGCAGAGACGAGAATCGAAGGGAAACGTCGTTGCGAAACGCCTCATCTAGCGCCTCTAGTTCCCGGTACTTCTCGTAAGTGCGCGCAAGCCGCGGGCGGGCACGCTTGAGGGCCTCCTGAGAAGGGATACGATCCCGCTTTTTCTGCTTGTTAACGCGTGGATCCGCAGGTGCAAGATTCCACATCTCATTCATGGGATACACCGAGACGGGCAGGAGATGATCGAGGTTGTACGAATCGTTCTCGCGGATCTCAGTGCCGGTCCACGGGCACAGAAAGTGCTCCCCCTCCATGAGAAGAATGTCGATCTGATTGCGCTCCCAGGTGAGGGACACTCGATTGTCGGGACGGGCAGTGAGAAGAGAAAAGATGTCCCCTCGCCCGTAGCTCTCATCCGTCTGGTCGACGGACTCCGTGAACAGCGACCATTCGTGAATACACAACGCCTCGACCCAGAGCGATAGATCTTGGAAGGAGCGCCAGAGGTCGCGGCGGACAACGAGGCAGCTTTGATTTCCACTTGTACCCGGAACGGCTACG
>NZ_JAZKRW010000117.1:0-8892 GCF_036626415.1 Salinibacter sp.
TTCTTACAATTGCGACAAATGGGTTCGAAACAGAAGCCTTCGCTCGCGCGGCCCCTGCAATGCTTTCTCGAAGCTTCGCGTATGGCCTCCGTGCGGCCCTCAACGGCAAATCCCACCTTCATGACTGCGTGCTGGGGCTTCCAGGCCGCGCATGTACGGGCATAGCTGCACCCCGCCCCGGCCTTTCTCGACCCCGCCCAGACAGTTGTTGCGGGGAGGGGGCTTTCCGACGATCAGGAACAGCTCCGAGAAGTTGCGTCTTGCCGTCCGTTTTCTCAAGTTCGTAGGCGAATTGCTCACTCTTCCCCTGCTCTCCTATCCGTACTGATGGAAGAAACGATCTCCACTGTTTCTACTGACGCCCTCGCCCTGCAGGCCGAGGATCCCGATCATACAATTTTGGATGTGCGTCCCATCGCGGCATACAACGGCTGGCCGCTCCAAGACGAACCCCGAAGTGGACACGTGCCGGGGGCCAAAAGCCTTCCGCTCCAGTGGACGCAATACATGGACTGGGTGGAGGTGCTCGACGAGAAGGGCCTCTCGCAGGACACGCCCGTCACGGTGTACGGCTACACCGCGGATGCCGCGGCGGAGATGGCCGACAAGCTCTCGCGCCTCGGCTTCGAAGCGGTGGGGGTGTACAACGGCTTTCTGCGGGAGTGGGCCCCCGACTCGGACCGGTCCCTCCGGCGCATGGGCCGGTACCAGCAGCTCGTCTATCCGGACTGGGTGCACGGCCTTATTTCCGGCGCGGCCCCTCCTGAGATGAACGGCGACGACTACGTCCTGTGTCACACCCACTTCGGGTACCGTCAGGACTACGACGACGGCCACATCCCCGGCGCCATTCCGCTCGACACAAACGCCCTGGAGTCGCCCGAGACCTGGAATCGACGCCCGCCGGCGGAGCTGAAATCCGCCCTCGAAGCCCACGGCATCCGCCACGACACCACGGTGGTGCTCTACGGCCGCTTCTCGTACCCCACGTACGACCAGGACGATCCCGCCCAGAGCGCCGGCCACCTGGGCGCGATGCGGTGCGCGGCCCTCATGCTGTACGCCGGCGTCGAAGACGTAAAGATCCTCAACGGCGGCATCAATACGTGGGAGTCGGCCGGGTACGACGTCTCGACCGAAGACGTACAGCCGGAGCCGGTGGAGGCCTTTGGGGCCGAGGTGCCGGGCCACCCGGAGTACATGCTGACCCTCGACGAGGCCAAAGCCCTCCTGGCGGCCGACGACGGCGACCTCGTCAGCGTCCGCAGTTGGGCCGAGTTCATTGGGGAGAGGAGCGGCTACCACTACATCGACAAGACCGGCCGCATCCCGGGGGCGGTGTTCGGCAACTGTGGAAGCGACGCCTACCACATGGAGAACTACCGCAACTTCGACTACACGACGCGGGAGTTTCCCGAGATCGCCGAGAAGTGGGCCGAAATGGGCATCACGCCGGACAAGCCCATCGCCTTCTACTGCGGCACGGGCTGGCGCGGCAGTGAGGCGTTCATGAACGCGTACCTGATGGGATGGCCCAACATCTCAGTCTACGACGGCGGCTGGTACGAGTGGAGCGACCACCCCGAGACCGAAACGGCCACCGGTGTGCCCGAGCGCCCGGTCCGAACGTAGGGTATGAGGATGCCCCCCTGCCCGCCACGACGGGACGGGCGGGCTGGGGAATGTGCGGTCCACGGGGGCCGTGTGGTTCGAGGCACGCCGCCCCGTGGAAAATTCCGTGGGCTCGTGCGTTGGAAAATCTGTGCTACATTTCGCCCAAAGGCCTCTCAACCCCATTCCCGACCCCGACGCGTTCGCCGAGAAAAAGCAACTCGTTGAAGCAGCCCTCCGTCTCGAAGAGAAACCAGACGCCCCCCTCACTATCTCGGCGGTGTGCGCCGAGGCGGGCGTCAAGGAGAGCGTTTTCGAGCGTCACTTCCAGACGGTCGACGAACTCCGGCCGGCCTTCTACGACCTGACGCTGGAGCAATACCGCATGCTTACGGGGGCCACGACCGGGTACGAGGACTTTTCCTTCGAGGAGCGGCTGGCCTCGTTCTACTACATCCTGCTCGACGCGCTTGAAGAGCAACGTGCCTTCGTGCAGGCCACCTTTAGCACCCGGGTGCGGTCCCAATCCTCGTTTCGATCTGGGGTGCGCGAGGCCCTCCGCGACCTCCTGACGGACGCGGACGTGGTGCCCAACACAAATCAGCTCGTCACGGGCCTGTGGCCGGTGCATGAGGTGCTCACGGAGGTGACGCTCGCGATCATCCGCCACTGGCTGCACGACGAGACGCCCGACCAGGAGGCCACCACGGCGCTCGTCGACAAGCTCGTTGCGTTCGTCGCCGAACTGGTGACCTTCCGGGGCGTATCCCGGGGCGTGACCTTGGCCTGGTACATTGTGCAAAACGACTCCTTGGGACTGGGCCGGCTCCCAATCGTGGGGCGGCTCTTTTCTCGGCAGTGACGGTCCTCTCCAGGACGGGTTGTCCCAATCCGGCGAGCGGTATTCCGTAGTGCGTATTGCGTATTTCGTGCAACGTCTACGACTTCGCTCGTTACGCACTACGCAGCACGCAATACGTCCCTCCGTCGACGCGTTTTGCGATGAGGAGATCGAACGCGCTTTCGAACCACCCACACTACGATGAGCACCGACGACGCCTCCGAAGATTTTCCCGCGTCCAAGCTGGAACGGAGCGGCCTCTTTGCCAAAACGGGGTTGAAGGTGGGTAAGAACTACGCCCAGTACCTCATGGACCGGGCCACGGGCACGGACGACCCGGAAGCGCGAAAGCAGGAGCTCAACGCACAGAACGCCCGCGATCTCTTTGAGGAGTTTACCCGGCTCCGCGGCACCGCGCTCAAGCTGGCCCAGTCGATGAGCATGGACACCGGGCTGCTGCCGGACGAGTTCATGGAGGTGATGGCGGAGGCGCAGTACAGCGTGCCGCCGATGAACAAGGCGCTGGTGCGCAAGCGGATTCGGGACGGGCTCGGGGGCTTTCCGGAGCTGCTCTTCGACGACTTCGAGCCGGAGGCGATGGCCGCCGCCTCGCTCGGCCAGGTGCACCGGGCCCGCCTCGACGACGGTCGGGCCGTGGCGGTGAAGGTGCAGTACCCCAACGTACGGGAGACCATCGAGTCCGACCTGTCGGTGGCCCGCACGCTGTTCGAGCGCCTGATCCAGGGCGACGGGATCGACGCCCACTTCGAGGAAGTGAAGGCCCGGCTCCAGGAGGAAACGGACTACCTGAACGAGGCGCAGAACATCGACCACTTTGCGGAGCAGTACGACGGGGAGAAGCTCGTCGTCCCCCGCCCGATCCCCGACCGGACGGCCGAAACGGTTCTGACGATGACCCACGTGGAGGGCCAGCATCTCGACTCGTTCCTCGACGCTGCGCCGAGTCAGGAGGAGCGCAATCACTTTGGCCAGCTGCTGTGGGACTTCCTCCACGAGCAGGTGGCGGGCAACGCCCGCACCCTCCACGCCGACACGCACCCCGGCAACTTCCTCTTTCGGGAGGACGGGCGCCTCGGGGTCATCGACTTCGGCTGCGTGAAGACCTTTCCCCAGCAATTCCGCGACGACATGCTGCGCCTCTTCCGGGCCCGCATGGCCGACGACGAGAACGCGATCACCCGCCTCCTCCACACCCTCGACATCCTCCACGACGACCTGCCTGAGAGCACACAGACCAGGCTGCGGCAGTTCTTCGATCGGTACGGCTCGCTCATCGTAGAACCCTACCGTCGGTCGTCCTTCGACTTCGGCGACCCGGACTTTCGGAGCCGCCTGCAGGAGTGCTTTGAGCAGGCCTCCCAGCTCCGGGCCGCCACGGGCTCCCCACACTTTATCTTTCTCAACAAGGCCCTGGTCGGCGTCCTCAATCTGCTCACGCGGCTCGAAGCCCGCGTGGACACCAACGAGAGCCTGACACTTCTGAATGAGTCGCTGGCGGACCTCGGGGGCTCCCCGGTGGGGCGCTGACCTCCAAAGCACATCCCTTGCCTCTGCGCCCCTGCCCCCCGCGCTTCTGGCGCCTGGGCCCGGGCCTGAATTCTCCTCAGTCCGGATCCGCTCGGCTCTCAACCCGTCGGGCCGCCCCCGCAGGATTCGATTCGCGGGATTCCCACCCAGTCTTCATGGGGTGTTTCCCAAACGAGGCGAACGATTTGCCCTGTATCTGACTACACGGTCACCGAGTGACTCACTAGTCAGATCCTGACGCAGCGTCCACCAAGCGCTCTGATTCATGGCCAACGCCCCCAGTTCCTCTTTGTCCCGTCGCGAACGCGAGCGGAAGCGACGGCGGCAGGCCATGCTCGATGCCGCCCGCGCCGTCTTCGCGGAGAAAGGGTACGCCGACGCGACGCTCGACGAGATTGCGGAGCGGGCCGAGTTTGGCAAGGGCACGCTCTACAACTACTTCGAGGGGGGGAAGGAGGAGCTGTTTCTGGCCGTCTTCGACGAGGCCACGCGGGAGCTGGAGGCCCTCATCCGGACCGTCTTCTACGAGTCCGCCGCCGACCGCCCGCTGCGGGAGACGGTCCACGCGTTCGTGGTGCGCTACTTCGAGACGATTCGCGATCAGCAGGACCTGTTTCTCGTCCTGGTCAAAGAAATTCACGCGATTGCCTTCAGCGACGAGGCCGAGCGCGCCCAGTTTTTCGAGAGGCAGCAGGAGCGCGTCCTGGGCACGCTCGTCCCTGTACTCCGCGAGGCGATAGGCCGGGGGGAGATCCGGGGGCTCTCTCCCCCGTTGATCGCCAACATTCTGTTTACGAGTCTCCGGAGCATGGGGACGCACCACATTCTGGAGCGCCAGCAGGGGTCCCCCGACGCCTCCGCGGGCCCGACACGGCCCCTGGAGAACCCCGAACGGGCGGCGGACTTCCTGACGGCCCTGCTCTTCGACGGCCTCTCCCCCACCCCGTCGGGGGCGCCGCTCTCCGACTCGGATTCCGATGAATAACCACCGGTCTTTGATGCCTCTTCTGCCGACTCGACTGTCCTCGTGGGGGCCCGCGGCGGCCCTGCTGGTCCTGGGTGTTCTGACGGCGGGATCGCCGGCCACGGGTCAACCCACGGCCACCGCCTCCGCGGCGGGGGCGGATTCTACGCTCGTCCTGACGCTCGACGACGCCCTCCGCGTGGGCCTGGAGCGCAGCTACGGCCTGCGCGGGGCCCGCCTCGACGTCCAGAACGCCGATGCACAGATTCGGGAAGCCTGGGGCCAGCTGTACCCGGAACTGAGCCTGAGTGGCAGCTACACGCGCAATGTCCAGACCGCCAACCCCTTCGCCGGCAGCGACGTGACAGGACTCTTCGGCGGCGGTAACGCCACCGACTGGGTCGCGTTCAACGAACGAGCTCGTCAGTCGGGCACCGAGACCATTTCGTTTGAGGAATTTCAGCGACGGCAGCGGCAGGGGCTGCAGGAGGCCGGCGTTACGCCGGGCGGCGGGGGCGGAAACCCCTTCGGCGTCGACAACCAGTTTAGCAGTGGGCTCAGCCTGCAGCAGACCCTCTTCAGCCAGAGTGCCTTCGCCGCGGTGCAGGGCGCCCAGCAGCTCCAAGACGTCAACCAGCTTGGCCTCGATCGGGAGCGACAGGCCCTCGTCGACAGCGTGCGGGGGGCCTTCTACGGGGCCTTGTTGGCACAGGAACAGGCCCGTGTGGCCCGCCAGAGCGTCGAGCGCACGAAAGAGACACTCGCGGAAATACGGCGCCAAGTCGAGGAGGGCACCACGCCCAAGTTCCAGCGCCTGAGCACCGACGTGGAGCTCTCGAACCTGCGCACCCAGCGGGTGCAGGCCGAAAACCGGGCCGACCTCGCCCGAGAACAGTTGAAGCTTGCCCTCGCCCTGCCAATGGACCGTCCCGTGGCCCTGGAGGGCTCCCTCGCCGTTGATAATCCGGACCCACTGCTCAACCTCACGGTGGACCGGGCCACGCAACAGGCCTTCAAGCACCGACCCGACCTGGAACAGGCACGCCAGAACATAGAGCTGCGCGAGGTGGACAAAAACACCGTCCGGGCGCAGTACCTGCCCACCGTCTCGGCCGTAGCCAACTTCGACTACACGGGCCGCGTGCCCGACGACCGCTCGCGGACCCTCTCCAACCCCACCGATCCGTTCGACTTCTCGGTGCAGGAGCGCGGCTTCTTTCACTCCGACTTTTGGAATCCGTCCCTAAATGTGGGCCTGCAACTGAGCTGGACGATTTTTGACGGCTTCCAGCGGGAGTCTCAAATCCAGCAGCGAGAGGTGGCCGTGCGCCGGGCCGAGCTCCAGCGCGAGCAGCAGCGCTCGGTCGTCCAGCTTCAAATTGAACAGTCCCTCCGGACCCTGCGCGCCGCGTACCAGCGGCTGCAGGCCCAGAAGCAAAACGTAGAGACCGCCGAGCTCAACTACGAATACACGCGTCGTCGCGTCGAGAACGGGGTGTCGAGCCAGCTGGAGCTTCGGGAGGCGTCGAATCAACTCGACGAGAGCCGCCTCAACCGCCTGCAGGCCATCCACGACTACCTTCGGGCCCGGAGCGCCCTGGAGCGTGCCATGGGCGTCCCCCTCTCCGAGGACAGTGCGTTCCAGCGCGTGGCCGAGTCCAGGCGGCCCTAACCCCCTACCGTGTTTTCGTTGTCCGTCCGTCTTTGTCACTGGGTCTCTTTTGTCAATGCGTCGCTCTCACTCCGTTTCGTTATGGGTTGGCTTGCTCACGGGCCTCGTCGCCCTCCTCGCCGGGTGTGGCGGCGAGGGACGCACCGAGACCGCCGCGGCCCAGGACCGCACCCGCGTTCGGGTCGAAACCCTCGTGCTGCAGCCCCAGCCGTTCGAGGACGTGGTGGAGGTCACCGGAAGCGTGGAGGCCCTTGACGATGCCAGCCTGTCGGCCGAGGCGTCCGGGACGCTCGTGCACGTGGCTGAGCGCGGCACCCGCGTGCCGGAGGACTCGCTGGTTGCCCGAATCAATCCGCGTAGCGCCCGCGCGGCCGTGGAGCAGGCCCGGGCCCAGGTCGAGTCGGCCCAGGCCCAGTACGAGCTTGCCCAGGACACCTACGACCGGCAGGAACCCCTGTACCGCGATTCCATCATCAGCGCTTCGGAGTTCGAGAGTGTGCGGTCGCAGCGGACCCAGGCCCTGGCGTCCCTGAACCAGGCCCGGGCCAACCTGAGCCAGGCCCAGGAGCAGCTGGCCAGCACCCGCATCGACGCCCCGTTCGCCGGCACCGTGGAGACGCGGTTGCAGGAGCCGGGCGAGCAGGCCTCCCCCGGCGAGCAGGTGGTGCGGCTCGTCAACACGCGTCAGGTACGGATAGAGGCCGGGGTGCCCGAACGGTACGCCAACGACCTCGTGCAGGGCGACTCCGTCCGCGTCCGCATTCAGTCCGCCACCCTCGACGACCGCTGGGGGCGCCTCGCATTCGTCGGCAACACCATCGACCCGGCCAGCCGCACGTTCTCCATCGAGGTCGAGATCGCCAACCCGGAGCGCCGCCTCAAGCCCGAGATGGTGGCGAAGGTGTTCGTGGTGCGGGAGCGGCTCACGGACGTGCTCGTCGCCCCCCGCTCGGCCATCAGCCGCGACGAGGACGGGCTCGACGCGTACACGGTGACCCGGACGGACTCCGGCGCCGTCGTCCAGTCGCGTCGGGTGACCCTCGGCCCCGCCAGCGGCAACCGCGTGGTCGTGCGCTCCGGCCTCTCGCCCGGCGACGAGCTCATCACCGTCGGCCAGTCGGACGTGGCCACGGGCGACCGGGTGGAGGTGGTCGAGCAGTACGACGACGCCGACGCCGCCGACCCGGCCGCCGATGACGCGGAGAACGCCGCCGCGGACGCCTCGTCCCCCAGCGCCACCCCTTAGCCGGCAGCCTGCCCCGCTGCGTCCTCTTGCTCTCTCCCCTTCCGGACCGGCCCATCCATGAAGATTACCAACCTGTCGATCAAATACCGGACGGCCATCTTCGTCCTTACCCTACTCATCGTGGGCGGGGGGCTGTACAGCTACCTCACCATTCCGAAGGAGTCGGCCCCGTCCATCGAAATTCCAACGGTCGTGGTGACGACGGTCTATCCTGGGGCCAGCCCGGACGATATCGAGTCGGTCGTGACCCAGCCGCTGGAGCAGGAGATTAGTAGCGTCAACGACATCGACGAGCTCCGGTCCACCTCCACGGAGGGCGTGTCCACCATCGTGGCCGAGTTCGACCCGAGCATGGACAACGACAAGGCCTACCAGGACGTCAAGGACGCGGTCGACCGTGCCCAGCCCGACCTCCCCAGCAACATCGAGGACGACCCGATCGTCAGCGAGATCAACACGGAGGACTTTCCCATCATGACGGTGAACCTGGGGGCGGACTACTCGCTGGCCCGCCTCAAAGAGGTGGGGAAGGACCTTCAGGACGAGATTGAGGGCATTCCCAGCATCTTGGAGGCCAACCTGGTCGGGGGGCTCACCCGGGAGGTACAGGTGAACGTGGACCTGACGGCCCTGAAAGGGTACGGCCTTACGTTTCAGGACCTCGTGGGCACCATCCAGCGCGAGAACCGCAACATTCCCGGCGGCTCCATCGACGTGGACCGCCTCAACTACCTGGTTCGCGTCGACGGCCGGTTCGACGATCCAGAGGAGCAAATCCCCGGCCTGGTGGTGGGCGCCCCCAACGGCAATCCCGTGCACGTGCGGGACGTGGCGGACGTGGTGTTCGGGTTCGAGGACCGCAGCACCTACGCCCGGCTCCGGGTCCTGCAGGAGGAGAACGCGGAGGGCGAGCTCGTCTCCGCCCCACGGAACGACGCGTCGGTGCCCGTCATCTCGCTGAACGTGACGAAGCGCGGGGGCGACAACATTCTGGAGGCCGTCGAGTCGGT
>NZ_JAZKRW010000118.1:0-8862 GCF_036626415.1 Salinibacter sp.
CGGGGCAGCGCGTCGAAATCGTGGTTTCCGGCCACCGCCACGACCGGGATGCCTGCGTCTCCAAGCCGGCGGAGGCCTCGCTGGAGCGGCCCCAGCGCCTCGTAGCGTTTGTTTTGGGCGTCGACAACATCGCCGGTCAGCACCACCCCGTCCACCGCCTGTTGTATGGCGTACGACACCGTGTTCTCCCACACCCGGTCGACCGCCCACTCTCGGTCTCGCGAGTGCACCCCGGACGGGTAGCGACCGAGGTGAAGGTCGCCGGTACACAATATGCGGCAAGGGGCGCTGGCCACACGGAGTCACAGGGCTATGAAAGAGAGACACACCCGCTCGCATCCAAGGCGAGACCGGGGACGGCAGCGGGCCCCACCATGGTAAGAAAACCTCAGTTCCGTCCCCAACTCGTCCGCCCCCCTCCGGCCGGGCGTATTACGCATCGGGGTTCGGCGGCGCGGACAGCCCCTCCCATGTTGGCACAAGTTGGCGCTCGGAGCGGGCAGGCGATCCCGTCGTGAGACCACTCCCACGGTGGACGGCCCAACGCGCCGTAACAGTCGCCATCTCTCAAACGACCGAACTGTGCATTGTCAGCAACTTGGGTGTGTTCACGACAGAGGCGCGCCCAAAACGGTGTGCTGATCTTGCCCACGTAGCTGTGGGCGCCCCGCGTCGGGAGTCCCTTCCAGAGACCAACCCGGCGTGGGGTTTTTGCATTGAGGACAAGCGATTTTCTACAGCATTCCTTCGACCGTTCGGTTCAGGGGCACCTTGCAGTCCTCTGCACCATCGGCAAGACGCCCCAACAGAAAACGCCCCTCAGGCCGCCATTTTCAGGCGCTGAGGGGCGTTTTTATAGCTGTCGCTTGGTGCCCGAGAGAGGACTCGAACCTCCACGGCCGCAAGGGCCACGTGACCCTGAATCACGCGCGTCTACCAATTCCGCCACTCGGGCATCAAAATGTGGACCCAGCCAACGCCCACGACCTCCCGAAATGTTCCTTGAAATTACCGCACACCCGCCCCTTGCCCCAGGTCAGGGCTCGCACTCTCCGAATTCGGTTTGTACGTTGCCAATTGTCGATCCCGCTTATTAACTGCCCCGTGCCTCATGCGACGTGTGCGTCTTCGAAGTGTGTGCCTTCTTGCGTTACTCGGTCTCGTCCTCGGCGGCCTCGCGGGGGCCGCCTCCCCGGCCCAGGCGCAGTACGCTCAGGACTCCCTCGCCTTCGACCTGGAGCACGTGTTCGACCTGGAGTACGCGTCGGACCCACAGATCTCGCCGAGTGGCGACCGGGTCGTCTACGCCCGCACCTTCATGGACAAGATGAAGGACCACCGGGCCTCCCGGCTCTGGATCGTGCGCGCGGACGGATCGGGGCATCGGCCCCTTACTGCTCCGGGGACGAATGCGTCGCAGCCTCGCTGGTCCCCCAGCGGCGACCGGGTCGCCTACGTGGCATCCACGGAGGGGGACGGGGCCGAGATCTTCGTCCGGTGGATGGACACCGGCCAAACCGCCCGAATCACGCAGCTCGACGAGTCCCCGAGTGGCCTCTCGTGGGACCCGGAGGGGGATCGGCTGGCCTTCTCGATGTTCGTCCCGTCGGAGGCGCAGCCCTTCGCCCGCATGCCGAGCCCGCCGGAGGGGGCCGACTGGGCGGAGCGGCCCGACGTCATCGACCAGACCTACTACCGCTCTGACGGCGGCGGATACACCGAGAAGGGCCATACGCAGCTCTTTACGGTGTCGGCGTCGGGCGGCACGCCACGACAGATCACGAGCGGCCCCTACGACCACGGCGGCACCCCCACCTGGACCCCCGACGGCGAGACGCTCCTCATTAGCGCCAATCGGCACGAAGACCGGCGCCTCGACCCGCTCAACACCGAGGTGTACGCCGTGGATGTCGCAAGCGGGGCCGTGACGGCCCTCACCAACCGCCAGGGGCCGGACGGCGACGTGGCCCTGTCTCCGGACGGCAGCACGATCGCCTACACCGGCTTCGACGACCGCGAGCAGGGCTATCAGGTGACCAAGCTGTACGTGATGAACCGCGACGGCACCAACGCGCGCCTCCTCACCGAGGGCTTCGGCCGGGACGTCCAGGCCCCCACGTTCACCGCCACCGGCGAGCGCATCGTCTTCCAGTACGTGGACGAGGGCTCCACCAAGATTGGCAGCACCACGCTCGACGGCGACCGGCGCGTCGTGGCAGAAAATGTGGGGGGGACCTCCATCGGCCGCCCGTACACGAGCGGCTCCTTTAGCCTCGCCTCCGACGGACGGGTGGCCTACACGCACGCCACGTCCCAGCGCCCCGCCGACGTGGCGGTGGCGCGGGCCGGCCAGCAATCGCGGGTCCTCACGGCCCTGAACGACGACCTGTTCGATCAGGCCGCCCTCGGCAGCGTCGAAGAAATCACGTACGAGTCGTCCCACGACGGCCGCACGATCGAGGGCTGGGTCGTAACCCCGCCCAATTTTGACCCTTCGGAGGACTATCCCTTGGTCCTGGAAATTCACGGCGGCCCCTTCGCCTCGTACGGCCCCTACTTCTCCGCGGAGGTGCAGCTGTACGCCGCCGCCGGCTACGTGGTGCTTTACACCAATCCCCGCGGCTCCACCAGCTACGGGCAGGACTTCGGCAACGCGATCCACCACGACTATCCCGGGCACGACTACGACGACCTGATGTCCGGCGTGGACGCCGTCCTGGAGCGCGGCTACGTGGATGAAGATCGCCTCTACGTGACGGGCGGAAGCGGCGGCGGCGTCCTGACGTCCTGGATCGTGGGCCACACCGACCGCTTCCGCGCCGCCGTGGCCGCCAAGCCGGTGATCAACTGGTACAGTTGGGCGCTCACGGCGGACATGTATCCGTACGGCGTCAAGTACTGGTTTCCGGGAATGCCCTGGAACCACGAAGACCACTACATGGAGCGCTCCCCACTCTCGTACGTCGACAACGTGACGACGCCGACCATGCTGATGACGGGCACCGAGGACTACCGCACTCCGATGTCCGAATCGGAGCAGTTCTACCAGGCCCTGAAGCTGCAAGAGGTGGAGACGGCGCTCGTCCGCGTTCCGGGGGCGTCCCACAGCATCGGCGCCCGCCCAAGCCACCTGGCCGCCAAGGCCGCCCACGTGCTGGAGTGGTTTCGTCGCCATGGCGGGCCGTCCCTCAACGAGTAAACCCCCTGGACTGCGCCCCCGGGTCTCGCCCCCGTGAAAAGAACATCAATCCCCCGGCGTAGAGGGGCGGTGTTGGGGACGACGGCCCGGATGTCATGCGGAATCGTCGGAACCCAGGCCAGCACCGTGCCGTTTCGCGCATCAGGTCTTTTGGGAAGGCCGCTGCTCCTGCTTCCTTCCCATCTTGCCTTCGATTCCTCGGTAGCTCAACGGTAGAGCATGCGGCTGTTAACCGCAGGGCTGCTGGTTCGAATCCAGCCCGGGGAGCACGCGCCCAGTCGGTGACCGCCGGCTGGGCATTTTCTTTTTCGCGCTTGGATGTCGGCTGGACCTGTGCCTGCCCCCGGCCCCCAACTCCACCGGTCTGGATTCCGTACCGGCGACCGGCGGCGTCCCCCTCTTCATTCCACCTCTCGCCTCGATAGCGAGGTCGAGGCCCCGAATGAGCGTCTCTACGTCATCGGCACACTGCGCCCCCCAACACCGACACGCTGTGCGGGCGCAGCCGCCTGCATGGGGCCGTAACGATCCGCGAATATGTGTTTCTCCTGTCGAACCTGGAGAATGAGCGGGTCTAGAAAGAATGTTCGTCTCCTTACAGCTTCCCCTTCTGCCCTATGGCTTCTGATTCTCCTGTCTATCTTCTTCTCGGCGCAACCGGCGGCATCGGGACCGAGGTCGCCCACCGGCTTGCCGACGACGGCGCACAGCTCGTCCTCGGGGCCCGCACCGAGAGCGACCTGGACGACCTGGCCGCTGCCACTGGCGGCGACGCGATGCCGCTCGACGCCACTGAGTTCGAGCAGGTGCAGGCCGCCGTGTCGCACGCTACCGACACCTACGGGGGCCTCGACGGGGTCGTCAACTTCGTCGGCTCGGTCCTGCTCAAGCCCGCCCACCTCACCAGCATCGACGAGTACCGGACGCAGATCGAGAAAAACCTCGACACGGCCTTCAACACCGTGAAGGCCGCCGGGCGGCCCATGATGCGGGAGGGCGGCTCGATCGTGCTCATGACCTCCGCGGTGTCCCGCACCGGCCTCAAGAACCACGAGGCGATCGCCGCGGCCAAGGGCGGGGTTACGGGCCTCATGCAGGCCGCGGCCGCCACCTACGCGGGGCGGGGCATCCGGGTGAACGCGGTGGCTCCGGGACTCATCGGCGGCGGCGAGCGGTCGACGAGCCAAATGTCGGAGCAGATCCTCAGCTCCGAGGCGGGCCGGAAGCAGTCCGAGAAGATGCACGCCCTGGGCCGCGTCGGCACGCCGGAGGACGTAGCCCCGGCGGTCACGTGGCTCCTCGACCCCGAAACGGACTGGGTGACCGGACAGGTCATCGGCGTGGACGGCGGCCTGAGCACGGTGCGCCCCGGATAGCGCAACACTGCGCCGTTCCCGGCCGGGCGCAAGGGCGAGCCGGAAACGCCCCCGCTCGGTCCCCCGCTCTCCTTTTCTTCGCTCCCTCGGTGCTTCCATGCGGACCCTGATCCTCGTCCTTCGGGACCAACTCGACCGCGACGCCACCGTCCTGCAGAAGGGCGACCCGGGCCGCGACGCCGTGGCGATGACGGAGGCGGACGTGCACCGGGACCGATACGCGGAGCACAAGCAGCGCCTCGCCCTCGGCTTCGCGGCGATGCGCCACTACCGGGACGACCTGCGCGACCACGGCTGGACCGTCCACTACCAGCCGGCCGACGCCCCGGCCGCGGCCGAGGACGCCCCCGCCTTTCTGCGGCAGCAGCTCGCCGAGCATCAGCCCGAGCGCGTCGCCATGACCGAGCCGGGGCGCCACGCGCTCCTGGAGGCCCTCGAGGCCGTGTGCGAGGAGATGGGCGTCCCGCTCCGCGTGCACGCTGACGACCACTTTCTGGCGACCCACGACACCTTCGAGCAGTGGGCCGATGGGCGCAAGGAGCTGACGCTGGAGTACTTCTACCGCGAGCGGCGCCGCGAATACGATGTCCTCGTCACCGACGACGGCGACCCTGTGGGGGGCGACTGGAATTTCGACGACGACAACCAGGAGAGCTTTGGGGCGGACGGGCCGGGCATGGTGCCGGAGGGCCCCACATTCGAGCGCGACGCCATTACCGAAGATGTGCTCGACCTGGTGCGCACCCAGTTTGCCGACGCACCGGGGGCGCTCGACGAATTCCGCTGGCCCGTCACCCCCGCCCAGGCCCACGAAGCCCTCGCGGACTTTGTGGAGCACCGGCTGCCAAACTTCGGCACGTACCAGGACGCGATGTGGACGGGCCGGGCCTTCCTCTACCACTCGCGCCTTTCGTGCGCCCTGAACCTCAAGCTGCTCGACCCGATGACGGCGGTCCGGGCCGCCGAGGAGGCGTACCACGACGACCACGCCCCCCTCAACGCCGTGGAGGGCTTCGTGCGCCAGATTCTCGGCTGGCGCGAGTTTGTGCGGGGCGTCTACTGGCTGCACGCCCCCGAGTACGTGGACCGCAACGCGCTGGACGCGACCGAGGACCTGCCCGAATTCTACTGGACCGGCGACACGGACATGCGGTGCCTGAGCGAGTGCGTGGGCCAGGTCCGGGAGCACGGCTACGCGCACCACATCCCCCGCCTCATGGTGATGGGGCTCTTCGGGCTGCTCTACGGCGTGGACCCGCAGCAGATGAACGAGTGGCACGAGGCGATGTACGTCGACGCCTGGGAGTGGGTCTCCACCCCCAACATGGTCGGCATGGCCCTCTACGCCGACGGGGGCACCGTGGGCACCAAGCCGTACACGGCGTCCGGGAAGTACATCAACCGGATGAGCAACTACTGCTCGCACTGCCGCTACGACCCGGACACAGCCGTTGGGGACGACGCCTGCCCGTTCACGTCGCTCTACTGGAACTTTTTGGACCGACACCAGGAGACCTTCTCGGGCAACCGGCGCATGAACTTCCAGCTCGCCAACGTCCGGCGCAAGTCCGACGCGGAGCTGCGGGACATCGCCGAGCGGGTGGAGGAGGTGCGCGCTTTGGCGAACGCCGGCGACCTTTGATTTGTGGAGCGCGGGGTGGCCTGCACGGCCCTTTCGAGAATGTGACGTCCCCTCGACTCCGGGAACGTCTGCGCGCCCGCTCAGGTATCAGCACTCAGATTTTGAACTTGGGTCTCTCCACGCCCCCCTCATGCAGCACTTCCTTCCCCCCATTGCGGCCTGTGCGACGATGGCCCCCGAGGCCGTCCGATGTCGTTGTTGGTGTCGGTGCTGCTCGTCTACGGAGAGGCCGCGTTCGGTCGGTGCCCCTCAGGCCTGTGGAGCGACACAGTGAACGGGCCCCGACATGTTGTTGACGCCTCACGCCTCTCCGGCCCCGCCGCGAGAGGCGTTTTCTTTTGTCCCCTCGACCGCTTGCCCCCATGCGTGCTGCCTCCGCTCCCCCCACGAATCCGGCCGTCTCGTCGGCGCCCCTGGTCGACGCCATCGGCCAGACGCCCCTCCTGCGGCTCGATGCCCTGACGGCCGACCTGCCGGACGCCGTGACGGTCTGCGCCAAGGCGGAGCACCTGAACCCCGGCGGCTCGGTGAAGGATCGCCCGGCCCTCCGCATGATCGAGGCGGGGCTCGACGCCGGCACGTTCCTCCCCACCCAGACGCTCATCGACGCGACGAGCGGCAACACGGGCATCGCCTACGCCATGATCGGCGCGGCGAAGGGGCTGGACGTCACCCTCGCCCTCCCCGAAAATGCCTCCGCGGAGCGCAAGAAGGTGCTCCGTGCCTACGGGGCCGAGCTTCTCTTGACGGACCCGATGGCGGGCACGGACGGTGCCCAACGCCGCGTGAAGGAGATCGTCGACGCGCATCCGGACCGCTACTTCTACCCTGACCAGTACAACAACGACGCGAACTGGCGCGCCCACCACGACGGCACCGGCACTGAGATTTTGGAGCAGACGGACGGCTCGGTGTCCCACTTCGTCGCGGGCCTCGGCACCACCGGCACCTTCACGGGCGTCACACGCCGCCTGAAGGCGCACGACACGTCGATTCAGTGCGTGGCCCTACAGCCTGGAACGGCCATGCACGCGCTCGAGGGCCTGAAGCACATGGAGACCGCCATCGTGCCTGGCATCTACGAGCCGGACCTCGCCGACGCCCACCGCACATGCACCACCGAGGCCGCGGTCAACATGACGCGCCGACTGGCCCGGGAGGAGGGATTGCTCGTCGGCCCGTCGGCGGGGGCGAACGTGGCCACCGCCCTCGACGTGGCCCGGTCGCTCGACGCCGGCACCGTCGTCACGATTCTCTGCGACACCGGCACCCGCTACCTGAGTGACGACTTTTGGAATGAAGAGTGATACGTGAGGCGTGATCGTGACGGAGCACTGGCAGCGTTCTCATGCCTCACGCATCATGTTTTACGCATCACGTTTTACGCGTCATGGGTCTCACGCGTCCCGTTTCACGCATCAATTCCCCGTTTCACCAACGCAGCCCCTGAATGGAAACGACCGAACCGATCCTCGACGCCATCCGTCAGCACGGCACCGACGCCTACCCAGAGGAGGGGTGTGGCTTCCTGCTCGGCACCGTGACGGACGACGGCGACAACCGCGTCGCGGCCCTTCACCGGGCCACGAACCGCCGCACCGAGAATCGCGAACGGCGCTACGAGCTGACGGCGGACGACTACCGCGAGGCCGACGCGGCGGCACAGGAGCAGGGCCTCGACGTCGTGGGCGTCTACCACTCCCACCCCGACCACCCGGCCCGCCCCTCGGAGACGGACGTGGAGGAGGCCACCTTCCCCGGCTACACCTACGTCATCGTCTCCGTCCACGACGGCACGCCCGAAGACCTGACTGCCTGGACCCTCGCCCCGGATCGCTCGGAGTTTCGGCGCGAGGCGATCGATGTGCGCGCTCCCGAGACCGCCTGACAACGCTGCACCACACGTCTTCACACTTCGAAGTTTCAACCTTCCAACGGTCAACACCAACCATGCCAACCACCGACACCACCGTCACCCTCCGCATTCCCACCCCGCTCCGCTCCGCCGCCGACGGCCAGTCAACCGTCGAGGTGGAGGCCGACACGGTCGACACCGCTCTCCGGGCCCTCGTGGACCGCTACCCCGACCTCGCCGACAACCTCTACGACGAGGACGACGAGCTGCGCCAGTTCGTGAACATCTACGTCGGCGACGACGACGTGCGATTTGGCGAGGGCGTAGAGACCCCGCTGGAGGCGGGCGACGAGGTCTCCATCGTGCCCTCGATTGCGGGCGGATGAACGCCCACGTTTCACTGCACCGCCACGACCAGGACGAATAGACCTGATTCTGGTTGGTAGTGCGTATTCCGTATTTCGTATCCGCACAGTGTCGACTTATACGCAATACGAAACACGCAATACGAAATCTCACTTTGGCCAACCATTCCGTATACACCAGATGCCTACGACCACTGCTGCCCCCAACCAGAAACAGTCGGAGCTGTCCCCCGATGAGCTCCAGCGCTACAGTCGCCACCTCACGCTTCCCGAGTTTGGACGCGAGGGACAGGAGGCGCTCAAGGATTCGTCCGTCCTGCTCGTCGGGGCGGGCGGCCTCGGCTCCCCTGCCGCCACGTACCTCGCCGCGGCGGGCGTCGGGCGCATCGGCCTCGTCGACTTCGACACGGTCGAGGCGTCCAACC